>CANPMT010000069.1 GCA_947575235.1 uncultured Porphyromonadaceae bacterium
ATGCAAAATCCCCCCAAAGTGTCTTCTGAAAAACGGGCTCAAATCCGAAAGTCATATGAAACCGTCATCAAGATGATGGTCAACTAAGAGATATTGGAGTTTATTGAGGATTACTTCATTGTGGACAATAAATCCGGATGCCGTTTTGTTACGGTGGATGCTTATGTGAACGCCATTCCGTTTTACATCAAGAATAATTATCAGTTTCTCAACAACGATGATGAGGATAAGCGCACAAGGGTCATGTATTTTGACCTTGCGTCGCTTCTTTAATTTGATTGGAACAGCGACTCAAGACCGGCTGCGGAGAGCAGCCGGTCTTCAGGTGGTGTTACTTCTGGCGGATCTCGACGCGGCGGATCTTGCCGGAGATGGTCTTGGGGAGTTCTTTCACAAACTCCACGATGCGGGGATATTTGTAGGGGGCCGTGACCTGCTTCACATGATTCTGGATCTCTTTGATCAGACCGGGTCCATCCTCCTCAGCCCGCTTCTCATAATCCTTGGCCAGGACTATGGTGGCTTTCACTACCTGACCGCGTATCTCGTCGGGTACGCCGGTTATGGCACATTCCACCACGGCGGGATGGGTCATCAGGGCACTCTCCACCTCGAAGGGGCCTATGCGGTAGCCCGACGATTTGATCACATCATCCTTGCGGCCGACAAACCAATAATAGCCGTCCTCATCGCGCCATGCCACGTCGCCTGTGTGGTAGATGCCGTTGTTGTGGGCCTCGTGCGTAAGCTCGGGGTCGTGCAGGTATTCCTTGAAGAGACCGAGCGGCTTGCGCCCCCCTGTGCGCACGATAATCTCTCCCTGCTCGCCGGCCTCGGCACTGCGCCCGTCGGCCGTGATAAGGTCGATGTCATACTCCGGACCTTTCTTCCCCATCGAGCCGGGCTTGGGGTCGAGCCAGGGGTAGGTGGCTATGGTGAGAGTGGTCTCGGTCTGGCCGAACCCCTCCATCAGGCGTATGCCTGTGAGCGAGAGCCATTCCTCGTATACACTCGGATTGAGAGCCTCCCCGGCGATGGTGCAGTATTTCAGTGTCGAGAGGTTGAACTTTGTAAGGTCCTCGCGTATGAGGAAGCGGAATACGGTGGGTGGCGCACAGAATGATGTGATGCCATGGTCCTGAATCATATGCAGCACATCGACAGGCTCGAACTTCTCGAAGTCGTAGACAAACACATTGGCTCCGGCAATCCATTGCCCGTAGAGCTTACCCCATACGGCTTTCCCCCAGCCGGTGTCGGCGAGGGTGAGATGCAGACTGTTCTCATTGAGGTTGTGCCAGTAAGAGGCGGTGATGATATGCCCCAACGGATAGGTGAAATCGTGTGCCACCATCTTGGGCTGTCCCGTTGTGCCGGAGGTGAAGTAGAGCAGCGACACATCGTCGTTGGTGTTGACTTCCTCAGGACGTACGAACTCAGGAGCCTCCTCGATGCACTTGTTGAAGTCATACCAACCCTCGGGCACAACCGGCCCCGTGGATATGAGTGCCTTGACAGTGGGACACTCCGGCATGGCCTTCTGTATATGGTCGATCACCACCTGGTCGCCGGTAGTGATTATGGCCTTGATGCCGGCTTTGTCGCAACGGTATTTCACATCCTTCTCAGTGAGGAGGTGAGTGGCGGGGATGACGGTGGCGCCGAGCTTATGCAGCGCTATTATGGAGAACCAGAACTGGTAATGGCGCTTCAGGATAAGCATCACCATGTCGCCACGTCCTATGCCGAGCTGCTGCAGGAAAGCCGCCGTCTTGTCGCTCCCGCGTTTGATGTCGGCAAAAGTGAACTGTATCTTCTCACCCTTGTCGTTGGTCCATAGCAGGGCGGGACGGTCGGGTTCCTTCTCGGCCCAGGCATCTACCACGTCGTAGCCGAAGTTGAAGTTTTCAGGGACGTTGACATGGAAATTCTCCATGAAATCGTCGTATGAATCGAATTTGGTCTTGTCAAGAAATTTTTCGAGCATGATTGAATAAAAGTGCTTCTTGAAATGTTGGCTTTAAGATATGATTGCTAAGAACTTTACCCTTCTCCCGTCGAGGGCGCGCATGCCGTGGGGTTTGCCCGAGTCGAAGATGATGGTGTCGCCGGGATAGAGCACGTTGCACTTCCCGTCGACGGTGATCTCAAGCGTGCCCTCCACCACCATGTTGAATTCCTGTCCCTCGTGGGTGTTGAGGGTGAGGGGATGGGTCTCATCATGAGGGGCCACTGTCACCATGAAGGGGGCTATGGCACGGTGCTGGAATCCGGCGGCGATGTCCTGGTAGCTGTAGGCTCCTGTGCGCTCCACCTTCACACCCTTGTCGGCGCGTGTGATATAATAGGAGTGCATTTTCGGCTCGCTGCCAAACATGAGGGCTGTAAGCTCGACGCCATAGGTGGATGAGAGCTTGTGCAGGAAGCTCACCGGTATGTCGGTGGCGCCACTCTCGTAATCGGATAATAGATCAACCGGAATATTGCATTGAGAAGCCATTTCCGTTATGTCGATGTCAAGGGCATCGCGCAGTCCGCGGATGCGTTCGGCAATCTGAAGTATGAAATCCATGTAGATATAGTTGGTTTAAAATGCCAAAGTTACGATTATTTTCCATAACTTCCCAAAATTATTGTTATTATTACGATTGTTTTATTACTTTTGCAGATAGAAACGAATTTTATCTACGCTTATATGGGAATACAATCGCATTTTAACAGGTTGAGGTGGCATACGTCTCGCGGATCTGAGAAGTGGACGCGCCACTGCGCGGCCCTGCTTCTGTTGATGGCGGGGAACGCCGCTGCCGCGCAGCCGGAATTCAATGAATGGTTTTGCGACAGCACGTTGCGTGTTGACTATATTTTCGGGGGTGGCCTGTAACCGTGCATGAGTTCGGCCACAGCTTCGGCGGGTTGGCCGACGAGTATTTCTACGAGTCGGAGGACAACGGCTTCTATCCCCTCGATGTGGAGCCCTGGGAACCTAACATAACCACGAAGGTCGATTTCAAATCGAAATGGGAGGATATGGTTGACGGTAAGTCGGAGGTAGGTCTGTATGAAGGGGGAGGGTGCATGGTGAAGGGTGTGTACCGTCCGGTGCCCACATGCCGTATGCGCGACAACGACCATCCTGTGTTCTGCCCCGTGTGTGAGCGCGCGCTGAGCCGCGTGATAGAGTTCTACACCCGTTAGTCATCTCTCTTTTCGAGCCACTTCTCATACAGGCCGTCGATAATGCCGTCGGCCACACCGATCACAGGCACGATTATCCTTCTGGCGCCCGTAACGGATGCTATGTTGAGGAAAATCTCGGCGGCCGGTATGATGACATCGGCACGGTCAGACTTCAGGTCGAACTCCTTCATGCGCTCCTTTACCGAGAGGGGTTTCAGGATATGGTAGAGCCGGGCCAGCTCGCCGACACTGAATGAATGGGTGGCCTCATCCTTCTCGCGGGCCATCTTGTATAGCTTGTTGATATTACCGCCCGAACCGATGATTACAATGTCGGAATAGTCGGTAACGATAGGTTTGAGCTGACGGTTAAGCCGCGCCCACTCCTCATCCTTCACCTTCCCGGTGAGGATGCGCACCGTGCCGATATTGAACGACATCGATTTGCGGAGGTCGCCGTCGGTGAGGAAGTTCACTTCAGTGCTGCCGCCACCCACGTCGACATACAGGAAATTGCCCGACCGGTCGTCCTGATACTCCACGTGATTGTTGTAGACAATCTTAGCCTCCTCCTCACCGGCGATAATCTCGATGCTTATTCCGGTCTTATCCTCGATTTCCTTTATGAGTTCCTTACCGTTCTCGGCATCGCGCATGGCCGACGTGGCGCATGCGCGGCATTCATCGACCGAATATATCTTCATCAGCTGACGGTAAGCCTTCATCAGACGGATGAGATTCTCACCCTTCTTGTCGGATACCTTCCCCTTGGCGAAGACATCGAATCCGAGGCGCAGGGGCACACGGAGCAGCAGCAGTTTCTTGAGTTTGTTGTCGCGGTCGTCATCCTCGACGCGCTTTATAAGTAGGCGTACGGCGTTTGAGCCTATGTCAATAGCAGCGAAAGTCATAATAACAGGTTTAGGGGTTAATGTTTCACAATCTGATCCTTATATCTGAGGTAGAGCTCCTCCTGCGAGCGGAAGGGTCGTCCGGCATCAGTCTCCTGCATACGGAGCGTGCCCGAACCGTCGACCACCCTCGCATGGGTATTGTCGAGCAGGGCATACCGGATGGTGTTGATTACATCTGCCTTGATATCGGGGTCGAGTACGGGAGTGATCACCTCCACGCGGTTGTCGAGATTGCGCGGCATCCAGTCGGCCGAACCGAGGAACACCTTATCCTCGCCATCGGCATGGAAATGGAACAGGCGTGAATGCTCGAGATAGCGGTCGATGATTCCGCTCGCCTCGATATTCGCGCTGACATCCTTCACACCTGTAACGAGCGAGCAGTTCCCTCGAATCGAGATTTTCACCTCCACACCCGCCTTCGAGGCCTCATAGAGGCGCGCCACCATCTCCTCATCCGTGATATGGTTGATCTTTATATGAATGAAAGCCTTCTTCCCCTTGCGGGCGTTGGCAATCTCATCATCAATAAGGTTCTTGAACTGGTCGCGCATATGGTTGGGCGACACGAGGAGATGCCTGTAACGGGCAGGCTGGTAGGGGCGTTTTATGAAGTTGAATACCGCGGCCACATCTTTCGTGATGGCGGGGTTGGCGGTCATGAGGAAATAGTCGGTGTAGACCTTCGCGTTCCCCTCATGGAAATTGCCTGTGCCCACCACGGCGATGTCGCGGCCCGACTTCATATTGATTAGCACCAGTTTGGAATGCACCTTCAGACCCTCCACACCGAACACCACGTTGACTCCGGCATCCTGCATCTTCTTGGCCCAATGGATATTGCTCGACTCGTCAAAGCGGGCCAGAAGCTCCACGACAGCCGTGACCTTCTTGCCGTTGCGGGCAGCCGATATAAGGGCCTCGATTATCTTGGAATTGCGGGCCACACGGTAAAGGGTCATCTTGACACCCTTGACATTCTTCGATACGGCAGCCTCCTGAAGCAGACGCACCACATAGTCGAACGTATGGTAGGGCACGTGTATGAAACGGTCGTGTTCCGAGACAAGTTGCAGGAGCGATTCCGGCTGTTTCAGTTCCGGTTTCACGAGCGGTTTCCAGCCGGGGTACTTCAGGTCGTCACGTCCCTGCGAGGGGAACGACATGAAATCCTTATGGTTGTGATAACGTCCGGAGGGTTTCACCGTGTCGAGTTTGTCGAGCTTGAGCTTGCGCATCAGCAGCGAGAGGAGTTGCTCGGGCATCTCACTGTCATAGAGCACACGGAGAGTGGCACCCTTCTTGCGGCTCTTCACAGCTTTGGCGATTTTCTCAAGCGGTCCCACGTGGAGGTCATTATCGATCTCCATCTCGGCATCCTTGGTAAACTTGAAAGAGTAGGCTCTGAAATTAGTGTAGCCCATCCCCGGGAACACCATAGGGAGCGTGAGACGGATTATATCGTCGAGATACATTACGGCCTCGCTCCCGTCCTCTGAAGGGATAGGTATGAAGCGGCCGCAGGTGGCCACGGGGAGTTCGATTATGGCGTAATCCGTCTTCTTCGACGGCCCCGATAGCTCGACGGCAAGATAGATGCGGTCGTCGCTCTCGCGGGCGAATTCCGTGAGTTTCCCCAGCCACACCGGCGAGACGAATCCCGAGATCTTCGACCGGAAGAGGCAGCGCACGAAATGCTGCTGTTCATCAGAGAGATGACGCTCGTCGAGAATGCGTATGTTGTTGCTCTCAAGCACTTTCTCCACAGCCTTTATTGCCGTGGAATACTCATGCGTGAGACTGGTGTCCATTTCAGAAATTTCAGAGAAGAGCCGACGGGCGCGGTTGCGCTCGTTGAGCATATGCTTGCCGGGGAGCGATGCCACACGCGACAGTGTGGCCATCCTGACGCGGAAGAATTCATCGAGATTGTTGGAGTATATCCCGAGAAAAGAGAGACGTTCCAGGGGGGGAACGTCGTCGCGCATCGCCTCCTGAAGAATGCGATGGTTAAAAAACATCCAGCTGACGTCGCGGTTGACGTATGGGAAAGAAGTGTCTGTCATAGTTCAGGTTAAGAATTTTATCAATATTAACATTCTTTCCCCTGCGGATGTTCAAGGAGGCGACGCTACATCGAGAGATTGCGCATCAGGGCTTTCCCGCAGTAGGCGGGTAGGGGGGAGTCGTCTTCGAGGAGACGCGTCGCGAGGTCGTGGGCGAAAGGGAGGCGGCGCAGAAGACGGAAGCATAATATGTCGGCCTCCTCGGGTGTCTGCACGGAGCAGGCGAGGAGTAGGGCCTTGTCGGCCGACACCTCCTCCGGCGGGAAGAGATAGCATGCAAGGAGGCGCGATTCGCGCACTCCGGCGTCGGCCCATAGCGCGTCGGCGAGCTCCATTGACTGTTGGCGGCCACGCGCAATCCCGGCAATCTGAGGGAGTTGCAGACCGAAGATAATTCTGTAAGGCATTCCCGAATTGCGTAGGGTGTCGGCCACGATGCCGTTGCGGAACGCCATGAACTGGTGTTTGATATCTTTCATAATCCACAAAAATAGGGAGAATAGGTGAGTAATCAAAATTATTGATTAATTTTGTGGCGTATTTTTTTTTAGACCAATTCAAGTTACCAATGCTTAACATACTATGTCTTGATGCAGAGTTCGCGGACAATGAGGAGCTGCTTGAACTCTCCGTTTTCAATCTGGAAGGCCGTGAGGTGTATCACAGCTACTACCGTCCGGAGCAGATTTCTGACTGGCGCACCGACATCCACCATATAACTCCCGAGATGGTGAGGAATGAGCGTACCTTCGCGAGCTGCCGTGGTGAGGTGCAGAAACTCCTTGACGAGGCATTCGCGCTCACCGGTTTTGCGGTGGGCAACGATTTGCGTGTGCTTACCCGTTCGGGAGTGGTAGGTCTGGATGAGAAGCGGGTTATAGATGTGAAGGATATGTATTGGTATCTGAAGGGGAGGCAGGCTGAGATGAATCCGTTCAGTGTGCCGTCGCTGCTTGTGTGTGCCAACGCATTGGGACTTGACTTCGGTGAGGATGAGGCACACTCGGCGAGTGCCGACACCGAGGCTACGCTCAAGAGTTTCAACATACTCTTTGAGGAGTTTTGCAATGGAGCTGAGGGGGGAGAGTCGTCAGAGTCGTCGGTCGACCGGTTTGTGGCCGCGATAGAGGAGGCGAAGGCGCTCTTTGTCGAAGAGAATGCGAGGGGATATGTGAAGGTGCTTAAGAGCGGTCCGTATCACAAGTTGAAGTATGGTAAGTTCAAGGAGCAGAACACGCAGGATTTGGTTGTTGAGATAGAGGTGGCCGACCGCTACAAGGCGGAGTATGAGATCAAGAAGATGCTCAAGAAGAAGGAGGTGCCTGATAAGTTCAATCTCTACAAGCTGACCGCCAAACTACTCGACGACATCCGCAATTACACCAACGAATACGATGCCGAGGAATCGGCCTGGTGCAAGAAGGTGATCCGCAACTTAGGCCGCCTGAGTCTGTGATAACATCGAGCTTGCAATATCGGAGCTTGTAACATAAGGGGCTGACGTCCGATAATTACATACAAAATTTTATCTGATGATTACACAAAAAACTGCTTCAATTGAGAGCCAATTGAAGCAGTTTTTTGATGGGAGTGATTATTTCCGGGTTATTTCCCGAGTACTTTCTTTACAGAACCGTCGGGCATACGGATGATGTTGATCCCTTTGCCGAGCTTGTTGAGTTTCTTGCCGTCGAGCGAATAGATGGCCTCAGGCTCTCCCGATGCGGTGGTGACAGCGTCAACTGAGGTGCCCTCGCCTGTGTTGATTACGAAGGTCACGAAGTAGGCAGGCTCCTCGTCATCGTAGAAATCCTCGCTGTAGAAGCCATACCCGAGAATAAGCGAGCCATCGGCCGACATCGCTGTGGGGATAACATAACCGATAGCCTCCGGGAATGAGAACTTCTCTCCATAGGCCGGGAAGGCTGTCGAAAGTGACTCCGCCTGTGTAGCTCCGGCTTTCATGTAGAAACATCCTACACTGCCATAGAGCGGCTGCTGCCCGATGATGCCTACGAAATTCCCCTTGTCGTCGATGGCCGAAGCATAAAGCCCCATTCCGTATTCGTCAATATTCTGGTCCTCATTATATATTTTAACGGTGTCCTCCTCAGTGTCGTATACCACCGGAACAAGAGAGAAGCTTTCACCGGAAGCTACAGTTCCGTTGCAGAGCAGATACTTGCCATTGTTGCTTATGCCGATGGGGCTCAATCCGAAGAGTATCTTCTCTCCTGCCGCGAGGTCTTCATCAGTCATTATTACAAAACGCGTGTAGAAGGGATCGACATCATAACCACCATCGCTGTTCATAATCCAGAGAGTGGCAGGTCCCATGTTGTTGCCAACCGTGCCTACAATGTATTTGCCGTCGCCGCTGATATACTTGGCTGTGCTGCCTTGACCTGCATATCTGCCGAGGTCTTCGTCTGAGGGCATGGGGAGCTGTGTCCATTCACCGCCATCCTTGCTATAGGCCGCGTAGGTCGCAAAACCTTTTCCTACAAGTGAACCAACTAAAATTGAACCGTCATTGGTAAGGGCCTCGCCGAGAATATATTTCCAGTCACCCTCCGGAGGTGTGAGCACACTCTCTTCGCGTGTGGCGAATGAATAGGTGATGCCGGGACCGTTGTAGCCTATCGCAACACCGTTGTTGTCGATGTGACGCAACTCAGAGCCCTCTTCATCTTCAGAAATCGCGAAGATGTATTCGTCGGTGTCGAGGTTGCCTACGAAATAGCCTGCACCCATCTCGATAGGACCACATACATATTTGCCGTCGGGTGATATGCCGAGACCCATAAGCTGGGGTTCGTCAACACCGGGTGTTCCGCCTGTGGATAGGATTTTAACAGAGTCAGCGTTGGCTGTGCTGCAAAGTGCGAGAGCCGCAATCAAAGTAAAGGTTTTTTTCATATCATACTTCAGGCTCCTTTTGTTACATGAGGCGAGAGGTTGAGCCTGATTTACCTCTTGCCAAATGGTAGTTGAGTGTTATGGTTGCAAAATTATAAAAATATTTTCTCTTTGCAAATATTTGTGAATAAAATATGTCTAAAATTTTAATATGATTCAACTGATGTGATAAAACGGCGAGTATGGAGGTGCGATTGTGTTTGGTTAAATATGGCAAATTGGTACTATGCTAAGGTTGGCGATTGCGAAAGGGATTGGATTTAACTGAAAAAGGCCCGGGAAAGGAATCCCGGGCCTGACAGATGTTTTTTCATTGGGTCATTGCTTCTTGACGGAGCGGTTGATGAGGCCGACTACCCAGAGAAGGACTATGGCGCCCACTACTGAGGTGATAAGGCTGCCGATTATGCTGGTGGTGTGGATGCCGAGTGCGCTGAACATCCAGCCGCCGAGTACGCCTCCCGCCACTCCGACTATCAGGTTGACTATCCAGCCGAAGCCGCCGCCATGCATGAGCTTCCCGGCGATGAGTCCTGAAAGAAGTCCGATCAATATAAACCAAAGGAAATTCATAATTTTGTTAATTTTGATTGTTTTGTGTTATATCTTCAAAACACTTTCCTTTGGGAATGGTTCATAAAAAGAGTCAGGATATTAGCGGCGCAACCCGCTATTATCCTGACTCTGTCAGTTCAATGCCCTACGTAGCCGGGTCAGAAACCGAGGGTTGTGTAATCCTGGCTCAGACGGAGCATCTGGTCGACGTAGTTCTCGCCATATTTGAGCTTGACATCCGTGATGTTGCCATCCTTGTCGTAGACGGGCTCATATACGGGGTTGATGAATCCGCGGTAAGGGGGTATGTCAAGTTTCGAGAAACGGTCGAGCACCTCCTTGTGGAGTTTCGGGTCGACTTTCACCGCATACTTGTTGATGAGGTCGGCACCGGCTTTATAGTCGCCCTCGCTCTTGATGCGCTGTATCTCTGCGAGAAGGTCGGCTATGAGCGCACGCATCTTCTGATAGTCGTTGATCTTGACATAGGTCTTGCCATTCTTCTTGACCAGCTGGGCCACTTTATCCTTCTTACCCTTGTCAAGGATATAGGCTGCGATAAGCTGGCGGTTGCGCATGTGAGCCTCCTCGATATCCTTACCCGGCTCGATACGGTTGAGCTGGGTCATGAGTCCGTTGAGCATATACTTGTAATACTCGGCCTTGTAGGCGTCGGGATTATCCAGGATGCCAAGCTCGATGAGCTTCGGGTCAGCCAGGTAATAGAGCGCGAAGAGGTCGGCGCGCGCCTCCTCAAGGGCAGAGCCGTTCTCCTTGAGAGCGTCGGGGTCGACACCCGGCATAAGCTGTCCGGAAGCGTGTCCGAGACACTCGTGGAGGTCGGTGTGGAGCATATCGGTGATGTAGAGGTAATCCTCCATCAGTTTGCTGGTGGGAGCGTCAATCACAAACTCCTCGTTGAAGCCGTTGCCATGCGAGGCCATGTCATAAGCCTCGGTGATGTTCTCCAGAGTAACCGACTTCGAGCCGTGGGCGGCACGGATCCAGTTGGCGTTGGGGAGGTTGATGCCTATGGCAGTGCTGGGGAAGGCGTCACCGGCGAGCATAGCGGCGTTGATAACCTTTGCCGACACACCCTTCACCACCGGTTTGCGGAAACGCGGGTCGATAGGGGAATGGTCTTCAAACCACTGGGCGTTGCTTGAGATAGTCTCGGTGCGGTCAGACGACTTCTTATTTTTGAAATTGACATACGACTCATATGAACCGGTCATTCCGAGAGGGTCGCCATAGCTCTCGATGAAGCCGTTGACGAAATCGACATCAGAGGCTGTGTCCTCAGCCCAGAGAATAGAGTACTCGTCGAAGAGACGGAGGTCGCCGGTGATGTAGTAATCGATCAGTTTGGTGATGTAGGCTTTCTGGGCGTCATTCTCGGCAACGCTCTTGGCCATGTCGAGCCAGTAGATGATTTTGGCGATGGCGGGGCCATAGAGACCGTTGAGGTGATAATGCTCCTCCTTGATTTTCCCATCCTCCTTCACCACGCGGGCATTGAGTCCGTAAGAGATCGGGGTGGCGTCGTTGGGATCCTTCATGGCTGCATAATATGCCTCGACCTCAGCCTGGGTCACACCGTCGCCATAGAGGTTGGAGGCTGAATTCGCCACCACGTCGATTGTGCCGTCCTGGTTTACACGCTTCGGCATGACAGTGGGGTCGAAAATCACCGGGGTGAGTGTGGCCATCATCTGCTGGCGTGTCTCGCCGGGATTGAGCGGCAGGAGAGAGTCGGGGAGGGCAGCCACCTGCTCCTTGAAGAAGGTCTCCGAGAATTCAGGGATGAACTTGTCGGTAGAGTAATGGTGGTGAATGCCGTTACCAAACCATACCTGCTTGAGGTATTTCTCAAACGCCTTGAAGTCGGCGCTGTTCTTGTCGCCCTTATAGTTTGTGTAGATATTCTCGAGGAGTTTGCGGATCTGCAGATTGTAGCGGCCGTTTTGGTCCCAGATGATGTCGCGGCCTGCCTGAGCGGCCTGCGAGAGGAAATAGATCATCTTTTTCTGGTTGAGAGAGAGACGGTCGTACTCGGGCACCTCGTAGCGGAGCACCTCGATGTCGGCGAATCTGTCAACGTGATAGTCGAAATTCTTATCGACCACCGCTCCGGCCTGTAAAGAGAGCATAGAAGCGAAAATTAAAGTTGAGATTGTTTTTTTCATTTTCTGAATTGTTAGAAGTTTTTCGGGTATGTTGGAATTTTCAGGAAAGTCGGGATTATTCTACATAGAGCACGAGTCCCTTGAGGTATTCACCTTCGGGATGCGAGATGTCGACGGGATGGTCGGCCGGCTGCGTGAGCTGATGCAGGATGCGCACCTTTCGGCCCGACTGGGCGGCCGCCGTGAAGACAGCCAGACGGAACATCTCGCGGGTAACCACCTGCGAGCATGAGAATGTGAAGAGAATGCCACCCGGCTTGATCTTCTCAAACGCCTTGGCGTTGAGCTTGCGATAGCCTATCAGGCCGTTCTTGAGAGCCGAACGGTGCTTGGCGAATGCCGGAGGGTCGAGGATGATAAGGTCGTAGGCATCCTTCTCCATGTCGGCGAGAAACTTGAACGCGTCGACGGCATGTGTGGCATGGCGCGGATCGCCGGGGAAGTTAAGCTCGATGTTGGCGTCGGTGAGAGCGGCAGCCTTGGCCGAGGAATCGACCGAGTCGACCTTCAACGCGCCGCCACGCATGGCGTAGACAGAGAATCCACCCGTATAGCAGAACATGTTGAGCACCTTGCGCCCCTTGGCAAACTTCTCCAGGAGGGCACGGTTCTCACGCTGGTCAACGAAGAAACCGGTCTTCTGTCCGCGGAGCCAGTCTATGTTGAAGCGCAGGCCGTTCTCTGTGGCTATGTTGCCGTCGAACTTGCCGATGAGGTAATCATTCTGAGGGTCGAGCTGCGCCTTATAGGGGAGGGTGGTCTCGCTCTTGTAGTAGACGTTGCGTATCGGGGCCTCGGGAATCTCGGTGAGAGCCTGCGCAATCTTCATGCGCTCGAAGTGCATGCCAGGGGAATGGGCCTGCACAACGGCGGTGTCGCCATAGATGTCGATTACCAGACCCGGGAGGAAGTCACCCTCGCCGTGTACGAGACGGTAACAGTCATTGTCGGGGCGGATCAGACCGAGTGCCTGACGCAGACGGAAAGCCGACTCAAGACGGCGCGGGAAGAAATCGGCCGGAAGATCCCCCTCGCCAAACTGGAGGAGGCGCACCGCGATGCTGCCGATCTGGAAATGACCGCAACCGAGGGTGCGGCCGTCAGCCGACACCACTTTCACCAGCTCACCCTCCTCGACATCATCGGGGAGCGATGCTATCGCGCCCGAGAAAACCCAGGGGTGATGACGGAGTATCGATTCCTCTTTGCGAGGTTTAAGTTTTATCTCTTCCATAAGAATCACTTGAAAAGTCGTATAATGTCCATGCCGTTGGCATAGAGGAGAAGCAGAATCAGAAGTCCCATACCGATCATCTGCGCGTATTCCATGAATTTCTCAGAGGGCTTGCGGCGTGTTATCACCTCATAGAGCAGGAACATGACATGGCCGCCGTCGAGAGCCGGAATGGGGAGGATATTCATGAACGCGAGAGCCACGGAGAGGAAAGCCGCGATGTTCCAGAAGGCGATCCAGTCCCATTTCTCAGGGAAGATGGCGCCGATAGAGCCGAAGCCACCCACACTTTTCGCACCCTCTTTCGTGAACACGAGTTTCATCGAGCGGGCATAAGATGTGAGACGCTCCGTGCCTAACTGCACTCCACGCGGAATTGACTCGAACAGACCGTAATGAATCTCCTCAGCCTTGAAGAAGGCGGCAGGATTCACTTCAAGACCCACACCCATCTTCGAACCCTCAGAGAGTGTCACCGGAAGGGTGAGAGTGTCGGTGCGCGCCTCTGTGGTGCGGAGCACTTTCAGGTTGACTGTCTCGTTGGCATGGTTCTGGAGAGACACAAGGAAAGTGTCGAGCGATGGTGTTGCCACAGAGTCGATGGCAATCACAACGTCGCCCACTTCAACCCCGGCCTTGGCAGCCCCTTCGCCGGGTGCCACCTGGGTAATCTTGGTGGGGATGCGGTAAGTCATGAAACTTATGGCCGAGTTCCCATCCTTGGCCTCCTTGTCGAGCGCGAAGATAAAGTCGGAGGGGATGTTGATCGACACAGTGTCAGTGCCGTTGCGGAGCACCTTTACCTCGCCGGCCTGCACCATCTTCATGCGTCCCTCGCCGGGGTTGGAGAGGATCTCGCCGTCGGCCGAGAGTGGTATATCCCCATCCTTGAACCCAATCTTGTGGGCAGCCTCGGAATAAGCCATACCCATCTTGGCCTCCTGGAAAGTGACATACTTCTCGCCTGTGGCATATACTATGCCGGCATAAATGAGGATAGCCAAAAGGAAGTTGAAGAGCACACCCGCAATCATTATGAGCAGACGCTGCCAGGCCGGTTTGGAGCGGAACTCCCAGTCCTGGGCAGGTTTCTTCATCTGTTCGGTGTCCATGCTCTCGTCGATCATGCCCGAAATCTTGCAATAGCCGCCGAGAGGGAGCCAGCCTATGCCATATTCGGTGTCGCCCCAGAATGATTTCTTCTTTGACGGTGCGGGTTCAACAGTGGCTTCAGACTCCGGGGAATCCTTTGTATCTCCGGCACCCTCGGGAGAGAGAGATTTCTTACGTCCCAGACCGCCGATATATTTCTTCGGTTTCCATTTGAAGAGCTCGGTCCAGGGGTCGAAGAAAATATAAAACTTCTCAACCCTTACGCCGAAGATACGGGCGAAGAGGAAATGACCAAACTCGTGAATTATAACCAGCAGGGCGAAAGCCATGATCAGCTGGGTTGCTTTTATGAGAAAAGTATCCAATTTTAAAGAATCAATTATATAAGTGAATCAAGCTTTGTGTTTGTCAAGCCATTGACGGGCTATGGCGAGCGCCTCGGAGTTTGTGGCCACAAGCGCGTCAAGATCGGGCTCCCCGATGAAGGGGGTTGCGTCCATCGTGTGGCGCACCAGCTCAGGCATATCGGTGAATCCTATCATCCCTTTGAGGAAAGCATCCACACCCACCTCATTGGCAGCGTTGAGGATGCAAGGCATATTGCCACCACGGCGGATAGCGTCGAAGGCATATCCCAACAGAGGGAATTTATTGTAATCGGGAGCCTCGAACGTGAGGGTGGCATATTGAGCGAGCGAGAGGAATCCTTTCGACGCCGGGAGGCGTTCGGGATAGCCCAAGGCATAGCGGATGGGGAGGTGCATGTCGGGCACGCCGAGCTGCGCCTTGACCAAGCCATCAATAAATTCCACCATCGAATGCACGATGCTCTGGGGATGCACCACCACCTCAATCTTGTCGGGAGGACAGCCGAAGAGCCAGCGTGCCTCGATCATCTCGAATCCCTTGTTCATCATCGAGGCGGAGTCGATTGTAACCTTGGCGCCCATATCCCCGTTGGGATGATTGAGAGCATCCTTGACGGTGACATTCTTAAGCTGTTCAGCCGACAGTTTGCGGAACGGGCCGCCACTCGCCGTGAGCAGAATCTTGTTGGCCTGGCTTCTCTTCTCGCCCACCAGACACTGGAAAATGGCCGAATGCTCACTGTCGACCGGGATAATCTCGGAGGGGGACTGGCTTACAAGACGTGTGATGATCTCACCGGCCACGACGAGAGTCTCCTTATTGGCCAGGGCGATGGTCTTTCCTGCCTTTATGGCGGCCACGGTCGGGAGCAATCCGCTGTAGCCCACCATAGCTGTGACCACCACATCCCCTTCAGGGATGGTGACCCCCTCCTCGATGGCCTTCGGGCCGCCGAGCACCTCGATATCCTCTCCGGCCAGAGCCTCCTTAAGCTGAGGGTAATGGCGCTCATCGGCAATCACCACCTTGAGCGGTTTGAACTTACGGGCCTGTTCGGCCAGGAGCTCCCAGTTGTGACGCGCCGTCAGGACGGTGGCCTTGAAACGGTCGGGATATTCAGCTATTATGTCGAGAGTCTGGGTGCCGATACTTCCGGTGGAGCCCAGTATAGCTATCTGTCTGATTTTTGTGTCCACAATAAAGAAAATTTAGAAGGATGGGGATGTGACTCAGAGGCGTCCGCGCCCGACATCGAGGTCGATTACCGGAGCGGCGACAGTCTGGGAATGCGAATCCCCGATATAATCGTAAGGCACGAGCGACGTGCCGTTATGCCACATTTCAACAAAGATATGCTCCCCCCTGATGGCGTTGCCACGGTTGGAGAGGGCGATGATCTGGCCCCCTGTCACCACATCTCCGGCCTCCACGAGAATGCTGCCGAGTCGGCTGAGACGGCTCAGAAACCCCTTCCGGTGCTGGATAATCACCGCCGAGCCACCGTCGCGCACAGATTGAGTCACGGCTATGACGGTGCCGTCGGCCACAGCCGCCACCGGCGACCCCTTTGCAAGGATAATCTCGCCACGTGTGGCGGTGCGCGAGGTGGCGGTGAATACACTCTCCTCATTCACAGGGGAGAACATCAGACTCTCCGCCGCGAGAGGGGCGAGCACAGAGATGTTATACTTCTCACGTTCCCGCATCATGGCCACGAAATTCTCCTCAGCCTTCGAGGTGGGGAGGAGGGAATCGGCCGACAGAGGGGTGGTAAGCGAGGAGAGTGCCGATGTGTCTATGGGAGTCGGGTTGGGGTTGAGCACATTTTTCAGATTGTCAAGAAAAGCCACGTTGGTCTCATAGGCATTGCGGAGAGAGTCGAGGCGCAGCAGCTGCATCTGTGTGGCCGCACGTTCCGACTCCTTCAGATAGCCCGGAAGAAGATAGCGGGCCGGGGAGAGCGACACGAGAAGGGCGCCGATCCCGATTATGCACAACAGAGCCAAGAGAACTATCAAAGTCCACTTCACAGGCGATGCCGAGAACAGCACCACATTCTCAAGGCGCGACTCATCTTCGATGGTGAGTTTATATCGGGTACGGGTCTTCATTTCATAATCAAAGACTGCAGGAGGAGAAAAAATGCAGCGCTTTGAGCAACAAAATTAATTAAAAAATTAGACATATCAAAATTTATTGATATTCAGCAGGATAATAAAAATAGAAGAGATTCCGTCGGGATGCTGTATATAATCTGTATATAATAATGAGTAGGGAGAGGGTGGTAAGAACGGCGGTTATAAAAATTCGGATAAGGGAATTGAACCAAAAAAAATGCTAAATGTTATTTAAGTAAAATCAATTATTCAATGAATCTCTAAAAAAGTTAAATTATGAAAGCTAAAAATCTTTACTGTTTATTAGCGCTCGGAGCAGGCAGCATGGCATTCGCTTCAAATGCAAGCGCACAGGATGTAGTTGTAGATGATGAGTCAGTGGCAGTCACTGAGTTCACATGCGACAACACCAACCGTCATTTCCAGAGCTGGCGCAATAACTGGTTTATCCAGCTTGGCGCAGGTATCAACCAGCCTTTTGTAGAGAGAGGCATGAATGGTGCCAAGGCTCCGGGTCATGCAGTACACCGCGAGAACATGACCGTGACATATAATATAGGTGTAGGCCACTGGTTCTCGCCTTACTTAGGCTTCCGCCTCAACGGCTTCGCCGGTGCCCTTCACTGGAACAATCCGGTAGCCGAGGGTCAGAACGGCTGGTCAAAGGCTAAACACCTCAACGGTCAGGCCGAGCTTATGTGGGATGCCAGCAACAGCATCGCCGGTGTGAATCCCAACCGTGTGGTAAGCGTTATCCCGTTCGTAGGTATCGGCGCCGATTATACATGGGGTCTGGCCAACGATCCCGGCACCAACATCAAGCGCGGCAACAGCGGCAAGATCCGCAACACTTCATGGACACTCCCTGTAAGTGCCGGTATCCAGTTCCGTTTCCGTCTCTGCAAGGTGGTTGACTTCTTCGCTGAGGCCCGTGCATCATTCTACGGCGACAACTGGCTCGGCTGTTCATACGGACGCCCCATCGAGGCCAACGTAGCCGCAGTGGGTGGTTTCAACTTCAACATCAACGGCCGCACCTGGGAGACATATAATGAATGTGAGTCGATGGCACAGCTCGCGCAGCTCAACAACGAGGTCAACACCCTCCGCGCCGAGAATCTCGCCGAGGCACAGACCATCGCCGCTCTCCAGAGCCAGCTTCCCTGCCCCGAGGTAGTGGAGAAAGACTGCCCCGAGACTCCGCTTCTCACATCAGTAAGATTCACCATCAACTCAGACGAGATCATGCCCACCGAGGAGGTCAACATCTACAACATGGCGGAATGGCTCAAGGCCAACCCCAGCCAGAAGATCGTGATCTGCGGTTATGCTGACAAAGACACCGGTACAAGCGAGTACAACATGGGGCTGTCGCAGAGACGAGCTGATGCAGTCTACAACCAGTTGACAAAGAAATACGGCATCAATCCTGACCGTCTTATTGTGAAGTATGATGGTTCAGACGTGCAGCCTTACTCAACCAATGACTGGAACCGCATTGTAATCTTCACAGCCAAGTGAGATACAAAGGGTTAAATCACCGACAGAAAGAAAGAACAGAAAAGAAATCAAGATAACCTGATCCTGATTTTGACAGTAGGGAGGGTCGCTGAAAGGCGGCCCTCCCTTTATGTGTTTTATAACATATAATTTTTTTATGAGAATATTTGGTGGAATCGAAATTCGATTGTACTTTTGCAACGTAAACGATGGCCAACCCTAAGAAACCATCGCACTCTGCTTTCTTGAGGAGTCTTGAACGGCATAAAATTGTGCATTTGTCAAGAGGAGGATAGAATGCAGGGGATGAAAACAACAAAACTCTAACCAACAAAATCTAAAACACAAGACGACATGAACATCTCTGAGATTATGGCGGGCCTTGAGGCCAAGCATCCCGGTGAGAAAGAATACCTGCAGGCCGTGAAGGAAGTGCTCCTCTCAGTAGAGGAAGTCTACAACCAGCATCCTGAATTTGAGAAGGCCAAGATAATAGAGCGTATGGTAGAACCCGACCGCATCTTCACATTCCGTGTGACATGGGTAGATGACAAGGGTGAGGTTCAGAACAACATCGGTTATCGTGTACAGTTCAACAACGCCATCGGTCCCTACAAGGGAGGTATCCGTTTCCATGCATCAGTCAACCTTTCA
>CANPMT010000070.1 GCA_947575235.1 uncultured Porphyromonadaceae bacterium
CGAATCCCTGATTTCCGGAGAGCGATTCGAAATACTTCGGCGGGTTTCCGGCAAAAGCCGAGAAGGCAGCCATTGCGATAATCAGAGAGAGGATAAATCTGAGATATTTCATATTCATGATGTTTGGTTAGATGGTTCGTAGATTAGGGTCGGCTATTCCCGAGAGGCCGGAGGATAGCGCGTCAAGAGCGTCGTTTGCACCCGAGAGGGCCTTGGAGAGGGTATTAAACGACTCGTATACGTTGTCGATGGCCTGGCTGAGGGTAGAGAGGGGCTGCGCCATGACAAGAGATGGGTCGAGAGTTGCGCTGGCGATAATGGGAGTGATCTCGAGGACAGGATTTGTGATGTCCGGGAGGTTTATTTTGGCAATAGCCTGCGAGGGGATTGGGGCTTTTGCCGCTTTGGGAGCGGGGGATGCGGATGGCGCGGAAGAGGCGGATGCGGAGAGTGCGCGAGATGCGGAGAGTGCGCGAGAGGCGGATGCGGAGAGCGGGCGAGAGGGGTAGGTGGATGCGGAGAGGGTGGGATGGGTATATCCGGAAGTCTTGGGAGAGAGCGCGGTTTGCGGGGATAATCCCATGGAGGTTTGCGAGGGCTTCGTAACCGGACGGTCGGTCACAGCCTCGGCCAGGACGGTTGAGGCTGTTGGAGCTTTCGAGAGGGTTGAGGGGGTTGAGGCTGTTGAGGGGGTTGAGGGTGTTGAGAGGGTTGAGGCTGTTGAGGGTGTTGAGGCTGTTGAGACTGCCATCTCCGATGAAACCTTAGCCGAGGATTCCATAGCTGTGGGGGAAGATGTGGCTTGCCAGCGGAGTCCGAGGGTGATGACCAATGCGACGGCTGCCGCCGCTGATGAAGCGGTAAGGATGCGGCGGATGCGTCGCCGGCGGTCAGCTGCGGCGAGGCGGGCTATGTGGAGGTTCATGCGGGTTTCGAGGATGTCGGGGGCTGAGGCCTCGGCCGCTTTGAGGGATTGTTGAGCGAATTCTTCGAGTTTGGCTATCATCCGAAGGTCAGAGAGGAGAGCCGGGTCTAAGTTGGAGCCTTCGGTTTGGGATGAGGCATCATGAGTTTTAGCCGCGGGTTGGGATGAGGGATCATGAGGCATCGTGATGCTGGATGAGGCATCATGAGTTTTAGCCGCGGTTTGGGATGAGGCATCATGGGGCATCGTGATGTTGGATGAAGCATCATGGGTTTTAGCTTCGGGTTGGGATGAGGACGGCTGGGAGGGGAGGAGGGAGCAGATGGCGGCTGCTTTCAGGATGGCACGGTGCTCTTCGGGGGGTGTCGAACCCTCGAAGTATCTGCGTGTCAGCTCCTTCAGGAGGTGCTGCCTTTTTTCCGGCTCCTTCAGGAGGGGCTGGTTTGGGGCCAGGTTATTCAGGAGTTTAGGGGAGGGTTGCTCTGAATTTTGCTGGTTGTTCTGTATGTCCGGTTTGGAAGAATCTGTGCTCATATTTTTTGTTTGGAGAAGAGTTGTTTTAGCTTCTTTCGTCCGCGCGAGAGGAGGACTCTGACGTTGTCGTCGGATAGGCCGGTGGCTTCTCTGATTTCAGAGTTGGAGAGGCCCGCTACGGCGCTTAGTGTGACGACTCGGCGTTGGTTGTCGGGGAGTTGGCCGAGGAGGTCTCTTACGCAGGCCAGGTCTTCACGGTTTTCGAAAGCCTGTGCCGGAGTGGGACCGCTGTCGGCCACGACAGGAGGGGAATCGCCGTAAGGGTCAGTCAGAGCCTGTTTCCTTGCCGCCATTGAGATGGCGAGATGCTTCACAGTGACGGTGGCATACGCGGCAGGATTGTCCACCTCCTTGAGCCGGCTCCGGTTTTCCCAGAGCTTGGTCAAGGCATCCTGCAGACAATCAGCCGCATCACTCTCTTCATGTAGGATAGCGAGCGCGTATGCGAACAGAGACTTATGTAGCGGCATGATGCAGCTTTTGAACTGACTTTCGTTCATTTCCTTTCAGCGTCACTACGGACGGATTGAGAATTAGAGAGTGATCTGAATTCAAGGAACTGTTTAAAATTTATTTTATCTCCTCTTTGAAAGTATTGTCAATCTGTTTTTTAATCTTTATACAGTCATTTAGGAATCCTTCATAAATATTAAAAAATCCAAATGACAATCCTTCTCAAATCCTGCGATAAATAAATTTAAACGACAGTTTCTGAACACTCTCTGATAGAATGACAAAGAAAGTCAGGAAATGTTACACCGGAATAGAGAATCATTTTTACCGGGGTAGAATTATCCCTCCTGAGATAGGAATCTCTACGCCGTAGGGAGGATTGCGCCCGTCAGTGCTGGGGAGGATTGCTCCCATCAGTGCTGGGGGATTATTTGAGGGTGCAGCCGGCGGGAGGAGCGATTTTATCCTTATGGCACCGCTCCACTATATGGTTTATACGGTCGGGAGTGGATGGATGTGATGAGAACATCTGCTGGATGGCGCCCGACTGTGCTCCGCTTTCGAGCTCGCCGAGTTTGGTGAATGCCATGGCCATGGCCCAGGGATTCTTGCCGTTGCTTTTAAGGAAATCATAGCCATAGTCATCGGCATTACTCTCCTGGCTTTGCGAATACTTTGCGCTGAGGAGGCTCTGGCCGATCTGCGCGAGTTGTCCGCTGGTAAGGGCGGCCGCGGTAGAGCTGGTGGATCCAATGCCGTCGAGCACGGCCGACGATATGAGTGCCTGCTGGAAAGCTTTCTTTGTATCCTTATGTGCCACGTGGCCTATCTCATGTCCGATTACGCCGAGGACTTCGTCGTCGGTCATACGGTCCATGAGTCCGGAATATACGCGTACACTGCCGTCGGCGCAAGCGAACGCGTTAACATCGTCAGTGAGGTAGACTTTGAAATTCAGGGGCACGCCATCGACGGAGGTGAGTCCGGAGGTGAGTTTGGCGAGGCGAATGGCATACTGGTTATTAGCCGGGGCCACTTTATTCTGCTGGTCGGATCCGGCGATGTACTGGTGGACATAGCCTTGTATCTCCGAGTCGGAGATTGTGGCTGCCTGGAGAGCTTTTGCGCCGGCTCCTAGCAGGGAGCTCATGTTGAGGCTTGACGTGGAGCATCCTGCCGTAAGGAGGCAGAGACTCAGGGAGAGTGACAGGGATATTTTCTTCAGGATTTTCATAACTTTGAGGGCTTATTTTGCTTGGAAGACCGGGACACCCGACAAACCGCGATGCATTTGTGGGAGGCTTCTGACTTCTGACTTTTGGCTTTTTGGCTTTTGGCTTTTGGCTTTTAGCTTTTTGGCTTTTAGCTTTTGGCTTTTGGCTTTTTAGCTTTTTGGCTTTTAGCTTTTAGCTTTCTGGCTTTTAGCTTTCTGGCTTTTAGCTTCTTAGCTTTTTGGCTTTTTGGCTTTTGGCTTTTAGCTTTTTGGCTTTTAGCTTTTGGCTTTTGGCTTTTGGCTTTTGGCTTTTAGCTTTTAGCTTTCTGGCTTTTAGCTTTCTGGCTTTTTGGCTTTTAGCTTTTAGCTTTTTGGCTTTTAGCTTTCTGGCTTTTAGCTTTTAGCTTTTTGGCTTTTAGCTTCTGGCTTTTTGGCTTTTAGCTTTTGGGTTTTAGCTTCTGGCTTTTGGCTTTTTGGCTTTTGGCTTTTTGGCTTTTTGGCTTTGGGTGTGGGGATTAGTAGGGGATTTTGTCGGATTTGGCTGACCAGGCTTTGAAGGCATCCTGGGCCTGGGCACGCATGAAATGACGCATGTGGATGGAGCGGTGCTCGTAATCCATGGCCAATTGCTCGTAGATGAAGGAGTCATCGAAGTCGATGCGGCTTGCGTCGTCCTTGGTGTTGCCGTAGCAGATGCAATCTACACCGGCCCAGTAAAGGGCGCTCAGACACATGGGGCAAGGCTCGCATGAGCTGTAGACGGTGGCACCAGTGAGTTTGAAATCCTTTACCTTGGAGCAGGCGTTGCGTATGGCGGTGACTTCGGCGTGTGCTGTCGGGTCGTTGAGGTCGGTGACGCGGTTTACGCCTGTCGCTATGACTTCGCCGTCGCGTACGACTACAGCGCCGAACGGTCCGCCGCCGTTGTGGACGTTCTCTATGGAGAGGTCGATTGCCATCTGCATGAATTTAGCATCTTCGGGAGAGAAGTCTTTGGATTCGGGGAGCCCTTCCGGGCGGTATTTTACATTCATAACTTTTTCAAATTAACGTTTTAATTAAAAACGCCGATTCGGTGGAGAAAGTTGCTCATGGAGGATGGTAAAATCGCTCATGAGGGATGGGTAAAATAGGCATGGGGATGCTCACGCACCCCCATGCCGGGTAATTTATTGAAAACTGCGTATCGTCAGCCTTGTGTGGCTGGCGCTCCTTTATTATCCATCCTATGGATAGCTTTTGCTTTTGTTGACAGGCTGGAAGTTTGGCTTGTTTGCTCCGTCTTTGTTTAGGAGGGGGAGCCTGTCTTTTGTTGACAGGCTGGAAGCCTGTCTTCCTTGCTCAGCTTTGGTTGGAGGAGGGATGCCTTTCTTTTGTTGACAGGCTGGAAGCCTGTCCTCCTTGCTCCACTTTGGTTGGAGGAGGGGGCCTGTCTTTTGTTGACAGGCTGGAAGCCTGTCCTCCTTGCTTCGCTTTGGTGAGAGGAGGGGATGCCTGTCTTTTGTTGACAGGCTGGAAGCCTGTCCTCCTTGCTCCTCCTTGCGCCGTCTTTGGTGTGGGAGGGGGCTTGTCAGCGGTTGCCGTACATGTCTTTGTAGTAGGATTCGTAGGCGCCGGAGGTGATGTTGTCCATCCACTCCTGGTTGTCGAGGTACCAGCGGACGGTTTTTTCGATACCCTCCTCGAACTGGAGGCTGGGCTCCCAGCCGAGCTCGCTCTGGAGCTTGCGCGAGTCGATGGCGTAGCGGAGGTCGTGTCCCGCACGGTCGGTGACGTAGGTGATCAGCTTCTCGCTCTGACCCTCGGGATTGCCGAGCAAACGGTCGACGGTCTTGATGATTACCTTGATGAGGTCGATATTCTTCCACTCGTTGAAACCGCCGATGTTATACGTCTCGGCTACCTTACCCTCATGGAAGATAAGGTCGATGGCACGTGCATGGTCCTCTACGAAGAGCCAATCGCGTACATTCTCACCCTTTCCGTATACCGGCAGCGGTTTGTTGTGACGGATATTGTTGATGAAAAGCGGGATAAGCTTCTCCGGGAACTGGTAAGGACCGTAATTGTTAGAGCAATTGGTCACCAGTGTAGGCATGCCGTAGGTGTCGTGGTAAGCGCGCACGAAATGGTCGCTCGACGCCTTCGATGCCGAATAAGGTGAGTGAGGATTATACTTGGTAGTCTCAAGGAAGAACTCAGTGCCATAAGCCATGTCATCCTCGCTTGAAGCCTTGGTGGTGAAAGGAGCCGGCACACCCTCAGGGTGAGTCAGTTCAAGCGCTCCATACACCTCGTCGGTCGAGATATGATAGAAGAGCTTGTTCTCATACTTCTCAGGGAGTGTATCCCAATACTCCTTGGCAGCCTGGAGGAGGGCCAGGGTACCCATCACATTAGTGCGGGCGAAAGTGAAGGGATCCTTGATAGAACGGTCGACGTGGCTCTCAGCGGCGAGGTGTATGATACCGTCGATCTGATACTCCCTGATGATACGTCGCATCTCATCGAGGTCGGCGATGTCGGCCTTCACGAAAGTATAGTTAGGCTTATCCTCGATATCCTTCAGGTTAGCCAGATTTCCGGCATAAGTAAGCTTATCGAGATTAACGATATGGTAATCAGGATACTTGTTGACGAAAAGTCGCACCACATGCGAGCCGATGAAACCGGCTCCACCGGTGATCAATATATTCTTATGCTTCATTATTCTTGAGATTGTTAATGCAGAGTTTCAGAGAATCAGTCCAGTACGGGACTCTCTTGTTGAAAGTGGATTTATACTTGGTTTTATCCAGCACCGAATAAGCAGGGCGCACGACAGGCGACGGGAACTCGTCGCTGTGGCAAGGCTGGATGTCGCAGGCAGTATTTCCGGCTATTTCAGCGATAGCTTTCGTGAAGTCATACCATGAGCAGACCCCCTCGTTAGAGAAATGGTATACCCCCTCGTTACCCGCGAAACGGCGGTTCTCGATGATATCGAAAAGCGCGTCGGCGAGATCCTGCGCGTAGGTAGGCGTGCCACACTGGTCGAACACCACCTTCAGTTCCGGCTTTGTCGAGGTAAGAGTGAGCATTGTCTTCACGAAATTCTTTCCGAATTCCGAATAGAGCCACGCCGTGCGGAATACGAGCGCCTTCACGCCCGAGTCAGCGATAGCCTCCTCGCCATGCAGTTTGGTGAGGCCATACACACCCGTAGGGTTAGCCGGCTCATTCTCCGAGCGAGGCGTGTTACCCTTCGAGCCGCCGAACACATAATCGGTGGAGACGTGGAAGAGCGTGCCGTCGACCGGTTTAAGCGCCTCCGCGAGATTGCGCACCGCATCAGCGTTGAGCACCTCAGCGAAAGCCTCGTCGCTCTCCGCCTTATCCACATTTGTGTAAGCGGCGCAATTCACGATAGCCTCAACGCCGTTGTCAGCCACAAACTTTCTCACGGCCTCGGCGTCGGTTATGTCAAGACGCGAGACCGGGGTGCCATCCACCACAGTCTCCACGACATCAGTAAAGATATAATCATCAACGGAACCCTTCGACGCCAGACGAATACAATTACCCAACTGGCCATTGGCTCCTGTAACAAGAATTTTCATTTACAAATACAAGTCAACGTTAAAATCGAAAGGGGTATCGAACTCAGCCAGAACGTCATGGCGTGTATCCTTCTCCGAAAGGATAGCCTTGTCGGTAGGGATGCGCCAGTCGATGCCCAGCGAGTCATCGAGAATCGAGATACCCCCGTCAGCCTCAGGATGGTAATAATTGTCGCACTTATACTGGAATACAGCCGTCTCCGAGAGCACAGCGAAGCCATGGGCGAAGCCGCGCGGTACGAAGAACTGCAGATGGTTATCCTCAGTAAGCTCCACCGCGACATGGCGGCCGAAAGTAGGCGACCCCTTGCGGATGTCGACAGCCACGTCAAGCACGGCCCCCTTCACGCAACGCACCAGCTTTGACTGGGTGAACGGCGGACGCTGGAAATGCAGGCCACGCATCACGCCATAGCTCGACATAGACTCATTATCCTGAACAAAATCAACAGGGCGCACCTTCTCGTCGAACTCTCTCTTTGAGA
Source organism: uncultured Porphyromonadaceae bacterium (assembly GCA_947575235.1). GTDB lineage: Bacteria > Bacteroidota > Bacteroidia > Bacteroidales > Muribaculaceae > Lepagella. The sequence continues at coordinate 7,210 of CANPMT010000070.1, forward strand.
AGCTCTCGAAGAAATAACCGCGCGCGTCAGTGAAGATGCGCGGTTTCAGAATAACCACGCCCTCGATATCAGTCTTGATTACTTCCATTTCTCAATCCAGATTGGTGTCACCTGTACGGTCAATCTCATCCACCACCTTCAGCAGATACTGGCCATACTGATTCTTAAGCATAGGCTGAGCCAATTCAACCATCTTCTCCTTCGAGATCCAGCCCTGACGGTAAGCGATACCCTCCAGGCAGGCAATCTTCAGACCCTGGCGTTTCTCGAGCACCTCCACATAGATCGAGGCCTCGGCCAGCGAGTCATGCGTGCCCGTGTCGAGCCATGCGAAACCGCGCGGAAGAGTGCGCACCTTCAGCTCGCCATCCTTCAGGAACTCCTGGTTGACAGTAGTGATCTCCAGTTCGCCGCGTGCCGAAGGCTTGATAGATGCAGCGACGTCCACCACCTTGTTGGGGTAGAAATAGAGGCCCACCACGGCATAATTGCTCTTCGGGTGCTGCGGTTTCTCCTCGATCGAGAGGCAGTTGCCATCGCGGTCGAACTCAGCCACGCCATATCGTTCAGGGTCGTTCACCCAATAGCCGAACACAGTGGCCTTGCCATCCTTCTCCGCTGTATCGACAGCCTCCTTCAGGATGCCTGAGAAACCGGCGCCATGGAAAATATTGTCACCCAACACGAGGCAAGCCGAATCATCGCCGATAAACTCACGGCCGATGATAAAAGCCTGGGCCAGACCGTCGGGCGAGGGCTGCTCGGCATAAGTGAGATTGATGCCATAGTCAGAGCCGTTGCCGAGGAGGCGTTTGAAACCCGGGAGGTCGGCCGGGGTAGAGATAAGGAGTATATCCCTGATACCGGCCAGCATAAGTGTGGATATCGGGTAATATACCATAGGTTTGTCATAGACCGGCAAAAGCTGCTTACTGACTCCCTTTGTGATAGGGTAAAGACGGGTGCCGGACCCGCCAGCCAGAACAATTCCTTTCATAATCAAAAAAATAACAAAAATCAAATTCCGCTAAGCGTAGCCCGGCGGAATTCGTATATCATAATAACAGGGTCAGGGACGATTCAGTTTGTCGATGCGGGCGTGGAGGTCGGCTATCTGGGCGTCGTCCCAGCCCAACTGCCTGAGAACGGTTTCCGACGCGTTGCGCTCGTCAATCCGTCCTTTTTCATGAGAAGAGGCGATAGTGGCTATGGTTTTGGCCTCTGCGGCCGCTTTCTTTTCGCGGATTTTGCGTGCGGCGCGGGCCGAAGAGGGTTTGCGACCCGGGGATACAGCCTTGATTTTCTCAATTGTGGAATCATCAGGAGATGCAGAGTCGACCGACTTCACGATACGGTGGATGTCGATAAACCGTTTCTTGTCATACAGTTTGCCGAGCATCAGTTTCCACTCAGCGGGACGGTGGAGCACGAGGAAGGTGGTGTCAGGGTTATTTTCAATAATATACTCGATAAGATCCTTGACATACTCCTGCGACTTCAGCTTCTTATTCTTGAAGAAATTGCTGTTGCGGGAGGAATTATAGCCGATATAGTTGATAATAGCGATATCATCGAGAGGGATGTCGAGCCCGATGGCGTCAGGATTGTTGAAGACCTCCCACCAGTAATATGCGCCGTGGAAATTAGCCAGAACGTCAGGGATTACCGAAGTGGATTCAGTAACGGGCCAGAGCGATCGGGCCTGGAGGCGGAGGGTATCGCGTTGGTGCTCAGCGAAGACGCTCACCATATCCTGCGGAATCAAACGGAGGATATTTCCAAAGGTATCGACAGGGAGGATAGTCTCAGGGTTTTGCGACAGTATGATCACCTTAGCCGTGAGAGGGTTTCCGACCCACGGAGCAACGGGCAGGTTGAGATGATAACGGAACGAGTCATCCGCTTTTTCATTAAAGTCATGCAGCATATCTGCATCAGAGGCGCACAGGAATTCGGCCCCGGCATGCTGGGGGTAAAGGATTTCATTGTCGACAAAACGGTCGGCAATCCCGCGCCACGGATTATTTTTCAGCAACTTTTCAATATTCATGTTAACTAAGTGCACTTACCTACTAAATCAACTGATTGGAATGGATTTTATTGTGTGGTGACCAGACGCGACTTAGTATTTACTGAAGAGATCGGCAATCTCCTCCTCCGACCATCCTTTGGCACGTAACCGATTTGTAATTCTGGCACGTTCCTCGGCACGACCCTCGGCGCGACCCTCAGCGCGACCCTCGGCGAGTTTCGCCTGTGCGATAGCGTTATTGTCGCGGTACGCTTTCAGAGAGCGGTCATATGCACGTTTCTGCTCCGGAGAGAGAGCAGCTACCTGAGCCAATCTGCCCAGAGTCTTGAAAACGGGTTCCGACATAAAAGAAGCAGGCATACTTTCCATCTTATCCATATTTTTTAATATATACAACCATCTGTCGAGCGTCTCCTTACATTCATCGGCTTCCTTTGTCATCAGCGGCACCTTCAGGAAGACCATTGACAACTTATCCGAGAACTGGCGGAGGGTCTGTTTATTGTATAACGCCACATCCTCCCTTAAATGTTCTGACGCCTCATCCTTCCAGTCAAAATTCATCAGAAAAATGCCATATACAGGGGTCAGATTGTAATCCCAGTCATTGCCCTTCTGGCTTTGGGCAACGAAATCCTGGGAAATATAGAACAGGGCACGATCCTTGAAATTGATTTGTGAGCTGTTCTGCATTTCCACAATAATCTTGCTTCCGTCAGCCAATTCGCAATGCACGTCGTAGATAGAGGTACGGTCGCGGGGAGATTCCCCAACCTTCTCCTTATCAATGTAAGTGAAATCCACGATGCCCAATTTGAGGACAGCATTAAGGAAAGACAGCATCAATTCCTTATGCTGGAAGAGATACTTGAAACCGAAATCGGTCAGCGGGTTAATGAAAACAGAAGAATCAGCCATGGTAAAAATCTGTTAAGAGATACTTCATCACAAAATTACGAAAAAGAAACCGTTTCAGCAAATCCTCGTGCATGATAAACGTAGGAGCAAGGAACTGTATGCGTCGGACAGCTGGTTCAAAAATCGGGCTGTAAAACATTGTCGGGACGATGCTCGCGCACCGTCCCGACCAAATTTAATTGAAAACTGCGATAAAGGAATCGCATTGCAGCTTTATTGTTTCTTTTGATAATACTTTACCCAGTCTATTTCCATTTCAACGGGTAAATCCTTATTATCAATCTTTCCAACCCAAGATCCTCCTAACTGCATATCAAGCATTAGATACCAGTCATGATAAAAAGGATATTGAGAGGAGTCATTATAAGAAGTTTCCTTAGGGTATATTAAGGTGGGTTGGCCATTCAAATAGAAAGTAACTTTATCCTGCTCAACACTTACTCCATAAATATTGAATTCATCCGATTTTATTTTAGCTTTGACTGTTCTTAAAGGGAGTGCTTTAGAATTAGCCTTTGTAAAAGCGGAATGAACGGTTTGGTGAACGAACCCATCATAATTCAAGTGCTCCATTATATCAATCTCCCCATCTGCCGGCCATCCATTAACTCTTTTGAACGGTAACATCCAGAAAGCAGGCCACGCTCCTTTAGCGTTGTTCAGTTTAGCTCTGATCTCGATTTTACCCGGGGCGAAAGCTTTCTTTCCCTGGGTTGTAATCGCTCCTGTAAGATAGGAAGCGGTGTCTTGATTTCTATCAGGATTTATTATTCCTTTAATAATCAATTTCCCATTTCTGAAATCATAACAGAGAGGGTTAGAGCTGTGATACTTCCTGCTTTGGTCGCGGCTACGTTTCATATATCCCCATACTGTTGTATCGAGTTGATTCCCGGAGAAATTATCTGTCCAAACTAATTTCCATTCATTATTGGATTTATTGGTGTTGGAAACAGACACTCCGGATACTAAAAATATAAATAGCACCGGGAGAATTAGTTTGAAGTAACGCTTCATTTACTTCGTTTTCTTAACTTCGTTTGTATAGAATCGAAAGTAAAGAGAACCGGAAATTCAAACAAGACATTATAGAGGCGTTTGAAGAGTCCTTTCTCCTTATACAATCTATAGAAAGCCCGTAGGTTATATTTATTCACCCATCGGGGATAGTAGTTGATACCATCCGCAGTCTGGTGAAGAAATCCGCCGCACGTGAAGACAATACCTTTGAAGCCGGCCTTTTTCAAATCAAGGGCAAATCTCTCCTGTATAGGTGAGCCCATTCCCACAATCACAAAATCCGGATTGATTTCGACAATATGCCTGATTTCCTCCTCACGATGTTCCGGAAGAAGGAAATAACCGTTACGATACCCGGCTATATGCATATTGGGGTAAGCTTTACGGATATGGGCAATAGATTCCTCCAAAGCCTCCTGCTTCGATCCTACAAAATATATGGTCTCGTCATTCCCGTTCAGACGGGCGAAAAGGTCAACAGCCATGCCCGACATATCGAAACTAAGGCGGGGTATCTTGCATCCCCAAAGAAAACTGATAAACTTGGCCATCAGAATCCCATCAACATAAAGGCCATCCATCTCACTATAAAGCGAGTCATTATTCCTGACCATATGATAAGAATAAGGATTGACGCAAGTGTAGACGCAACCCTTCTTGGAAAAGGTCACATCGGGATAGTCAGCAGCTGCCGAAGAGACAGCCCTGACAAATTTACTGTTATCCATAAAACTTAAGAGAAGGTAGTGGTTGATAACGATACAAAGAGGGTAGCCGTCGGGTGACAGCTACCCAAAGAGGTAATTCCTAACAAGTCAGTTTCAATGAGTGAATCCTCAAAGTTGCTCATAATAGTACGCTTTCAAATCCTTGGCCACCTCGTATATGTCGAAATTTGCAGCCTTGATTGAAGCTATTGAAGAGAGGGATATATCTTTAGTTCTTTCCGAATTATTAAGAATATCTAATGCAGAGATAGCCCAATATTCCGGAGAGTCTGAGAGAGATTTGTAAGATACAAGTCCTGTCATGTCAGCGTCACGGGTGATTGTATCGGCAACAAGGCATGGCAGACCATTAGCTTGTTCCTCAACCAAAGTAAGGGGGAGCCCCTCAAACAGAGACGGCATAACAATCATGTCCATTGCACACATGTACTCTTCCGGATTATCAACAGAATCAGTGAAACAAACCGAATCAAGAAGCCCCAATTCTTTCACGCGATTCATTATCTCCTCCTGAAGAGGTCCACTTCCCAAAAGGAGAAGCTTCACATCCGGGTTCTTATGATGAATAGCATTGAAAACATCAATAAGGAAACGATGATTCTTCTGTTCAACGAAATTCCCGATATGGCCGATAATGGGGACATTCTCCCATTCCAATCCCTCTCTTATTTCATGTCGGGTTGATTCTTTAAATCTGAATCTGTCCGTATTGATGCCATTGTTTATGACCTTGAAGTCACGGTTCCCGAAGAGCCATTTCCCCGCCTCCACACCGCAAGCCAATCTTGCGTTGCACAGGGCATAGAAAAGAGGACGCGCCGCTTTATCTATCTTAACCATGGAACACTGTGTGTTATGGCTATGGGCAATCCTCACCTTGACACCAGCAAGTTTAGCAGCAATCATCTCCAACACCAAAGTAGCACTGTTGCCATGGACATGCATCACGTTGTAACCCCTAGCCACTTTCGCTAAATGCGTGATGTATGCCCATGGTGCAGTGATTTTTCTTGGGATTATATGGAGTGTTACGCCAAGCTCTTTAAGTCTTCTTTTATAGAAATCAGAGGGGTCGTTAATCGCCACATACCCTAATTCCATATTTGACTTGTCGAGGGCTCCTAATAAATTGAACATCACATTAGGAATGCCGCTCTTGTCAGTTGGGACTGTGCAGACAAATAGAACTCTCAGTTTTTTTAAGTCAGGCGTCATTATGTTTCTTTAGACTTAATGATTTTAACTCGGTTCTAAGCAACTTACAACTGTGCATATATTTCTTCCAGTTGATGTTTCGAAGATTCAGAAGCATATTCAGCTTGATACAAATTTTTTAACCATACCTTAGTTGCCGATTTCTTTTCATGAGGAACAGACATGAAGTTTTCCAAAGTGCTCCTAAGACTATCCGAATCACCGGTTTTAGTAAACCAGGGATAATCGGATTTTAGAACCTCTTTGAAGAATGGTAGATCCGATGCTATAATGGGAGTACCAAAATGCATTGCCACCGAGAGAACCCCTGATTGAGTGATGGAAATATATGGGTAGACTACACAAGCTGCGTTATTATATAAAGCAGCAATCTCGTTATCCCCTATATATCTGTTAAGGTAAATGATATTTTTATGCACTGGCCGATTCATCTCTCCTTTACCAGCAATAACCAATTTTGATTGTTGCAAAGTGGGAGATGAAAGATATGCTTCAATTAGCTTATCAATTCCCTTATATGCCTCAATACGACCGAAAAATAAAATATAGTCAGTGACATTGGAGAGTTCCGGTGGCAAGACCTTCCCGTCTTCTATTTCACTTGTGATTAGAGTCGGAAAAGGTGAATAAAATGAAGCTTTGGTAGGGTATAGTATTTTTAGCTCTTTGAATTGAGTGACACTATTTGTGTGAATGTTGCCACTCAATTCAATGCTTCGATACTCTCTTTTATAAATTACATTCTGACGGAATTCTTTAAGAAAAGACTTGTTTGCTTCATGGGGATGAAGATCATGTATTGTGTAGAGGATTTTGTATCTGTCAATCATCCATTTACATAATTCTACATCATCAATATTAGTTAGTGCATGAATTATCGCAGGGTTGAATTGATTGCAATATTCTTTTAACTTATTTCTACAATCATAACCGCCATCAATGGTGAGATACCAAAGAGTTTTGAGTTTTGTGGGAGTCTTTTCAAGATAAATGATACCGGATTGCTTAAGTTCAGGCTTGATATTTCGAGAGAAATATTGATCTTCCCTTTCAACTAAAAAGAAACCTATATTATCCTCGGGAGTGAAAGAGTTAATGATAGATGCCACATATGGCCCCATCCCTGCATATGAGGTAGATGCGAAGAATAGAACTCTTGGAGTCTGAGTAGAAGATGTCATAATAATGTATATCAAATAGATACAATCTCCTTAAGAACTTCCTTGGATTTTACTCTTTCGGAATTGAGGATTGCATTCACTTTTGTATAGTCGATAGAATTTGTTGGGATGTCCGAGATCATTTTAACATAGCGCTCTTCCAAATTAAGAAGCTTCAGAAGACTTTGAACTCTGGTGCTGAACCGTTCCGGAGAGACAGTCACGAACTGGCAGTTAAAATTGATTGCAAAAGCGGTTCCGTGAAATGAACTCACTACAGCATAATCCGCTTGAGAGAAGAGATTGAGGAAAGTGGTTGTATTGGCTAACGAGAAAACTTTATCAACATTCAGTTTGGAATTGAACTTGATATAGGGTGATACCAAGTAAACTTTCAGATTACGTTCCTTGGCAATCTTCTTGGCAATCTCTATCGTGGCACGATCCCTGTTGACTTCAACCGAATAGATAAGAAGATAAGGATCAGTTTTTACGAAAGAGGAATCGCATTCCTTTCTCCAGTCATTTCCATTTAAAAGTAATGTGGGGTCAAGAACTTGCGTGGCGTTGATATTGCCAACCTGTTTCAATGCATCTACACCAAAACTCTCCCTCACGGATATTTTATCAAAGTCTCCCAACAAAGATGATATTCTGTCGTATTCCTCTTTGGGAAATGATTCAATTCCGACACTGGCGGCATAAGAAGCTTTCTTTCCTTTTATACCACCGAAATAAAAAACCTCGTCAAGACCTTTGTTATGGGTTGAATTCCAGACCTGATCGCTCCCCACAAGATACAAGTCATATGGTTTCAGAGTCTGTCTGAAGTTCTTCCAATCAGTGAATCGTTTGGTAAGCGTCACCCTTGAGGTCAGGAATTTCTTAAGATTCCGTTTCATATAACCATCCAGAATTACGCTTGGAATAGCTCGGATATATTGGGCGGTTCCCTTTTGCCGGGCGGCTCTTAGCATATTGGAATGGTTGAGATGCGGACGCAGATAATCAAGAATCTCAACGTCACAGCCCATCTCTTCAAGCACTTTTGCGGTGGCAAAGGCTTGCAGATAGGTACCATAATTCACATTGTCCACAATTGTGGTAAGCAATATCTTCATTTATGCACAATCTTTTTTAGAAGAGTGATTAGAGAGGAGGTAAAAGGATTCTTTTTCAAGAGATAAACCAGATGCTTTTTGGAAGTCAATCTCGAATAGGATTTCAGTACGGCAGAGGGATTCTCTTGAAATCTGTTGAAAAATACGTCCCTTGCCTGAGGGCGAGGAGTAGGTGCTACCAATGTCTTGTTGATAACTTGAATATCTTTTAGTTGAGCCGGATAAAGAGCAAGATTAGCTGAAATCTTATTGATAATCTCTTTCCCTTTGGCGGTATTGATGAATATGGCTGATACACCGGCGCGAGCATTGAGTTGTGGTAGATATTTTTCGACACCCCAAAAGTCTGCCAATGTTATATCTCCCGACCTTTTGCTCTGTGCAAACGGACAAACATAACAGGATTCCCTGTAATTGTCAGCTTTTATAAAGGCATTGAAATAGCCATCTAAAATAGGATCAAAGCCGACATATTTTAGAGTGTTATTCTTTTTAATAGTGGCACTGCTGCTGCAACTCCAACCCCACACCCTTTTGTCTCGGAATTTATATGTTGCAACTTTTCCGTTGTATCTGTTCTCCAGATCTTTAATAACCACGTCAAATACTTCTTGAGGAGGAGTGCCATGACAGAGAATATCAGAGGTGATTAAATTATCATAGTGCTTTCTGAGGAATAACTTGAGTCCGGCTACCTGGCATCCAGTCCCGACATAGTACACTAATTTGCCTTGAATAAGATTTGTCCTGATTTTCTTATAGACATCCCTATTTTGAGATTGAATATACTTGCTCCCTTGAAGTAGAGATAGGTCTTGCTGTGATGAGATTCCGATATGGCCTAATTGAAAGTCTTTGTCAAAAGCTGCGCCATAGATAATTCCACCCTGACCGAAAACATAGTCGGCTATGGCAGAGAAGACACCACCGCTTGAACTTGCCTTTAATTCTTCGCTGTTTAGATTTACAGCTCCAAAAGCATCTCCTATTCTATGAGGCAACACTTCATCAGGATGCTGCATGGGACATACTTTCTCGCATAATCCACATTCAATACATTTGTCAGGATCAACAGTAGGGTAATTGAACCCCTCATCATTTTTGCTCCATGAGATAGCCTGCTTCGGGCAAATCTGCACACACGCAGAACAGCCACAGCATTTTTCAGGAGCCGGAGTCAAACCATTAAAAAACATTTCGTAAACGTTTAATCAGATAATAGGGGATAAACATAGATGACAATTTGATCTTTTCAGGAAGGGTCGAGGCATATTGGTTGATACCCTTGTAAGCCAATCCTAAATTAGATTGAACAGCCATCTGAGACAAGCGAGAAACAAGCCCCTTTTGATCCACAGATTTAACTGTGGAATCCGGGAACTGTTCTTCACCCCATTTCATGCATTCTATTAAAGCAGCCGTTTTACGGGCCAATATGGCAGGATTATAATCGGTTGAAATATTAATGCCGCTGCTTCTCCAGGAGATGAAAGTCTCATCTAAAGTCTTGATGCCTGATTTCATTCCGAATTTCACCCATGAAGCAAGGTCACTTCCCCAGGCCAAATCGAAATTCACAAAACCACCGGTTATTTCATACACCTCTCTTTTGAAGATGTATTCAACGATGAAACATTCCAGAGAGCCGTTTATCTTGCCAATGAATAAATCCTTAGAAGAGATATGCGAGGGATAGATTGAATTGCGAAGAATATTACCATTCCCATCAATAATATTTACATTGAATCTGAAAACATCCTCTTGAGGATACTTATCTTTTGCTTTATAAAATACCTCGACACAACGGCTATCCATCATATCATCATCGCTGAATAACCATATATAGGGTTCATCTTTAGATAAAGCGACACAGCGTTCCCATTGGCCAACTAAATCAGACCCTCCGAGATTTGTATCGAACCGATGATAGACTATCGACAGCTGATCATTAAACTCATCGACTATTGATTTGATATCATAAGGAGAGCAATCATCACCGATGTAGACTGTGAAATTCTTGTTTGTCTGATTGGCTATTGATTGGAGGGTGTCCCTTAGATAGGTAGCTTTATAGGCTGGGATTACTATTGCAAGAGAATTAAATGGTTGGAACATTTAGTTTTGATTTTTTTGATGTCGTTTTATTAGATGCTTTGTATAAACAATACTGATAATAGAAAAGAATGAACCATAATAAATGAGTAGAATCTCCAAAATAACTAATAGTACCTCCACATATAAGTATAGTTAACGCTAAATATTTAGAATTCCAGGGTTGACGACTACTGACGAGGCATTTCAGTAGGTAGTAGATGAAAGTAAATGTTGCTAAAATACCATATTGATGCCAAAATCCTACAAATCCTACATCGGAATAGTGAATATGACTTTCCTGTAGTGTCGCTACATATGAAGATGTTAGAAAACTGATGTTTCCAGTTCCAAAAATTATAGATGATAAGGATCTTCCAGATGTATTGAGGAAGTAATCCATAGCAATAACTCGAGGATCATATGTACTCGTTACTTGAGTTTGAGTCTCTTCTATCAATGACGTTATTATAGGAAATGCTAACCATACCGCAATGCACCCAATTATAGCGATGTAAAGAGGTTTTATCAGAGGATATTTAAATCGACATTTAAGGATTGTAATGCCAAAAAAAAGAGCTGCAGGGAACAGTGTGCTTCTATTTTGGATTGATACTATTACAAAAATTAGAAAAGTGGCTTTAAAAAATGTCTTTGAGTCGTAATTTTTCCATAATTTTACACAGTAAAAAATATAAAGGTAATAGCAGAATTGCGACATTTGCGTTTGAAGGAACATTAAAAAAATCCGAAGATTCACTTTCCAAACGAGTTTGTTGTAACAATAAATTTTTTTCAGAGAGGACAAATATATCTGTAGTAATGTATGTTCTTATGATTATAATTGTGAGGAGGACTATGGAGAAGTTAAACGTTGATTTCACTAATGTTTCTTCATTTGGCCTTATTCTAATTAAAGCTGGAATGGCTAATAGAAGAGCAAAATCTCTATACGATATTAGAGATTGAGAAAAAGACTGATTAAAAATTATTTTTGCATTAATCACTGACGGTAATAAGAATATTATGAGTAACCAAACAATTCTGGAATCTGTTCTTTTGGCTAACTTTATATTTGATTTCATTAGTGTCCACTAAAAAATTATAAGAGTACTTTGAAATTATTGATATTCA
>CANPMT010000071.1 GCA_947575235.1 uncultured Porphyromonadaceae bacterium
TAGGACGAGAGATTTTCATTCTCTAAAGAGCAGTTCGACTCTGCTATGGACTACCTCCCTAAATCCATCCTATCCCCAGAGGCCGGTGTCTGCGTAAGCAGTGCCGGCCTCCCCTTTTTCCCCTTAACCCCTTAACCTTCACCTCGCATGAAAACAGCTGAAGCAGCCAATATAGTATTCGACGCATCTGTCGCTGAATATCACAATACGGACAATATCGACCGCACCTGCCCGAACCCTTATCCCGAAGGCTCGCTCGACCATATCCTGTTTGAGAAAAACTGGGTCGACGCCGTGCAGTGGCACCTCGAGGATATCATCCGCGACCCTCAGATCGATCCCGTCGAGGCGCTCCTCCTAAAACGCCGGATCGACCGCTCAAACCAGGTGCGTACTGATATGGTGGAGGAGATCGACTCCTGGTTCCGCGACCGTTTTGCCAACGTCATCCCCGACCCGGATGCCACATTCAATACCGAATCTCCGGCATGGGCTCTCGACCGCCTCTCGATCCTTGCCCTCAAGATATGGCATATGCGTGAGCAGACCGAGCGTACCGACGCCGACGCCGACCACCTTGCCAAGTGCCGTGCCAAACTCGATGTGCTACTTGAACAGCGCGCCGATCTTACGGTGGCTATTGACCAGCTCCTCGATGACATCGCCGACGGCAGGAAATATATGAAGGTCTACCGCCAGATGAAGATGTATAACGACCCGGCTACCAATCCGGTGCTTTATGGCAAGAAAGACTGAACCCCGCAATATTCTCGTCACACGTTTCTCCGCTCTGGGCGACGTGGCTATGACTATACCCGTGGTGTACGGCGCATGTGCCGCAAACCCCGGGTGCCGTTTTGTCATGCTCACACGCCCGGTGGCTGCAAAGATGTTTCTCGACCCTCCACCGAATCTGCAGGTGGTGGGGATTGACACATCGCTCTACAAGGGGGTAGGCGGGATGCGGCGCCTACTCCGCGAGATGGTGGCCAAATATGAGATCGACTCGGTGGTTGACCTGCACGACGTGCTGCGCACCAAGCTGATACGCTTCTTCGCCGCGCTGCAGGGGATGCGCGTGAGCCATGTCGACAAGGGACGTCATGCTCGTAAGGCGCTGACCCGCTCATCGTCGAAGACCATGCTCCAGCTCACGCCCATGACGTCGAGATATCGCGACGCGTTTGACAATCTGCATATCCGCGTGGCCTCATCATTCCGCTCGCTCTTCCCCTCAGGCAAAGCCGACCCCTCGGCTTTCTCTTCCGTGATCCGGCCCAAGAGAGAGGGTGAATTCTGGCTCGCTGTGGCCCCGTTTGCAGCTCATGCCGGTAAGATTTATCCCCTCCACCTCATGAAAAAGGTGATAGACCATTACGCCGGTGTCCCGGGATGCCGGATATTCATTTTCGGAGCCGGCGACCGCGAGGCCGAGGCTATCGCCAAACTTGCCGACGGAAGGCCGCAGGTGGTATCCATGGCCAGTCTTGCAATCGGAATCGCGGGTGAACTGGCCCTTATGAGCCATTGCGACACCATGCTCGCGATGGACTCGGCCAATATGCACATGGCCTCGCTCGTGGGGCTACGCACCGTCAGCGTATGGGGCGCGACACACCCCTACACCGGTTTCTACGGCTTCAACCAGGATCCGGCCGATGCCGTGCAGCTCGACATGGTGTGCCGCCCCTGCTCGATTTTCGGCAACCGTCCCTGCCGCCGTGGCGACTATCATTGCCTCAACGGCATATTCCCCCAACTCATCATATCGCGCATCGACGCGAAATTTCCAAACCTTCCAACGCCAAAATGAAATCCCATAACCGCAATGCGCGCCGGTCAATGATCCGGGGCCTGTTAACCCTCTCCCTCTCGGCAGGCATACTATGCGCCTCTGCTACCACACTCACACGCGAGGACCGCCTGAGCCCGCTGGCTACCGGTTATCTGGAACGCGCCCGCCTTATGCTCGACGAGGGTAACTTCGCAGGCGTAATCGACCAGCTGCGGCATCTTGAGACCCAGGGTGTGGAGCTGCAGGGAAACGACCGCGAGGACTGCGCCTATCTTCTCGCTCTCGCTCTCTATGAACGCGGCGAAGCCGACTGCGTGGATCTGCTCCGCAGTTTCGCCGAGGCGTATCCAGCCTCACCTTCGGCTCTCCCTGCCCGTCTGGCGGCAGCCGATTATTTCTTCTTCGCCCATCATTACGGCAATGCCTTGGCTGCATATAACGACATCGACTATGCCCGGATTAACCCGGCCGACCGTCCGCTGTATGATTACCGCAAGGCGCTATCCATGATCAAATGCGGCCTCTATACAGAAGCACGTCCTATCTTCAGCGAATTGCGCGACAACCGCCGGTTTAATCTCGCGTCAGATTATTATCTGGCTTATATTGACTATATCACCGGTGATACGGCGGCCGCCTACCGTGGTTTCTCCGAGGTGGAGAAGCGTATGGGGGGCTCGCTTAATGATGAGATCGCGCCTCAGTATTATATGGCGCAGATCGACTATACACGCGGTGAGTATGACCGTGTCATTGCCGAGGGCTCCGCTCTGTTGCGCAGCAACCCGGTAGCTGAACTTGTGCCGGAGACTGAACGTATTGTCGGGCTGAGTTATTTCAAGAACGGCGATTTCGATGAGGCGGCCCGTTACCTCCGCGAGTATACCCGCCATGAGGAGATAACTCCCGCCTCTGATGCCATATACGCTCTCGGCGTGATGGCTTATGACGAGGGTGACTATGACGCGGCCGCCTACCGCTTTGCCCCGCTCACCGACCTTGACAACGACCTGGCACAGAGCGCGTGTCTCTACCTCGGACAGATAGCCATACGCCAGAATGACCCCAACACGGCTGCCGTATCGTTTGAGAAGGCCTCGCGCATGAATTATGACCCGCAGGTGTCGGAGACGGCTCTGTTCAATTATATAGCGGCCCGCACCCATGGCGGAAATATCCCTTTCAGTTCGTCGATTCCGCTGATGCAGAGTTTCCTGAGCCAATTCCCGCGCTCCTCTCATGCCGCGCAGGTGCAGGAATATCTGGCCACGGCCTATTTCAATGAGAAGGACTATGCCAAGGCTCTTGAGAGCATCAACCGCATAGCCCGTCCATCGGCAAAGGTGCTTGAGGCCAAACAGAAGATTCTCTATGAGTTGGGTATGGAGTCGATGGCCAATAACCGTCCTGCCGAGGCGAGGGTGTATCTGCAGGAGGCTGTAGGTATCCAGGCCGATCCGGCTCTCAGGGCACAGTCTTACCTGTGGCTCGGCGACGCATGCTACGCCTTAGGAAGCTATGCCGAGGCTGAGAAAGCCTACCAGGCATACCTGAAGGCTGACCCTCGCGGCGAGAACCGCACTCTGGCCCGCTACAACCTCGGATACGCACGTATCATGCAGGACCGCTACGCCCAGGCTGCCGAGAGTTTCTCGTCGGCCCTCAAAGGCTCGCCCGAACTCCCTCAGCGTATGCGTGATGACGCCCTTATCAGAATGGCTGACGCTCAGTATTATGCCGGCGATTACCGCTCGGCCCGCAAGAACTATGCCACGGCCATCGAGAACGGGGCACAGGATGCCGATTACGCCACTTACCGGCGGGCTGTGATGTACGGCCTCGACGGCGATATAAAGACAAAGATAGCCGAACTCTCGGCCATGCCCTCCCGCTTCCCCAACTCAAAATGGCTCCCCGCCGCGCTTCTCGAGAAGGGGCAGACCTATGCCGGACTCGGCGAGACACCGAAGGCTGTGGAATCGTTTGAGCAGCTGCGCTCTACCTATCAGCAGAGCGCGCAGGCCCGCAAGGGTATGCTGAGTCTTGCGCTGGCCTATATGAAGGGCGGCGACACTGACTCGGCGGAGACCACCTATCGCGAGATTATAACCAAATGGCCCACAAGTGAGGAGGCTCAGCTCGCCAATGATGACCTGCGGCGCTTCTATTCGGCCAACGGTGGCCTGAAGGAGTATGCCGAATTCCTGCGCGGGGTGCCTGACGCGCCCCGCATGGATGAGTCGGAGATGGAGACACTCGCCTTCGAAGGAGCCGAGACTGTCTATGCCGAGGACGTCACCAATACGGCTCTCCTTGAGCAATATGTGGCTGACTATCCCAACGGACGTTATCTGGCGCAGGCTCTCCTCGACATAGCCACCGGCAAGGATGAGGCTGATGACACAGCCGCTGCCCTGGAGGCCCTTGACCGTCTGCTCGACCGACGGGGTGACTCGCAGCAGGTGCCCGAGGCTCTTCTGCTGAAGGCCCAGATTCTGGAGGATGCCGGAATCTCAGCGCGTAAGGATGCGCTCCCCGTCTACCGTGAACTTGAGGTGAGGGGAGGGGCAGACTATGCCGCCGATGCCTACGCCGGAATTATGCGCCTCACAGATGATGAGGAGGAGCGGATGAAATATGCCGCACTCGTTAAGAGAAGTTCCGGTCTGTCGGCCGACCAGATTGAGGAGGCCGAACTCTACGAGGCCACAGCCATGCTCTCGAAGGGTGACAGTAAGGAGGGTGTGGCTATACTTAACCGTCTTGCTGCAAATCCCAAAAGTATGTCGGGAGCCAAGGCTGCCGTGGCCCTGGGTGAACACCTGCTCGCCAATGGCGACGTAAACGGTGCCGAGAAGGTGCTCACGGCATTCACCGATGCCGGATCGCCTCATGAATACTGGCTCGCACGTGGCTTCATAGCATTGGCCGACGTCTATCACAAACGTGGCAAGGATTATCTGGCCGTTGAGTATATCAAGAGTCTGCGCGACAATTATCCCGGCAGTGAGATAGATATCAAGGAGATGATCTCTACCCGTCTCAAGGAATGGAAATGAGAACCGGTAAACAATTCGCATCAATGAACATCAAGATTAACAACAATATACGTCGCGCCTCACTTCTCCTCGCAGCCGGTGCGGCCTTCCTGCCGGGCATGGCGCAGCAGCTTCACGAGTCGATCAGCGTGGAGGGAAAGTATGTGCCCGATGTGATACGTATTGACCGTATCAACACATTCCCGAAAGCGCTCGGCGCCACCCTTGAGACGCGTCCGCTCGATTATGAGACAGGTGGCGTGACGGCCGCTTTCTCCCCCTTCATGCTGGCCATGCCTGCCACAGGCTGGCAAGCCTCACGTCAGTTCTCAAACCGTCCCGGCTATCTTGAGTTTGGGGTGGGCTCATGGCTCAACTCTATACTGAGCGCGGGCTACCGCTTTGTAGATAACTCCTCGACTCTCTTCGGAGTGCGGTTGCAGCATAACTCCACATCGCTCTGGAAACCGGAGATGAGCGAGGTGACAGCCGATGAGAAACAATACCGTTATGATGAATCAGTGGGGCTATACGGCTCACATCTGTTCAAAGGCGCAGGACGCCTTGACGCTGCAATCGATTATCATGTAGGAAGTTTCAACTATTACGGTGTGACGTCGCTCCCCGTGCCGGGGCAGACCATCAACGATTTCTCGCTACGCGCCGACTGGCGCTCCCTCATAGCCCCCTCCTCGTCGGTCGACTGGCATGCCGGTGCCCGTATGCGCCATTTCGCCTACCGGCAGGATATCCTGCCGGGGGCTGAACGTGTGGTGGCCACCGGAGCGCGGGAGACTGATGTGAATCTTAATGCCGGGGTAAGGATGCCCTGGGAGAGCGGGAGCTCTATCGGACTCGACGGCAATCTCGACATGCTCTTCCTCAACAGCAAGAGTGTCGATGATTATGCCATGCTCACGCTCACTCCATGGTATCGCTTCACCAAGGGGCTGCTCGACATCCGCGTGGGTGCGGATATCGACCTCTCGTTCAAGGCCGGACCCGATGGTAACCGTTACTCCTTCTTCCACATAGCCCCGGATATCCGTATGGCGCTCCAGACAGGTCAGGTGGGGCTCTACCTCAACCTCGAGGGTGGCAGCAAGCTCAATACGCTCAGCTATCTCCATGAACTCGACTACTACGCCATGCCTGGTTTCCTGAGCACCCGCCCCTCGTATACCCCCCTCGATGCCGCTTTCGGCATCAATCTCGGCCCCTTCGCCGGGTTCTCGATGGGTGTAGAGGCCCGTTACCGAGCCACCAGGAACCTCCCCCTCGGAGGATGGTATATGGCTTACCTCAACAACGGAATCAAGCCAGTGGATGGACTGTCGCCCGAACCGGGGCGTGGCGACATACCGCAATACTGCACCGACGCCGACGGTGTGAACCTGCACGGAGCCTCTTTCAGCGCGCGCCTGAGCTATGCCTACGGCCGCACCTTCAGCATCACGGCCGATGGCAGCTATCAGCCACAGGATGGCAAGAAGGGGTTCTTCAACGGTTATGACCGTGCCAGAATCATCGCCTCGGTCAAGGCCACCGTCCGCCCGGTGGAGCCGCTGAGCATAGGGGTGGGGTATGACTACCGGGGTGTGCGCAACATCTACACCACATTTGCCGGCACGCTACTTGGCGACGACCCCTTCGCCACGACTCCGGACGCCACCCTGACCAGGCTCCGCCTCCCCGACCTCACACTGCTCAATCTCTCGGCCGGCTGGGACTTCACCCCCGACCTCTCGGTGTGGCTCCAGGCCGATAATCTCCTGAACCGTCATGACGAGGTGCTGCCGATGCAGCCCACACAGGGTGTGGTGATAGTGGCCGGACTGAGATGGCAGTTTTAACGCGGCACACAACTAAAATCAATGTCGTGTCGTTATTATATAAAACAATCAGCGAAAATGAGCCAGCAAAAGCTTACCCTTACATATCTGAACGAAGATGACCGTGCCTACGGGCTCGCAGGGATGGTCATCTCGCTTGCCAGCCTCCGAGCCATCGACCGTGTGGCGGAGGTGAGTCTTGACTCCGAGGGCCCGATGATCGAGTTCTCGCACGAATACTATTTCTCGGGTTCACCCTCGATCTCGCCCAAGGCCACCTGGGACAATCTTGTGCAGAACTTCCACATCACCACTTCGATGGTGGTGTCGAATATCCTTGCGCGCTCGATAGTGCGCATGAAGGAGGAGGCTCCCGCGGCGATAATGAAAGAGATATACAGCGAGGTGGAGAGAGAGGGACGCGACACATGCGCGTTGGAGGAGGATGAGATCGAGAATCTCTACAACAACGCCCTGATGCGCGCAAGCCGCCTCTTCCGCAATCCGCGCCTTCACCCAGCCATCGACGAGTTCGCACGTGTGCTGTCGCGCCGCCGCACACTCTCGGGTCTTGAGATCCGCGACGAGTTGCATATGCTGCAGCTCATATGATGTGAAGGTGTGTGGCTGCCGGGGGTATATGCACCCCCGCAGAACCCGAAACGTAAAACTGCCGTTCTCATCCTGTCAGAAACGATAGGGGGAGAACGGCTTTTTTATAGTGCGGTTTTGTTAAAATGCTACATGGAATGTTGTGGTTTTAAAAATTTTACCTAAATTTGTAGTTTCTTGGACCGCCTGACTCCAAGCCGGACGGTCCGGTTGCATAAATGGTTTATAATTAATATTAAAAATAATGGACAGATACCAGAAAGCTCTGGCTTCAAGCCAGGTTCCCGGCGATGACGCTACTGTTGCCGCTGAAGTTTCGAAGATATTGGAGAAGGCATCGCAGTATGCCTCTCCCGAGGTTTATCAGTTCCTGTTCAGTTCGATCGACCTGACTACTCTCAGCACCGAGGACAGCCAGGAGAGCGTGACTGCATTTACGAAGAGAGTCAATGATTTCGACAATGAGTTCCCTCAGTACAGGAATGTGGCCGCCATCTGCGTCTACAGCAATTTCGCTGAGGTGGTGAAAGCCAATCTTGAGGTTACGGGTGTCGATATCGCTGTCGTGGCCGGTGGCTTCCCGTCGAGCCAGACTTTCACCGCCGTGAAAGTGGCTGATGTGGCTTTGGCTGTGGCAGGTGGCGCCAATGAGGTTGATATCGTGATGAACCTCGGTTATTTCCGCGATAAGAATTACGAGGAGCTCTGCGATGAGATCATCGAGCTCAAACACACTGCCAAGGATGCCAAGCTCAAGGTTATTATCGAGAGCGGCGCCCTCAAGTCGGCCCAGAACATCAAGGAGGCCTCTATACTGGCAATGTGGAGCGACGCCGACTTCATCAAGACCTCTACCGGAAAGATCTACACCGGTGCCTCGCTTGAGGCCGCTTATGTGATGTGCCGCTGCATCCGCGAGTATTACGAGCAGACAGGCCGCAAGGTTGGCTTCAAGGCTGCCGGAGGAATCCGCACGGCTGAGGAGGCTGTGCAGTATTACGCCATCGTCAAGGAGGTGCTCGGCGATGAATGGCTCAACCAGGACCTCTTCCGCATCGGCGCGAGCAGTCTGGCCAACAGCCTTCTCTCGGCCATGACCGGTGAGGAGCAGAAATTCTTCTGACAGTTAATAATCACACATACATAACCTGATGTCTATGAAACTATCACGGCTTTTTGCCGCATTCGTAGCCTCCCTGGCCCTGGCCAGCGGGGCTTTCGGTGTGTCGGCACAGGAGAAGAAGCAATACCAGATGTTTGGCGTCGCTTTCTATAACCTCGAGAACCTTTTCGATACAATCAACAACAACGGCAAGTATGACCTTGAGTTCTCGCCTGAGGGTAAGAACCGCTGGGACAGCAACAAGTATTGGTCGAAAATCAAGAACCTCTCGTATGCCATCTCGCAGATGACCACCAAGACCACCCCGATGGGTCCGGCCATAATCGGTGTGAGCGAGATCGAGAATATCACAGTGCTCCAGGATCTTGTCAAGGCCGAGAGCATAAAGAACTGGAATCTCCAGGTGGTGCATCATGACAGCCCCGATGCGCGTGGCGTGGATGTGGGCCTGCTCTACAATCCCCGTTTCTTCCGTCTGCTCAATGTCACCAACCATCGTCTCACGGTGCCTGAGCTGCCGAATTTCAAGACCCGCGACCAGATGTGTATCGTAGGTGTGATGGGAGGCTCCAAACTGGCGGTGATCGTAAACCACTGGCCCTCGCGACGTGGCGGCGAGAAGGAGAGCAGCTGGCTGCGCGAGGCAGCGGCATCGCTCACCAAGCAGATCTGCGACTCGCTCTATAAAGTTGACCCCACCATGGGTGTGGTGGTGATGGGCGACCTTAACGACGACCCCCACAACAAGAGTGTGGCCGAGGTGCTCGGTGCCCGCAAGAAACCTGTCGGAATCGAGAACCATGGCTTCTACAACCCCTTCTGGGAGAAGCTCGACAATGGCATCGGCTCCTACATCTACCGTGGCGGCTGGGACCTTTTCGACCAGATTATCGTAAACGGCAACCTCGTGAACGGCACCGCCGGACTGAAGTTCCGCAATGCCGAGGTGCTCAACAAGAAATTCCTTCTCCAGGCCGACGGCCAGTATAAGGGCTATCCCCACCGCACATTCTCGGGCGGCGCATGGACCAACGGCTATTCCGACCACCTTCCCACAGAGATTTACCTCATCCGTGAGGTGTCAAAATAAGAGAGATTAACCAACATAAAAACAACCAAACATCAATGATAGGAATATGAAGAGATTCTTTCTATTTCTTATTACCCTGGTGGCGACTGTGTCCGGGCTATCCGCCCAGGATCTCGTGCAGGGTACGGTAATTTCCGATGAGGATAATTACCCCGTTGTCGGAGCTTTGGTGACAGTGGCCGGAACTGACCGGAATGTCGCCACCGACATTGACGGACGTTTTGAAATTCCTGACGTGCCGCGTTCAGCTAAAATCCTCCGGGTAAGCTATATCGGCATGACCACCCTGGAGGTGGCAATCCCTGCCGGCCACGGCGGTGTCAGGAATGTGGGTGAGATCCGCCTCTCACCTGAA
The DNA here is from genome assembly GCA_947575235.1 of uncultured Porphyromonadaceae bacterium. Lineage (GTDB taxonomy): Bacteria > Bacteroidota > Bacteroidia > Bacteroidales > Muribaculaceae > Lepagella. The sequence goes on from CANPMT010000071.1 coordinate 9,846, forward strand.
AGCGTCGATGATTATTATTTCACCAACAGCAACGATTTCGTCTTTGACGAGGACCAGATTGCCGATGACGAGGGTATGATCCAGTCGGTCGGCACAATCCAGGGTGCTACCGATGATGTGTTCTATCAGACGGCCAGCTACAATTTCTCGACCCTCTATTACCGCATGCGCGGTCTTGACTCGAGCTGGCAGGCCAACTATATCAACGGCATCAACTTCAACGACCCGATGCGTGGCCAGTTCTCTTATTCAAGCTTAGGTGGCCTCACATCGTCGGCTTTCCGCAACAAGACCACCGACATCGCCATGGCTCCGTCAGCTTTCGGCTACGGCAACATCGGCGGCGCGCAGAATTACACCACCTACGCTTCGGATTATGCCACAGGTTTCCGTGGCAACGTGTCATACACCAACTCAAACTATATGCTCCGTGCCGGTGTGCAGTACTCCACAGGTCTCAGCAAGAATGGGTGGGCATTCTCTGCCTCTGTAATGGCCCGCTACGCTCCTGAGGGTATAATCGAGGGTACGTTCTACAACTCGCTCGCTTACTCCCTCTCTCTGCAGAAGGTATTTGCCGGCGGACACAGCATCAACCTCACCACATGGGGAGCCCCCACTGAACGTGCCACTGCCGGCGCCACAACTCAGGAGGCTTATGACCTGGCCGGATCTAACCTCTACAACCCCTCATGGGGATGGTTTAACGGCAAGAAACGCAGTGCGAGGGTCAACAAGAGCTTCGACCCCTCAGCTACCTTGAACTGGATCTGGAAACCCTCGGTCAACACAACCCTCAACACTGCCGTGGGTTACCGTCACAACGCCTATTCAAGCAGCCGTCTGAACTATATGGGCTACAGCCCCGCTCCCGACTATTACCGCAATATGCCCTCCTTCTTCAAGCCTACGGCCAATCAGGAGACAAATCCGGAGCTTTATGAGGCTGAGCTCTCGCAGTTCAACTATATCTCCGACCTCTGGCGTAACGACCAGGCTTTCCGTCAGATTGACTGGGACGGCATCTATCAGTCGAACCTCCTCAACTGCATCCAGAGCGACCGCGACCCGGAATACCGCGGCCAGTCGTACACCATCCTTGAGGATAACCACAGCAATTTCGGCTCATGGATGTTCAACAGCTACATCAACCAGCGCCTTTCCGACGCCATGACCCTGCAGGGTGGTGTAAGCTTCAACTACAGCAACGCCCACTACTACAAGACAGTGGCCGACCTTCTCGGCGGTGAGTTCTGGCGCGATATCGACACTTACTCGGAGCGTGACTTCGGCCACAGCACCGATATCCTCCAGAATGATATGCGCAATCCAAACCGTCTGGCCCGCAAGGGTGACGTGTTCGGCTATGACTACAACATCTACAGCTACATTGCCAAGGCTTGGCTCCAGAATGAGATTTCCACAACCCACTGGGATGTGAACTATGGTCTGGAGGTATCTTACACCAACTTCATCCGTAAGGGTAACATGCAGAATGGCCGCGCGCCCGAGAATTCGTATGGCTACGGCGAACGCCACACCTTCGACAATGCCGCCATCAAGGCCGGTGCCACCTACAAGATCAACGGACGTAACTATATCACCGCACATGCCTCTTACGGCACACGCGCACCGCGTCCCTATGACTCTTACGTATCATCTCGTATCAAGGATACCGCCGTAGGTGATCTCAAGTCAGAGCGTTATCTCTCAGGCGATATCTCCTACACATGGAACTACGCACGTTTCCGCGGAAGTGTCACAGGGTTCTGGACACATATGTGGGATGGAATGCGTCACACAGGTTTCTTCGACTATGACGCCATGAGCTTCATGAACTATTCTATCACCGGGCTGGAGACGGAATACAAGGGTGTCGAGCTGGGTCTGGAGTATAAGATCATGACCGGCCTCTCGGTCAAGGCTGCCGCCAACTACTCGCGCTATCAGTATAAGAACAATCCTATGGGCATACGAAGCTATGAGAATGGTGCCGAGGCAGATATCGCACGCCGTGTCTATCTCAAGAATTACCACATCGGCTGCACTCCGCAGCAGGCTTACAGCCTCGGTCTGAACTATAACATCAGCAACTGGTTTTTCGACCTCAATGCCAACTGGATGGGCGACAACTACTATGACGTCGCCTATGCACGCCATGAGGAGATGCCCGGTCTCTGGAAGTTCTGCACCTCTGAGGAGGAGTACGAGGCCCGTCGCGATGAGATCACCAATCAGGATAAGCTCAAGGATTGCTTCGTGATGAACCTCTCTGTGGGTAAGATGATCTATACCAAATGGGGATCTTTGAATTTCAACGTGTCGCTCAATAACCTCCTCAACAACCGCAATATCCAGATCCGCGGCTGGCAGGATGGTAAGTTCGACTATACCAATTACGACATCAACAAGTTCCAGAACAAGGTTGTCTACGGCCAGGGTATCCGCCTCTTCGTGAACGTGGGCGTCCGCTTCTGAGATCAAGCTTTAAACCAAGAACAAGATGATCAAGATAAGAAAATATATAGTTATGGCCGTGGCAGCCATGGGGCTGACGGCCTGCAACGGCGATTACGCCCAGCCCCCCGTGCCGGAGCCGGAAGGTGGTATCGAGGCCATAGGCACAGGCGAGTGGAACAAGCCGATGGGTGTATATCAGGTGTCGCTCGGTGCTGTCAATGACAAGCTTACCGAAGATCCCTGGGTGACGGGTTATATCGTGGGCTGGATCAATATCGACGTTAGCAACGTCATGAGCGCAGTCTCAACCGAATTCACCGTGCCCGCCACTGTATCGACAAATATCGTGCTTGCCGCCGACCCCGATGAGACTGACTGGAGCAAGTGTATCTCCGTGCAGCTCCCCTCAGGCGATGTGCGCAACGCGCTTAATCTCAGCTCGCATCCCGAGAATCTCGGCAGCCAGGTCACTATCCAGGGCACAACGGGCAGCAAATATTGCTCGGTCTATGGCGTGCGCTCGGTGACTGCCTACAAGTGGGGCGCCGAGGGTATTGAGCCGGAGCAGCCCGCTCCACCCGCAACCTTCCGCAAGGTGAGCACCGTTACCGCAGGGAAGGATTACCTGATTGTGGCCGACGGCACCAAGATGGCTCTCCCGCTCGGCGGCAATTACGGCTATATCCAGGCTGAGGATGTGAAACCTGTTAATGACGAGATCTCGCTCAAGGAGGCTTCAAGCTATTTCACTCTCACCGCAGCCACCGGTGGCTGGCAGATTATACAGCCCGACGGCCGCTACGTATATCTGAGCGGAACTTACAACAGTTTCAACGTGGGTTCGGACGCTTCAGTGGATGGCTCAGTATGGACCATCACCCCGGAGACCGACGGCACTTTCAGCATAAAGAACGTTTCGAATGGCAAGGTGTTCCAGTATGACACAACTTTCGGAAGTTACGGAGCCTACAGCGACATGCGCGGAGTGCTACCCGCACTTTATGAGAAAGTTGAGGAATAATTCTCATTAAAACCAACAACAATCAGATGAAAGAGATAAAATATTCATTCATAGCCCTCGCCTTGGCAGGCATGGCCGGGATGCAGTCGTGTCAGAACGATTTCGACGACCCGGGTCTGCAGGTGCCTGTGGCCACATTGCAGCCCAACAAGACTCTCGCCGAGTTCAAGCTGGCTTATCAGAATGACGACGCGGTTCTCCTCTCTGAGGAAGGGGAGCCGGCCATCATCAGCGGTCGTGTAATATCGACTGACGTCAGCGGCAACATCTATAAGTCGCTCGTGATTCAGGACGAGACTTCGGCACTGACACTCTCAATCAACCGTGCAAGCCTCTATGAGGATTTCCACTTAGGCCAGGAGGTGGTGATAAACACCGCCGGACTCTGGATCGGAAAGTATAACGACCTTATCCAGCTCGGCTGGCTGGGTGAGTATAACGGTGCCCCGCAGATGACCTTCATGTCGTATGCGGAGTTTGCCACCCACACCGAGTTGAACGGACTTCCCGTCACCGAGACTGAGTATATCATGCCGGGCGACGAACGTCCCGCCGATAAGATGTATTGCCTCATCGAGCAGATTGACCAGCTCCCCATGTCGGGCGAGGAGATGTATAAGCTCCAGGGCCAGCTTGTGGAGTTCCGCAACGCACAGTTTGTCGACGGTGGCAAGGAGACTTTCGCTCCCTCACAGGAGAGCGTGAGCCGCTACATCACGCAGGATGGAAACAGCCAGCAGCTCGTTGTGCGCAACTCAGGTTACTCCACATTCTTCAATGATATGCTCCCCGAGGGAACAGGAACTGTACGCGGTATCCTCTCATGGTATGGCGGCACATGGCAGCTCCTTCTCCGCACAATCGACGATGTGATCTTCAATGAGCACGGCACACAGGCCGATCCCTATACTCTTGAGGAGGCTATCGAGATGCAGGGTGAGGGTATCAGAGGCTGGACCGAGGGTTATATCGTAGGTTCGGTGGCAGCAGGTTTCAGCAATGACACTCCCGTCACCTCAAACAGCGACATCATCTTCAGCAGCGAGGCCGAGCTGCCCAATAACCTTGTGATCGGTCCGACAGCCGACTGCACTGACTTCACCAAGTGTGTCGTTGTTGAGCTGAAGGCTGACAGTCAGTTCCGCCAGTATGGCAACCTCCTTGACAATCCTGCCGTGTATAAGAAGAGCATCAAGCTCTACGGCACATTCGCCAATGTCTGGGGTATGGCCGGTGTGGCTGACAACTCCGGCTCGGCTGCCGAGTTCGAGATAGATGGCGTGAAGTTGCCCGATAATCCTGACAATCCTAACCCCGGAGGCTCCGGCACAGGCACAAAGGAGGATCCGTTTAGTGTAGCCGGCGTAGTGGCAGGCACAGCCACCGGCTCTGACGTATGGGTAGAGGGTTATATCGTAGGCTATATCCCGGATAAGTATATCTCGGAGGCTGTCTTCTCAAACCAGGGTGTGACAAGCCAGACCAATATCCTTATCGCTCCCTCGGCCGACTGTACCGATGCAAACCAGTGCGTGCCCGTGCAGCTTCCTGCCGGTAATCTCCGCACTGAGCTCAGTCTGATGGGTAATCCTTCAGGTTATAAGAAGCTTGTCAAGATTCGTGGCAGCATCGAGAAATATTTTGGTGTGAATGGTCTGAAGTCGCCCACCGAGTATGCCTGGAGCGACGGTAGCGGCACAACTCCGGTTGACCCGAATCCTCCGGTAGCCGGCAGCGGCGCGGGTACACAGGCTGATCCTTATACCGTATCCGGAATCGTGGCAGGCACCACAACCGGAAGCGATGTATGGGTGACAGGTTATATCGTAGGTTATATCCCGACTCAGTATTACACCGACGCGGTGTTCTCGAACGATGGTAATGCCAGCAAGACAAATATCCTGCTCGCGCCGACAGCCGACTGCACCGATGCCTCGCAGTGTATCCCTGTGCAGTTGCCATCAACAGGCGACTTCCGCGATGCACTCAGCCTGTTGAACAATCCTTCCGGCTATAAGAAGCAGATAAAGATCCGTGGCAACATCGAGAAATACTTCGGTGTTCCGGGTCTGAAGTCACCCACAGAGTATGAGTGGGTTGAGGGTGGAGGCACTACCACCCCCGACCAGCCAGGCACGGGTGATGCCGCCGGCACTGAGACCGATCCCTTCAGCGTGGCTTCCATCATAGCCGGCACAGCTTCCGGTTCAGATGTATGGGCCGAGGGTTATGTGGTAGGTTTCGTGCCCGGCATGACCTATTCTGATGCTGTGCTCTCGAACGATGTCACAGGCAAGGATTACACCAACACCAACCTCGTGTTAGGCCCGACGGCCGATTGCACCGACCTTTCTAAGTGTATCCCCGTGCAGCTTCCTGCCGGAGTACGTGCCGAACTTGGTCTGGGCAACAATCCGGATGTGTATAAGAAGCATGTCAAGCTTAAAGGTGAGGTGGCCAAATATTTCGGCCAGCCCGGCTTCAAGTCAGTCTCTGAATACGTTATCGAATGACAATGGCAACAACAGCTATAAAGTCAGCTTTCTCAACGGCCCTCATCCTCTGCGCCTGGGCGCAGGGATGGGGAGCCGCTCCAATAGGCTATTACGATGGGCTCGACGGTAAGAAGAAGGAGGCCCTGAAGGCGGCCGCCAAAGCTGCCGTGACTCAGCACCAGAGACTCAACTATACAAATCTTCCGGTATATTGGGAGTATTCGGATGTTTATCCCGAATTGGTGGAGAGCCAGAGCGGTGATATGTGCAAACGCTGGTGGGAGATGTACTCCAACAACATCTACCTTATTCTCCCCAATCAGACGGCCCGTCAGAGTTTCTCGGCAAACGGTATGCAGCGCGAGCACTCGGTGCCGAAGTCGTGGTGGAAATATCTCAACGATGTGGAATACACGCCGGCCTATACCGATATGTGGAATCTTTATCCGTCGGACGGCCCTGCCAATCAGGCTAAGCTCAACTATCCTCTCGGTGAGGTGGGAAGCAGTGTCACCTACGACAACGGAAGCTGCAAGGTGGGCACAGCCGTCACCGGACAGGGTGGTGGCAGCGGACGTGTGTTCGAGCCCGCTGATGAGTATAAGGGTGACTTCGCCCGCTCATTCTTCTATATGGCCACCGTATATGATGACCTCCCCTGGGTGGTGAACTACATGTATGTGCAGGAATCATGGCCTACACTGCAGAACTGGGCAGTGAATATGCTGCTTCAGTGGGCGCGCCAGGATCCGGTCAGCCAGAAGGAGATTGACCGTAACGATGCCGTGGAGAACGCGCAGGGTAACCGTAACCCCTTCGTCGATTTCCCTGAGCTGGCCGAGTTTATCTGGGGCACACGCACTGACGAGGTGTTCAATGTAGAGGAGCAGGGTGGACAGATAACCCCTCCGATTACCGGAGATCCCGAGCTTACCTCCCCCGCCAACGGCTCATACGTCGACTTGGGTCAGGCTGTTGTAGGGATGGCCACTTCAGGAGCTGTACGTATCGAGGGTGCCAATCTCACCGGTTCGCTTTCAGTGAGCCTGTCAGGGAAGGATAAGAGCATGTTCACTGTCTCTACCAAGAGCATCCCGGCGTCGTCGATCAACATGGGTACAGGTTATCTTCTTGAGGTGGTTTATACCCCGGCTTCGCTCGGCATGCACGAGGCGTCGCTTCTTCTGTTTGACGGCGGTCTGTCAGGCAGTCTCCGCATAAACCTGCGTGGCGAAGGGTGCGAGCGCCCGGTACTGAGCACGCTCACCGCCTACGAGGCCACGGATGTAACTGACAGCAGCTACGTGGCTCATTGGTCAGAATCGCCTGAGCCGGTCGACTATTACACAGTGACCCGCGTGCGCTATTACGAGGAGGGTGCCGAGTCAGAGACTTACGACAGTCCTGTCAACAGTCTTGAGTTTACTGACCGCGATCCGGAGGTGATGGAATCATACACAGTAGTCTCCTCGCGTCTTGGGATACACTCACAGCCGTCGAACTCCATCATAGTGAACTCCGGTTCATCTGTCACCGGAATAATGGCTGAGATGCCATTTATGGCCGGAGAGATTGAGGGCGGATTTGTGGTGATTGCCGACAGTGAGCACACCAACATGAGCATCTATGACCTCTCGGGGCGCCTGATGCTCTGTGAGCCTGTAGTGAGGGGAGGCGATACGTTCATGTTGCCGCGAGGCATTTATCTGATTACGACAGATCAGAGCCGCCGCCCGGTGAAGCTGATAGTGAGATAAATCCAGGATTTGCGCAGCTGCTTCATGCGGCTCGTGGCTGATTCATGATGGCTGCTTCATGCAGCTGGTTCATAATGCATAATCAATAATGGCTTAAATTATTGATTATGCATTATTTTTTCGGACAACCGGAACACCCGACAAACCGCGATGCACTACCATCCCACTTGCGCCCTCAGCAGCTCTCCCACTCCGCCTCTCTGCCTCCCACGCCGCCTCCTTCTCTTTGCCTCCTTTTCTCCGCCTCCCACTCCGCCTCCTTCTCTTTGCCTCCTTTTCTCGGCTTCCTTCTCTTGCTTCTTCTCTTTTCTTCCTTCTCTTGCTTCCTTCTCATTTCTTCCTTCTCTTTTCTTCATTCTCTTTTCTTCATTCTCTTTTCTTCCTTCTCTTTTCTTCCTTCTCTTTTCTTCCTTCTCTTTTCTTC
>CANPMT010000072.1 GCA_947575235.1 uncultured Porphyromonadaceae bacterium
GAATATCGGATTCCGGTTCCGACGATTAGGGTTCGACTCCCTATGGAGATACAGATTTATTTCTTTCCCCAACTGTTTTCATTCAAAATAGTTGGGGATTTTTTTATTATAACCTTACGTAAGTGGCACAAGCGGCACAAGCCGTATAATGCTCTTCTCGGTTTGTGTTGGGGTGGTGGGCTTGTGTTGGGATGAGAGGGTGGGGATGGATTGAAAGAATGCCTGCGAACAATAATTGGATATATTCTTGTAAGTTGTATGTGGATGAGATTTAAGCATTAATTATTGTTCGCGGGCATCCTATCGTGGTGTGTCTATTTTTTAGATTGGCGGCTGAGGAGAGGGGTGTGGGATGGGTACAAAAAAAAGCGTGAGAGCCATCTTGCTGCTCGTCCCACACTTGGAGGCTCTGGAATTGCCCATTGGAGTTGAACGAGCAAACTTGCAGAAGCCTCACGCAGAATATGATATAAGCCTATCCGGCACTGTTGTGCCGGATAGGGTATACGCATATCCACCGGGCATCTACCGTCTGCCTCATTCCTGACTCCAATTGAATTTTCCAGATTCCCAAGTATCAGGAAAGAGCGTCGAGTAAACGCTGTTTCGTTATTATGTCCGCAGCCCTCCCACATCGCCCTTGACCGGGCTTCTGCAGGTCGGTCTGCAATGGCAAAGTTGGCAATTATTTTTGATATCTGCAATTTTTTAATCCAAAATAATCTCAACTGTTGTATATGAGGTTGGGTGTAGGAATGGTGCACGCCGTATTTGCGGTGTATAGGTTAAAATGTGAAGGGGGAAAGGACGGCATTAATTGAAAACCGATATAATACGAGTTGGAATATCGTATTATATCGGTTTTTGATATTACAGAGGTTTTTTGTGATTACATGTGGATGATGGGATGTGGGTATACGGATAACCAGACCGGTGTGGATGATGGGATGTGGGTATACGGATAACCAGACCGGTGTGGATGACGGGATGTGGGTATACGGATAACCAGACCGGTGGATGACGGTATGTGGGTATACGGATAACCAGACCGGTGGACGCGCCGCGGCGCGTCCCTACAGTATTAACCTCAATAACTTAGAATAGGACAGCCCGACCTGTTGCATTTGGTCGGGCTGTCCTATTCTGGCTGTTCTTATTCTATTGATGTATCGCTCGATAGAGCGAGGGGAGGGTCAGCGGGCGAGGATTAGGGCTGAGTAGGCGGGGAGGGTTATCTCGCCACCTTTGGTGGTGCCGAGTGAGCCGTCAGAGGTAATCTTGCCATCCTGGGCCACAATCTTCCAGTTACCCTTCTTGACCTTCACTGTCTGAGGTTTCGACGCACCGTTGAAGACAACCTTGATCTCCTCCCATTCGTCGCCGTTGGCATGATCCTTGAGAGAATATGAAATCAGATTGGGAGTCTTCGACGAGTCAATCTTGTCAAACACCAGATGCTTGGCGATATCATCAGCCGTGGTCATACGGAAAGCGGGGTGAGCTTTGCGGAGCGCGATCAGATTCTTGTAATACTCGAACTGGTCGTTATACTTCGATTTGTTGGTCCAGTCAATCGCGTTGATAGAGTCAGGGCTATTGTAAGAGTTGTGGACACCCTTCTTATCGCGGAACACCTCCTCGCCGGCAAACATGAACGGAGTGCCCTGCGAGGTGAATACGATGGTCTGGGCCAGTTTGGCAGCCGCCAGCATATTCTCCTCAGGCTCACCCTCCATCGACTTGCGGAGCTTGTCAGTGAGTGTGAGGTCGTCATGACACGACACATAATTCACAATCATCTCAGGAGAAGCCGCATAAGGGAATTTCGAATTGTTACCCTTTGAGAAGTCAACCTGCGGATGGTTGGTAGCCGCCACGATACCGATTTTGACAGTCTCCTCATTCCCAGGTTTGCCGGTAGCGAAGCCACGGTCCATGGCATTTGAGTAATGACCCTTGACGGCATCGCGGAGGTCGACAGAGAAAACAGAGATGTCAGTCATCTTATACACATTATCCTTTAGAGCGCGACGGTCGATGCTCAGGGGAGAGTCACCGGCTGTCCAGCCCTCGCCATATACGAAGATCGAGGGATCGATTTTCTTAAGCTCCTGAGCCACCTGATTCATGGTCTCAGTGTCATGAATGGCCATGAGGTCGAAACGGAAACCATCGATGTGATACTCGTCGGCCCAATATTTGGTAGAATTGATGATATAATCGCGCATCTGCTGGAGGTCGGAGGCAGTTTCGTTGCCGCAACCCGAGGCGTCGGAATATCGGCCGTCGTCCCAATGACGGTGATAATAACCGGGGGCGGTGAGCTCGAAATTCGAGTCATCATTCTGGGCGGTATGGTTATACACCACATCCATGATCACGCCGATTCCATTGTCATGGAGAGCCTTGATCATCTCCTTCATCTCACGCACGCGGGCGGATGGGTCGGAAGGGTTGGTAGAATAGCTACCCTCCGGTGTGTTGTAATTCAGCGGGTCATAGCCCCAGTTGTAGGTATTATTCTGGAGGTTGAGCTCATCCACCGAGTTATAGTCATAAGATGGGAGGATATGCACGTGAGTCACGCCTAACTCCTTGAGATGGTCGATACCGGTCTTGAGTCCTTCCGGAGTAGTTGTGCCCGGTTCGGTGAGAGCCAGGAACTTACCCTTGTTTGCGATACCCGAAGAGGGGTGCATCGACATATCGCGGTGGTGCATCTCATAAACGATAACGTCAGAGAAATTCTTCACCTCCGGACGTTTGTCGGCATCCCATCCGGCGGGATTTGTCTTGGTGAAGTCGATTATAGCGGCACGGTTTCCGTTTACGCCGACAGCCTTGGCCCATACACCGGGAGTCTCCTGGAGCCATTTGCCATTCTGTTTCACCTTGAAGGTATAGAATTTGCCATAGAGCTGCTGAGGAACGTGAGCTGTCCATGTGCCGTTTTCGGCATTAAACTTCATCGGGATCACCTCATACGGCAAACCCGTGTGACCATTGTCATAAAGCGACAGGTTCACCTCCTCCGCCTTAGGGCTCCAGAGGCGGAAATCAGTGCCATCGGGCGAGACGGAAAGCTCCAGGTCATCGCCGTTATATGTAGGGTAGGTTAGAAACTGCGCGTCAAAGGCGCTCTGGGCCTGCGCGGAAGCGGGCGCGAGGAGCGCGCCGGGGGCGATAGCTGCTGCCATCATGAGAAATTGTAAACGTGAGAACTTCATGTTACATGTAAGAATTAGCTAAACTAATAACGGATAAAACTGCACGATATTTGCACAATACGAAAAAAAATAGTAACTTTGCCGAGCTTTTCGCGAAAGGTAGGCGGTGGGGGAGAGACCCACAGCCGGGAGCTTTTCTACCAAAAGCCTTAAACAATAACACATTAAACTCTCAAACGAAATGCATCTTTCAACAGAAGAGAAGCAGGCCATCTTCGAAAAATATGGCCAGGGCAAGAACGATACAGGCAGCCCCGAAAGCCAGATCGCACTTTTCTCGGTACGCATCAAGCACCTCACCGAGCACCTCAAGAGCAACCACAAGGACTATGCAACAGCACGTGCCCTGAAGATGCTCGTAGGTCAGCGTCGTTCACTGCTCGACTATCTGATCCGCAAAGACATCAACCGTTACCGTGCCATCATCGCAAAGAAAGAGCTCGGTATCCGCAAGTAAAAAACGGACTTACGCAAACAACTGCCCCTTGGCAGCGTCGGAAGACGCAGCTGAGGGGCAGTCTCATATAGAGAGAGAAAGAACAGCCTGATGCAAAGAAAGGCGACCTACCCGAGGTCGCCTGATGATCTTGATAATTAGCGGAGTAGAGAAGAAACTGAATGGTTCCGTGTTTCCGGGAGGCATCTACTTGCGCCCGATCTGCAAGCGGCTTCGCGCCGAAGGAGAAAGGTCCGCCCTCAACACCTTGGAGACATCGGGCGCCCGAAGAAGACGCCGACCCATTCCGCGGTAGTCAGACAATCAATTCAAATATTGCGTGGGACACATCGCTGGGTCCCTGAATAGTCCTGATTACGGGCCTGGAGAGAAAGATAACCGGTTACGGCCGATTCCTTTGCCGGAGCTACGGCCTACGGTTACTTGCCCGTTGTGATAATATAACGTCCGGTAGGCTGCAAAGGTTCAAAAGATTCAGGAATAGATCCAATACCGCCGCGGAAGGGTGTCCGGATTTGCGGAGGTGCGGATTTTTTTGTAACTTTGCGGCTGAAAAGTAAAGAGTTTTATGCAAGACATCCGCAACATCGCGATCATCGCGCACGTCGACCACGGCAAGACAACCCTGGTGGACAAAATGCTTCTCGCCGGCCACCTCTTCCGTGACAATCAGAACACCGGCGAGCTAATCCTTGACAACAATGACCTGGAGCGTGAGAGGGGTATAACAATCCTCTCCAAAAACGTCTCAATCAACTATAAAGGCACCAAGATCAACATCATCGACACCCCGGGACACGCCGACTTCGGCGGCGAGGTGGAGAGGGTGCTCAACATGGCTGACGGATGTCTGCTGCTCGTCGACGCCTTCGAGGGCCCGATGCCCCAGACACGTTTCGTGCTCCAGAAAGCCATAGAGATGGGCCTCAAGCCCGTGGTGGTGATCAACAAGGTTGACAAGCCGAACTGCCGCCCCGACGAAGTGAACGAGATGGTGTTCGACCTCATGTTCAATCTCAACGCCACAGAAGACCAGCTCGACTTCCCCACAATCTACGGCTCGGCAAAACAGAACTGGATGTCGCGCGACTGGCGTGAACCGAAAGAGGATATCACAGCCGTGCTCGACGCCATCATAGAATACATCCCCGCCCCCAAGCAGATCGAGGGTGAGCCCCAGATGCTCATCACCAGCCTTGACTACAGCAGCTACGTGGGCCGTATCGCAGTGGGCCGCGTTCACCGTGGCGTGCTGAAGGAGGGTATGGATATAGCCCTCTGCAAGAAAGACGGCTCCATCAGCAAGCAGCGCATCAAGGAGCTCCACGTATTCGAGGGTATGGGACGCAAGAAAGTGAGCGAGGTGGCCAGCGGCGACATCTGCGCCATTGTCGGCCTCGAGAACTTCGAGATCGGCGACACAATCTCGTCAGTTGAGAATCCCGACCCGCTCCCCCGCATAGCCATCGACGAGCCTACAATGTCGATGACCTTCACCATCAACGACTCACCCTTCTTCGGAAAAGATGGAAAGTTCGTGACCTCCCGCCACATAGCCGACCGTCTCGAGAAGGAGCTCGACCGCAACCTCGCCCTCCGCGTCACCAAAGGTGAGAACGAGGATAAATGGTCGGTGTTCGGACGCGGTGTGCTTCATCTCTCGATCCTTATCGAGACAATGCGCCGCGAGGGCTATGAGCTTCAGGTGGGACAGCCCCAGGTAATCATCAAGGAGATCAACGGCCAGAAATGCGAGCCTGTCGAGGCCCTGACAATCAACGTGCCCGAGGAATACTCGTCGAAAGTCGTGGATATGGTGACACGCCGCAAAGGCGACATCATCTCTATGGAGACCCAGAACGACCGCATCAACATAGAATTCGTGATACCCTCGCGCGGCATCATCGGTCTGCGCAACAATGTGCTCACCGCCACGGCAGGCGAGGCCATCATGGCCCACCGCTTCCTGGAGTATCAGCCCTGGAAAGGCCCCATCGAGCGCCGCACCAACGGCTCGCTCATAGCCATGGAGGCCGGAACAGCCTATGCCTACGCCATTGACAAGCTCCAGGACCGAGGCAAATTCTTCATCTTCCCCCAGGAGGAGGTCTACGCCGGACAGGTAGTTGGTGAGAACGCCAAAGACAACGACATCGTGGTGAACGTCACCAAATCGAAGAAACTCACCAACATGCGTGCCTCAGGCGCCGACGACAAGGCGAGGATCGTGCCCCCGGTTGTATTCTCGCTCGAAGAGGCTCTGGAATACATCAAGGAGGATGAGTATGTTGAGGTAACCCCCAACCATCTGCGTCTGCGCAAGATAATACTCGACGAGAACGAGCGCAAGCGCGCCAACCGCAACTGATCATGACAATAAATGTAAAAGGCCGTCTCATTGACTTTTCCACACCCAAGGTGATGGGAATAGTCAATGTGACCCCCGACAGTTTCTATGCCGGGAGCCGCACACGGGGCCGCGACGCGATAGCCGGCCGTCTCCTCGCCATGCGTGAGGAGGGGGCCGATATGGTAGATATAGGTGGCTACTCCTCACGCCCGGGAGCGGGGGAGGTGGATCCCGGTGAGGAATACTCCCGTCTTGCCACGGCCCTCGAGGTGGTGAGGGATGTATGGCCCGAAGTCCCCGTGAGCGTGGACACATTCCGTGCCGACGTGGCCCGCAGATGCGTGGAGGAATGGGGTGTCGACATCATCAACGACATAGGAGGGGGCACACTCGACCCCGCCATGTGGGAGACAGTGGCCTCGCTCCGTGTGGCCTACGTGCTGATGCACATGCGCGGCACACCAGCCACCATGCAGCAGCTCACCGGATACACAGATGTCACGGCCGAGGTGATAACCGACCTTGCCCGTAAAGTCTACGAATTGCGCGGCCTCGGGGTAAACGACATAATAATCGACCCCGGCTTCGGATTCGCCAAGACCGTGGAGCAGAATTTCCGTATGCTCGACGAGTTGGGTGAATTCTGCAAGATGGGTATGCCGGTTCTCGCCGGACTGTCGCGCAAGACCATGATATGGAAGACCCTCGGCGTAACGCCCGAGGAGAGCCTGCCCGGCACGACAGCGCTCAACGCCATCGCTCTCGACCGCGGTGCCTCAATCCTGAGGGTACACGACGTGCGTCCCGCCGCCGATGCCGTGCGACTCATATCAGCCATGCAAAAAGCAATCCTATAAACCGCACAACATACCATGCTCTTCAACTTCGGAATAAAAGACATAATAGACATCCTCATCATCTCACTGCTTCTCTTCTACATATACAGGATGATGAAAAACAGCGGCACGCTGAGTCTCTTCTACGGTGTGCTGGTGTTTTTTGCCGTATGGGTGCTCGCCTCAGAGATATTCGACATGCGCCTCACCGGCACGATACTCGACAAATTCATGAGTATCGGCTTGATAATACTTGTCATATTGTTCCAGGACCAGATAAAGCGATTCCTGATCGACATCGGCTCGCATGGTAAGTTGCGCTATTTCAAACGGCTCTTCAAGCACCAGCAGAACAACGACGCCGAGCATTCCAAGGTAATGGCCGTTGTGTATGCCTGCATGAGCATGAGCAAGTCAAAGACAGGGGCGCTGATAGTGTTTCAGCGCAAGATGCCCCTGGATAATTTCGAGAAGACCGGCGATATCATCGACGCCGACATCAATGTGCGCCTCATAGAGAATATCTTCTTCAAGAACTCCCCCCTGCATGACGGTGCCATGATCATAGCCGACCACCGCATAAAGGCGGCCGGCTGCATCCTCCCCGTGAGCCATGACATGAACATACCCAAGGAACTGGGTCTGCGGCATCGTGCCGCGTTAGGTATGAGCCAGGTCACTGACGCCGTATGCGTGATAGTGAGCGAGGAGACAGGCGGCATATCCGTGGCCAAGGATGGTGCCATAACAGTGCGCGTGAGCGCCCCCGAGCTGGAGAAGATACTCTCCAACTCGCTCATAGCCTCCTAAAACGGTTTACGGTATTTATCGGCGCCCGCCTCTTCCGAAGCCTCCTCCAGAATGGAGAGATAGGAATTGTAGCGGCTCTCCGCGATGTAATGCTCCTCCACGGCCGGAATTACGGCGCAGCCCGGTTCGCCGGTATGCTTGCAGTCGCTGTATCGGCAGTCGCGCGAGAAGCGGAATATCTCAGGGAAGAAATGTCCCACCTCCTCCGGCTGGAAATCGATAGTGCCGAATCCCCTTACGCCCGGTATGTCAATAAGGGCGCCCCCCTCCGGAAGGTCGATCATCTCAGAGAAAGTAGTGGTGTGCACACCCGTATGATGTATGTCGGAGATCTGTCCCGTGCGCATCCCCGCTCCCGGCACCAGGGCGTTTATAAGCGACGATTTACCCACGCCGCTGTTACCCGCGAGCAGAGTAATCTTATCCTTGAGCAGCGATTTAAGGAGGTCGAGACCCTCCCCGGTTGAGGCCGACACCAGGAACACCTCATATCCGAGCGACGTATAGAGTGTCTTCAGCGCGTCGGCCAGTTCACGGTCATCCTCATCCCACATATCCATCTTGTTGATAACGAGAGCGGCCGGCACGGAATAAGCCTCGGCAGTGGCCAGGAAACGGTCGATGAACGTAGTTGTGGTGAGGGGTTCGCGCACGGTGGCCACAAGGAGCGCCAGGTCGAGGTTAGAGGCCAGGATATGGCTCTCCTTCGAGAGGTTGGAGGCACGGCGTATTATATAGTTGTGGCGCGGAGCGATTGCCGTGATATAATCGGCGTCGTCGGCGGCGTGCGACACCGTGACGATATCCCCCACAGCCACGGGATTGGTGGTGCGGATACCCTTTATGCGGAAATTACCCTTTATACGGCACGTCGACTCGCGTCCGTCAGCGAGACGGACGATATACGAACTGCCTGTATTCTTGATGACACGGCCCTCCATTCCGGGGCCTGTTATAGCTGAGAGATTACTCTTCTTCTTGCTCATGATTCAAAACTTACTTGCTCTGGCTGCAAAATTAGTCACAATAATTCACATTTATAACAATCGCGGGGAAAATTCTCCTGCGGAATGCCTATAAAGAGCTGTGAGAGAACAAAGATGGGAGCGATGTTGTTAAAATATAAAAATAGGAGGAATCATGAGAGATTCCGAGGGGTAATGAGGGTGTTGCAGGTGCGGAAATGCGATAAAATTTGCGATAAAAGTTGAAATGTTAATTAATTTTATTAATTTTGCACTTTCAAATGAATCAGTACCCGTTAACAATGCCAATTTTCCACAAATATCGGGGAAAATGGATATTCATAAAATAAGCAAGTTTAACTATAAAAAACGAAAGAAGATGACTATTGAATCAATTGGTACCTGGGCCGGTGAGGTCTACAAGGCACTTGAGAATTCAGACACCCGCATGTTGGGAATGAAACAGGTAAAGAAAGCAACCAAATTGAAGAAAGATGAGATTATGGCAGCTCTCGGATGGCTTGGCCGCGAGGGTAAGATCGTAATCACGATGAATGACGAGGATATCGTCATTGCTCTTGTGTGACGACGCGCCGTTCCCTCTCCGGGATGGCACTCACAGATGATAACAAAAAGGATTGGCCTCACGGTCAATCCTTTTTTTCTGTGCTAAAAATCAAAACTATTCAATATGTTGTATCTTAAAAAAGTTTCTTGATAGGATAGGGGAGAGGGCTATTTCCTGAACGGGACAGCGCATATCACCCGCACGGGGACGTTGCGCCCCTCGATCTGCCCCGGAATCCAGTCAGGCATCTGCGAGAGAATCCTCACGGCCTCGGTATTTAGCGAGACCTCCACCCCTTTCAGGATAGTGATGTTTGACACACTCCCATCGGCATTCACCACGAACGAGCATGTCACACGCCCCTCTATGCCACGGGCGTAAGCCTCCACGGGGTAACGGCGGTTGTCATTGATGAAACGTATCATGCGGCAGCTGCCTCCGGGGAATTCCGGCTTTATATCAACGTAGTCATACTCAAACACCTCCTTGTAAGCCATGGCGCCGTTGGAGCTTACTCCCGAAGAGACACGGCATGTCTGTGCCGGGGCCTCAGCCGGGGCAAGAACAGGTATGGCCACTGTTCCGAGCATTATCAGGAGGGTTTGAATTTTCATATGGTATGAATAATCGTTGATGGTGCAAATATACTCCCGATAACTGATTTGTGCAAATGAAAGAACAAAAGAATTAACTAATTTAAAATTGTTTTACAATTTTTCACATTTGCACTCTCCATCATCGGCTCCCACCGCAAACCCTCCCCCTTTTACCCGACTATGGCAATAGTTGGGGTGAGGCCACGTTATATAAAAGAGATGAAATTTTTCAGGCTAACATATTTTGCGGCTACCGCGGCATTCGCCACTCTTGCTGTACCATCTGTCAAAGCGCAGACGGGGCGGTCGGCCTACGACTTCCTTACCATCCCCACCTCAAGTCATGTCTACGCTCTCGGAGGCGCCAACATATCGTTGATCGACCCCGATGTGACGTTGGTGGAGCAGAACCCCGCCTTGCTCGGTCCCGAGATAGAGCGGCAGCTTGCCGTGAGCTACATGCACTACATGGGGAGCGCCAACTTTGCCGGAGCCCGCTTCGGACATGCCGCCGGCGAACGGGGGGCGTGGGCCATAGGTATGCGCTATCTCAATTACGGCGAGATCACAGGCTACGACCATACAGGTGTGGCCACCGGAAGCTTCACCCCCACCGACATCGCGGCCGAGGGGAGTTATTCGCACGACTTCACCGACCGCCTGCGCGGAGGCATCAACCTGAAGATGATATACAGCAATTATGAGCAGTATTCAGCCTTCGCCATGGCCGTGGACTTGGGAATCAACTACTATGACGACGACCATGACCTCTCGCTCTCGGCTGTGCTCAAGAATATGGGGGGCCAGCTGAAACGTTTCGAGGATGCCTACGACCGTCTGCCGTTTGACGTGCAGTTGGGCCTTACCAAAGGACTCGGCACGAGTTTCTCGTTCAGCGTCACGGCGCGTCACCTCACCCGCTGGAATCTCCCTTACTACCAGCATGACGACGATGGCACAAAAGAGGTGGAGATGAAGTCAAGTTTCGGCAAGAATCTCTTCCGCCACCTTGTGTTCGGCCTCCAGTATGAGCCGAGCGATAAATTCTATGTGGCCTTGGGCTACGATTACAAGACACGTAGCGACATGAGCACCTATCAGCGCAATTTCTTCTCAGGAGTGTCGGTTGGTCTCGGCATACGGGCCGGCTCATTCAATGTGGGTGCAGCCTACGCCATGCCCCACAAGAGCGCCTCGACACTGATGATAAACCTCGCGCTTGACATCTGAGATATAGTTTACGCTTCCTTGATAAAACGGGAATAAAAGATATCCCGCACCGGTGGCTTCCCAGTCACCGATGCGGGATTCTGCTTAAGACTCCTGTTGCTTTGAGGTTCTTACTTTACAAACTTACCTCGCAAAATACGGTTGCCGTTTGTAGCGGTCACCATATAGATTCCTCTCTCAAGATTGTCGAGAGAGATCCGGGAGCCACTCCGGTGAAGCCTCAGACGGCCATCCGAAGAATAAACCCTGAACTCATTGATTTCACCGTCGTAGACAGAAATCACTCCATTGTCAAATACTAATCCAGTTTTCTCCGCATCCACATTCTCCACGCCTGTGAGGCCGGTCAATTGGAATGCGGGGCCCAATATCTGTTCATTGCTGTTGCCTGCCTTGTCGGTGGCGGTAATCCTTACGTCATACCATCCCGGCTTGGCGTCGGCAAGTATATCTTTCAGAGCGCCTCTGAAGAAATAACCGTAACCCGCCAGATTGGCATACTCAGCCACATTGGCCATGGGCACGGCTGTCCATTCCTTCTCTTCGGCATCATGAGCGGCCACGGCCACTGTCAGGTCAACCGGGAGAGAGGCATAATTATAGAGGAGATAATCCTCATTCTCATTCCATGTGTAATCGCCTGCGCACACGATGATACTCACATCGTCGGCCGACTCAAAACGCTGGGCGAACTCATTCCCGTCATTCCTGAACTGTATCGCCTGGATGGCCGGAGGACAGATATCCTCACGCTCATAGCTGAAAGAGAGGGTGGTTATGTTATAGCCTTCGGTCTCATCCACGAGGATATTCCTGTTGTTCTCGATGCGTGCGGTATATACGCCCGACGGGTCGGCCTCGGGAGCCTCGTTCCAGAAACTGTTCCACAAAGCTCCGTCAGAGAGCACCTCCTCGCCATTGTGCGTCACGCTCACCTTAATGTCGATTTTGTCAGCCTCGCGCTCCTCGCCGAGCAGACCCTTGAAGTTAGGGTTGAGGTTGGTGACAAACTTTCCGTCATACTTATACACCAGCGGAGTGATGGTGTTGAGCGACGCCGAGTTGCCATAGGCATAATTCAGGAAAGGGGAGCCTTTCACCTCCAGACCGGGATTGCCCGGAAATTCGTAGTAAACCTCCTCGCCGGCGTCATCCAATGCCATCACTCCCGACACCTCCGAGGGGGAGAAGAAATTAGAGAAACTGTAAATGGCTCCATCCCGGTCAAAGGTGAAACGCTGTCCCTTGATATTGAATTCGTTCCAGTCGACCATCGCGTCATATAGCTGGAAGTGGTAGTAGGGGTGGAAGTCGGTGAACTCCTCCTCATTGGCCGATGCCGAATAGAACATTGCGAAAGGTGTGCTCATATTCCACGGAAGCATGGTGTAGGGTATGTAGCCCCACTCCTTATATCCGAGGCAGGAATACTGATAGCGGTCGTCGCTCGATCCGTAATTGTCGAAAGCCGGTGTATGGTTGAAGAATTCCTCGACGCTGCGGAAATTCTCGATATCATTCTGGAGCTGGAGATTCTCCGTGCCTCTTGAATAGGCCACCGTAGCCACGATACCCTCCTCGATATAATTGTCGCGCTGCTGGCACACGAGGAAACGGTCGGAGATATCATTCACCATGATGTTATACATCTCCTCCGGACGCCAGTGTATTCCGGGACCATAGATATTATCCATGGCGTAGGAACCGGTGTTACCCACCGCACTTACGATCCAGGCGTCATATCTGGTGTCGTAGATAGTGGTCTGTATAAGTTTGCTCAGGCAGTTGCCCGGCACAAAGAGCGGGGCGAGATTCTCGTCATAACCGTTGTTGTCTACCCTTGCCTCCTCGCCGTCAGGGAGGAAAGACTTACCGATAAACTGGTTGGTGGCTGAAGCCGCCACGACATCCACAGCCATTGTCTCCTTCACCTCCACATCCTCAAGGAAGACGTAGCACTTGGTCCAGGGATTCCCCGGATGCGAGTATAGCTCATCGAAAGCGGCCATGATAGTGTATGTGCCCGGCTCGATGTTGTCGAGCACGATAGTGTGAGCCTCCGGATCAAAGACAGTGACGTAATCTCCGAGGAAAGTATCCTCGTTATAGATGTAGAAAGTCTTCGCCTGGTAGTCGCTGTCGTCATACACAAGATTGATGGATAGGTTGACACCGGTGCCGGTCTTGGCAGCCGGGGTTCTCTTCCCGTTCATCTTGATGAGTTGCGCAGGTGAGGCAGAAGTGAACTGCGCCTCCTGGGCGGAGACTGAAACCGTTCCTGCCATCAGTGCTACGAAGAAGTAAAGCGGTCTGTTCATAAGCTGTGATGTGCCTAAAATCTCCAAATTCGGCCTTACTGGTTAACGGCCCGGGAGATTGTCGCCGAGGCGACGGGCCGTCGAAAGTTTCACGCTGCAAAATTAGGAAAAGCCGCCGAGCGGCGGAAACCGAGGGCTACGCAATAATTCATTAAAAATAAAATGCAGTATGATTAATTTATACTTAAAATTTTTAAAATATTGGTAATCAGAAATAAGAATAGGTAAAAAGACAAAACTTACATCTAAATGCAGTATGGTTTTTTCAGGGAGGGTATTGCATTAACCCAATAAAAATGCTAACTTTAGCGCATGAAAACCCGAATCTTTCAAACTGTTCTTATAATCTGTGTGGCAATTGTCGCGCACTTCTGCTTCGTGGCCAAGGGTGCCGGGAGTGGTGACGACTCCCTTTCGAGGGAGCTGAAGCGCGACTATTACCTGAAGCAGATAAAGAATCCGGCGAGAGATGCGGCCACAAAAGCGCGATATCTCGACTCGATATATGCCATAGACCGTATCGAGCCGGGAGGGCTGCTGCATGAGGCCACCGACATCTACATAACATCGGGTCACTATGCCGGCGCCATACGCCATCTCACCAAAGTGCTTGACACCGCACAGAGCTCCGACACACTTCTGTATGCCCTCTACAACAGGGCCTTCTGCCGTCAGGCTACGGGCAACTACGAGAGTGCCCTCGACGACATCTTCCATATCAACACCATGGATATTCCCGATTCGTTGAAGACCTACCGTCTTTACAGCGGATTCCTTTTGGCGAGAATCTACCGTGTGGCGGGAGATTTCGTGAAAAGCGACTCCATACTGACAGGGATGGAGAATATTATAAAAGAGATGAGAATTGACTCAGCCGAGCGGTACAGTCTCAGCTATAAATGGCTCCTTGAACGG
Organism: uncultured Porphyromonadaceae bacterium; assembly: GCA_947575235.1. Lineage (GTDB taxonomy): Bacteria > Bacteroidota > Bacteroidia > Bacteroidales > Muribaculaceae > Lepagella. Next base: position 14,273 of record CANPMT010000072.1, read on the forward strand.
GCATCCGGCTATCTTGATGCCAAAGACTACACCAAGGCCATGATTGCCTTGAAGAGGGCATCCGGTTTCAATATGGATAAGGAGAGCGCCTCATTGGTGACGATGGGTCTGGCCGAGCTCTATCATCATATAGGAGAGGAGGCTATGGCCGAGGATTATTACCGTCAGTTTATCGACGGGTCAGGCTCCTCCATCAACCGTATGTATGCCCTCAACAACTACTGCACATTCCTTGTTGACGGTCAACGCTATGACGAGGCCGTGCGGCTATGCCGCGAGCAGATAGCCTATGCGCGCGACAACGGCATACGCCACGTCGAGGCCGCGCTTTACGGCTCATTGGCCGAGGCGCTCTACGGCAAAGGTGAGTATAAGGAGGCTTTCGAGATGCACCGCCAGTTCTACGCCCTCATGGATTCGGTGATGTACAACGCCGGACCCCATCTTGTGCAGGATTACGAACGCAACATAGCCATTTATGAGAGCGGCAACCTCCCTACTGCCGGTTTGGCGGGGGGATACGGGCTCTACATAGCCGGCGGGGTGCTGATAGTGCTTCTTGCAGCGGCAGTGGTTATCCTCCTGCTGCGGCTCAGGCGAGAGCGCGAGGCTGCCCGGTATGCGGCTATGTCGGAAGAGCGGCTTCTTCCCGAGAGTGCCGAGGCTGCCGAGAAGGAGCGTGAATATCTCTCGATGACCCTTAAACTTGCCGAGATGAGCCAGATACTTGAACGCGTGTGCGAGGTGGCGTCAGATTCCGATCTTTCCGACTCCGAGAAGCGGAAGGAGATAGGGATGTTGCGCGCCAACTGCGGCAACACCAATTTCTGGGAGCTCTTCCGCATAAGCTTCGAGAAGATACATCCGCGATTTGTAAAACGGCTCAACGACACGCATCCCGACCTCTCCAAGGGGGAGATGCGCATGTGCTCCTTCATAGTCATGGGGCTCACGGCAAAAGATATAGCCACCCTCACCAACCGTTCGGTGCGCACAGTAGAATCGATTAAATACCGGCTCAACAAGAAACTCCAGCCCCCCGCCGACACATCGACCGAGACCTACCTGCGCAACCTCATGTAGGTGCCCCCGGAGCCGGGTATGCCGACGGGTGAACCCGCTTTAAAATAGAGTTTTGAGGAGAAAATTTTGCGTGTGTGCGAAAAAAGTCGTAACTTTGCAGCCGAATTTGTAATCTCTGGCAAGACATGGAAGCTTGTTAAATTGCAAAGTAAACATAAATCACAACATAACAATGGATTTGATTAAGATCGCGGAGGAGGCTTTCGCCACTCCCAAAAAACAGTTTGACGAGTTCGCTCCCGGTGACACCGTAACAGTATCCTACCGTATCAAAGAGGGTAACAAGGAGCGTATCCAGCAGTACCGTGGTGTGGTAATCCGCATCAACGGCCACGAGGATAAGAAACGTTTCACAGTACGCAAGATTTCTGACGGCATCGGCGTGGAGAGAATCTTCCCCATCGAGTCACCGTTCATCGAGTCAATCACTGTGAACAAGCTCGGTAAGGTGCGTCGCGCCAAGCTTTACTATCTGCGCAACCTCACAGGCAAGAAAGCCCGTATCAAAGAGCGTTACGTTAAGAAAGCGAAATAAGAAAATCCCCGTAATCATCCCCGGAGATAAAGCATCGTCCGGAGAGATTTCCTGCAACAGGCATCCGTACGGACAGTGCGGATGTTTTTTTATAAAAATCCCCCGGTCTTAACGCGAGTTAAATTCAGCGTGGCTTTAAGTTTTTATTTTGCGTGAATGACAAAAAATTGTTATTTTTGCACAGAAATTCCCATATCCTATCGATAGAGAAAAAATAAATAACTACAACATATAAGACTTATGTCAAACAAAGCATTATTAATAATCCTTGACGGTTACGGCATCGGCGACCATGGCAAGGATGACGCAATCTTCAATACGCCCACCCCTTATATCGACAGCTTAGTGGCAGGTTATCCCAACTCGCAGCTCCAGGCAAGCGGCGAGGACGTTGGTCTGCCCGACGGCCAGATGGGCAACTCCGAGGTGGGTCACCTCAACATCGGCGCAGGCCGTATCGTTTACCAGGACCTCGTAAAGATCAACCGTGCCATAGCCGACGGTTCATTCGCCGAGAATCCCGAAATCAAGAGCGCGTTTGAATACGCACGCCAGCATAATGTGCCCATCCACTTCATGGGTCTCGCATCAGCCGGAGGCGTACACTCAAGCCTCGACCATCTCTACGCACTCTGCGACACAGCCAAGGCTTACGATCTCAGCCGCGTCTACCTGCACTGCTTCATGGACGGCCGCGACACCGACCCCAAGAGCGGCGCCGGTTTCCTCCAGGATATCAAGGCCCACTGCGACAAGAGCGCGGGCACAATCGCCTCTGTAATAGGCCGCTACTATGCAATGGACCGCGACCATCGCTGGGAGCGCCTCAAAGAGGCTTACAACCTCCTTGTATACGGCGAGGGTAAGCACACCGACAATGTAATCGAGGCTGTCGAGGAATCGTATGCCGAGGGTGTGACCGACGAGTTTATCAAACCTATTGTAAACGATAAGGTTGACGGACGTATCGGTGCAGGCCACGTTGTTATCTTCTTCAACTATCGCAACGACCGTGCCAAAGAGCTTACAACCGTGCTCACACAGCACAGCGAGGATGGCATGAACCCCATACCCGACCTGCAGTATTACTGCATGACCCCGTATGACGATTCATTCAAGGGTGTGCATATCCTCTTCCCGAAGGCCGACGTGCAGATGACACTCGCCGAGTATCTCTCAGGCAAGGATAAGAAGCAGCTCCACATCGCCGAGACCGAGAAGTATGCCCACGTGACATTCTTCT
>CANPMT010000073.1 GCA_947575235.1 uncultured Porphyromonadaceae bacterium
TCCACAGGTCTGACCGCATTAATCAAAAACCGATATAATACGATTTTGAAATACCGTATTATATTTGAAACACCGTATTATATCGGTTTAAAATTACCGATGTTGCTTGTTATTACCTGTGGACGCGCCACGGCGCGTCCCTACACATTGGGATTCTATTTTAACATGCCGTCTCCGTACATGTGAATGACGGTATGTCCCGCACATGGATGACCGATGTATGGACGCGCCGTGGCGCGTCCATACGATAAAACATTCCGTGCTATGATTTGTAATAATCTATTATTATTACTAAATTTGTAGTGAAGTTGTTAGAAACGGTTTAAAATTTTAAACCGTTTCTTCAAGAGCGTGTTAAAAATTAACTCACTCTAAAATAAAGAGAGCCATGGCAGAACTGAATTATCCGATAGGTATACAGAGTTTCTCCGAAATCAGGAGAAACAATTATGTATATGTCGACAAGACTTTCTATGTACATGACCTTATCACCAGGGGTAAATATGTATTTCTGAGCCGTCCAAGACGGTTCGGAAAGTCGCTGCTGCTATCAACTATCGAGGCTTTCTTCCTCGGACAGCGTCAACTATTCAAGGGGCTTTACATTGACAGCCAGGATCATGAATGGAACACCCATCCCGTGTTCCATCTCGACCTCTCGGGGACAAACTATTCACAGCCAGACAGTCTCTATATCCATCTCGACGATTATCTAAGTGGCTGGGAATCAAATCTTGGAATAATACCCGAGTACAGAAAAGCCTTAGGGTTACGGTTCAAGAATGTAATACAGGCCGCCCACTCACAGACAGGCCAAGAAGTGGTAATCCTCATCGACGAGTATGACAAACCCCTGCTCGACACAGTCGATGCCCCGAAACTGCAGGAAGATTACCGAAATGACCTGCGTGCCTTCTACAGCAACCTCAAAAGCCAAGACAAACATATCAGATTCGCGATGCTCACAGGTGTCACAAAATTCGGACACCTCAGCATCTTCAGCGACCTCAACAACCTCAAGGATATCTCAATGTATGAGAAGTACGCCGGAATATGCGGAATTACCACTGAGGAACTGCACCAATATTTTGAGAAAGGGATAGAGGAGTTTGCAGCAAAAAACGGATTGGACAAAATCGGAGCATTTGAATTGCTCCGTAATAATTATGACGGCTACCACTTCTCACCCCAGGGAAGTCCGGATATATATAACCCTTTTAGCCTTCTATCTGCACTTGATTCCGAAAGGAAGGGAGAGTATTGGTTTGGCACAGGCACTCCCACTTTCCTTGTCAAGATGCTGAAAGATAACCGTCTCCCTCTCGCAGACTTTGAGAAATACGAGAGCAGTATATCCAACATTACCAACGTATCCTTCAATCTGAACAAGCCGATTCCAGTTCTATACCAGAGCGGATATCTTACAATTAAAGGATACAATGACATTGATGATTTTGTAATCTTGGGCTTTCCTAACAAGGAAGTGGAATCAGGTTTCTTCAACAATCTGCTCGAACTATATGCATCGTTAAGGACTGTCGATTCTGAATTGACCATCAGGAGGTTTGTAGACGCTGTGCGAAACGGCGATGTCGAGACTTTCATGACAGGGCTCCAGAGCCTTTTCTCTGACTTCCAGTATGACGCATTCGACCTCAGACATCTGGAACAGCACTATCAGGATGTAATCTACATCGTGATGAAACTCATGGGGCTTTATGTCAGGACCGAATACAGAACTGCCTCCGGCAGGATTGATCTCCTCATAAAGACAGCCGACTACATATATCTATTTGAGTTCAAAATGGACAAGTCTGCCGCTGAGGCACTCGATCAGATCAACACAAAAGACTACCTCCTCCCCTTCCGGGCCGACGGTAGAAAAATAGTCAGAATCGGAGCCAACTTCTCACACAAAATCAGAAGCATCTCCGAATGGATTATTCAACCCGTGCAATAGACCAATGAAGCGTGCATGAAATGGATCCTACAAGGGGTTATACTTGCATAATTTTTGTATATACCTTGCTATAAAGCCTTAATCCAAACCAATTTTAAGTTAATTTAAGTTTGTTTTGTTAATTTTTAAAAATATATGGAAAAATAATTGCATATGCGCAAACGGTTGCATACCTTTGCCATATCAATTATACGCGTATTAGTTGTAGTAACACTCATCAATAACAGCATAAGAAGGTTTAATCAGGCCTTGCTTCATATGCTGCCACTAAAGGCCTTCCCTAACATCTGTATGTTTAGACTTTACACCGGTCTGGCCATTGCTGTTGCAAGCAACTGCATGGCAGGGACAATTCTTCATTCTACCCCCCCCCGATTTGCATTTTGCTATAAATCAGCAAGATAGTAAAACTACAACAAATCCGAACGGTCGTATTTTCCAAAAAGAAGTTACGGTTACACCTCACATGCGCAAAGCTCTCCAGAGGAAAGCCGGCTCAACCGCACCCGACGGAGAGACTTTCTTCTGCGGGTTCGACTCTGAAGAGGAGTTCTCCAAATTCATAATCCATAACAGCAACGGCGACGAAAATGTATGGAATCTTATGATTGACAATGGCGACGGCTATGCCTCGATCAGTTATAATCCTCAGCTGCAAATGGATGACTGGCTCGTCTCCCCAGCTTTCCATCTGGAGAAAGGGAACCGTTACGTCATAAGCATCGACGCTCGTTGCATGTCATCAAACTATCCTGAAACCATAGCCGCCTATCTTGGGAAAGGGACAGAGGTAGCCGATGCCACAATAACTCTCTTCGAGCCAACCCGGATAAGCAACTTGGTATTCTCAGGATTTGGCGATTACTTCACCCCTGAAGAGACAGGGGACTATCATCTATTCATACATGGATGCAGTGCAAGCGACATGTCGACATTACAGGTCGACAATATACGTGTCTCATCGCCGAATGCCCAAGCCGTTCCCGGGGAAGATGCCATAAAATACAATGAGAACGTACTTATAGATAGCAATTTCGACAACATCGGCGGTTCTATCGACTCACCTCTTCCTCTTGAAGGTGCCGACTACTACCTCAATGGCGCGGATGGCTGGCGTGGATTCGACGTGTATGGAATTGGAGGCGCAGTAATGATTGATTTCATGAACAGCAAAACCGACTGGGCCCAGCTCGTGCCTCCGATGGCAAAATTCACCCCCACTGATAATGGTATCTTCTCAGGGAAGGTCATACTTGAGGCAAAAGTGCTTGATTGGAGCGATATGGCAGCCTCATTCGGAAATTACGAGGCAGTAACTTTCACAGGAATGTTAGGTTCATCCGATTGCCCGGGTGGCTGGCGCTGGGGAGGTGACGGATCTGATTTCACATCCTACTTCTCAGGCAGTGGCACGGAGTGGCAGACAATGACAGCCGATATATTATTCTCCGGCTCCGGCAACCTCATCAGTGATGATATGAACCACCCGTACGACATTGTGGAATTAGGCACCTATGAATATAACCAGCTCTCGGCGCGTATCACCAATATCTGCGGTAGCAATATCGCCATACGCAGCTATAAGGTGGTGGAATTACTTCCTGAATTACCCACTGTAACCACATGGGAGATAACCTCTTACTCCCCATCCGGCTTCACAATTGACTGGGAACCGGTGAAAGAAGCCGACCGTTATGTGGTGGAACTTTTCGAGGGTGACGGCACCGCTTCCTCTGCCTCTCTACGTATGATTGAACGCAAGGTTGTGACCGAACCCTCCTGTTCATTCGACACCGACACCCGTGACGGACGTTTCCTCTACGTCAATATGTTTACCTGCAAGGATGACATACGTTCACCCAAGAGTCCGACAAGACGCATCTTCTCAGTCGATGCTCCGGCATTCGGTCCGTTGAGCCAACCTGTCGATGGTGTTCTTACCGTGCCTGTAACTTACGACGCAGTTTCTCACCAGCTTGACATCTTCGCACTCGCCGGAAAGAGAACATCTGAAGCGGTAAACGATTTCTCAATTGCCGATATCTCTTTCGCAGGTTTCAAGGATTCAGAAGCCGGAGAGAACACTCCTTATACATACTATCTTAATGAACAGGCCAACGGTTGGAAGATGTATCCGGCAGCCTCGTTTGAGGGAGGAGCCTTCAAATGCAATAATTCAGCCGCCTCATGGGGTATGGCCGACTATATGACCATTATCGGTGATTGCGCTTATGATTTCAGCCAAATAACCGGGAATATACGTGTCTATGTCACAGCCAAGACCGACGGCAACTGCTCACTGAGTGTGAATCTGAAGGATTTCGATGCAAAGGAACGTATGTTCTACCCATATGCCTCCGCCTCAGTAACCCTTGACAAGGACTACGCCACCTATATGCTGGAAGTGGATCCTCAACAACGAAAGAATGTCGCCATAGAGATTACAACCGGCGGCCAGGATACCAACTACATAAAGGATGTCAAGGTCATGTGTGATATCCCCGCGGATGTGACCTTCCTGATGCCCGTAGTCATCGGTTCATTAGAGGTGATGGACTCCGGAAAGACTTCAACCTATTTCCGGATTGAGATGCCCGAAGATATTGATCTTGTGCGTGTCACCGGACAGGCTGTGCGAAATCTCTACACCATCGAGGATGGCAAGACCTCACTCTATTATATAGCCCGGAGCCCGTTTGCCGAGAATGCGGATGTGAAAGTTGACCCATCCGGCATTGATGAATTTGAAACTGATAACGCCGATGATATCCGGTATTATGACCTGAATGGAATGCGTGTGTCACGTCCTGTGCAACCCGGCATATATGTGAAAACCGTAAATGGAAAAAGCGAGAAGGTTATCATAAAATAAAATCTAACCAATGAAAAAAACTACATTACTTTCAATTTTGGCGGCATGCTTATGCACACCGCTTGCGACAGCCGCGCCCAACACCATCGAATCACCCTTGGGTATGCCCTACAGCGAAGGGTTTGCCGATGCCGCTTATGGCGAGGCTGACTGGGAAGTGATTCCTGTCAGCGGGGAGACCGCCACAGTGTCGCTCGTATCTCACGATCCTACAATCGGCCTTTTCCCCACGGGCACACGCGACAAGGGTTTCCTGCATGTTGAGAATGACAAGGCGGGAGAATTCTATCTCGTGTCGCCCCATATCCTGATTTCCGAGGGACAGGATGACGCTACGATGAACTGGGTGTATTTCCGTTCCTCAGGAGTAGACGCCTCTGGTATAGTGCAATACGATGGCGGCGACTGGGAGGATGATGCCAGCCTAACTGACTGGGGAAGCGACGACATGGATCCCTCCTGGACCTCGATGGGTGTCTCCGGATGGCCCCCTTACGGTTCGCAGGCCGGCCATACTTTCCGTTTCGGCTGGAGAGTAAAGACCAATGGCGCAGGCGGGGCTTTCTGCATAGATAACATTCTGTTCGGTATCAAACCGAAATACGACCTCGGACTTGTGCGCCCGCATGCCACACCGCGTGTCAAACCCGGCGGTGAACTCACGGCTTCTGTCGAGGTTGGTGTGTTCGGATCATTGACCACCAAGAACTTTAACGTCACCGCCTATCTCGATGGTGAGAAAATCGGTGAGAGCGGCCGACCTTCACAAGGACCGTGGGGTGAGCGCCATACGCTCTGCGACTTCAAAGTGACTCTTCCGGAGGATATCGCCATAGGTGAGCATGAGGTAACCTATGAAGTGGTGTTCGAGGGGGACTATGCAGGTTCTGAAGATGCCGACCTGAGCAATAACAAAGCCTCCGCGAAATTCAAAGTCGTAGGAGATTTCCTACCCCTCGCCACCAACCTCTCCCATGCCAACGGTCAGCTCTCATGGATTGTTCCGGCCAAAGGTGAACGTTTCACTGACGATATGGAGAGTCTGCAGTCGTTCGACGACGGAGCCTTGGACGTGCTGTATGACCTTCACCCCGTATATGATTACGACGTCTTTGCCCGCTCATTCGGCACAAAGGGTTATTTAGGAGGGTATACCGTCATTGACATCGACCAGAAACCTACCATATCCGATGAGAACTGGATTGACAGCAATGTTCCCAATCTGTTCCATCTGATGGCATGTACTGTCGCCGATTTCTCAGTGGAAGCCGAAGGCCTCGCAGCCGCCTCGGGCGACAAAGCGCTTCTCTTCTGGGGGAATGAGGACGGCTCACCAAGCGACAACTATCTTGTGCTTCCCGCACTGAACAGTGCCGACCGCAAGGTTGAGTTCCTCGCCCGTGCATATGACAGCGATTACCCGGAGATTATCGAGATCATGACCTCCTCAACCGGAACCGATACCGCCGACTTCTCTGCGGCAAAAACAGTGGAAATCAGTGATGCCGAATTCACCAAGATTGAATTCGAAGCTCCTGAGAACACCCGATATGTAGCCATCCGTCATATCTCTGATGAAGGGTATGCCCTTTTAATCGATGACCTCAGCTACGCTATGCAGCCTATGGAGGTTAAGGGTTATAACGTTTATATCGAAGGGGAGAAAGTAAATGACAACCTGCTCACCGAGCCTCTCTTTGATGTGACAACCGACGGCAATTACAGTGTGTCGGTGGTATATGAGGATGGTGAATCAGAACCGACTGCCCCGATATATGTGACCACCACTTCTGTCGGTGAGATATCTGTTGCCGGAGAAAATGAGCCTGTATATTATAATCTTCAGGGTATGCGGGTTGATAATCCTGTAAATGGTGTCTTTGTCAAGATCCATAACGGCAAATCCACAAAGGTTGCCCTCTGAATCTGCATAACAAGTAAAACGGTTCCGGGCCTTCTCTCCGGAACCGTTTTTTATAAATCTTTACCACGTTAATAAACTATAATGCGCAAGATATACTTACCACTACTGGCGCTGTTGGCTTTGGATGCCTCTGCCGCGAAACTCTCGCCTGAAGAGTCGCTTGCACGTGTGCTCGGCATGGAGCGCCAACGCAGCTCCGCAACTCTCTCCGCAGGGAGATTCGCGCTCGCATGGAGCTCAGAGAACGAGAATGTCTATTGTTTCAACAACAGTCAGGGCGGTTTCCTCATAACAGCCGGCGACGACATGATGGGAGCTTCTCTGCTCGGTTACAGCGACACAGGCCGGATTGACCCGGCCAATCTGCCACCCGCGCTTATGGATATGCTGGAGGCATTCTCGACAGGATATTTCGAAAGCGCACCCACACGGAGTGCCAAGAGCGCCCTACCCCCTATCTTGAAATCCACCTGGACCCAGGATCTCCCCTACAACAATGATTGTCCGCAGGGACCCGACGGCACCCGCGCATACACCGGCTGTGCGGCCACAGCCATCGCACAGGTGCTGAATCATTTCAAATATCCGGATTGCGGCACCGGTGAAGGCACCGCCACTATGGGCGACACCGCTCTGCGCCTCGACCTTTCGCAATACCCTATTGACTGGGCCAACATACTGGATGATTATTCCGGAAATTATTCACCTACAGAAGCGGCTGCCGTGGCCAATCTCATGCACGTCACAGGTATGGCCATCAACATGGAATATGGTCTCTCCGCATCTGCAGCATCTGTAGGCGACTGTGTCTTCGGACTTACAAGGCATCTTAAATTTGACAAGTCGTTAAGATCATTGCGCCGCGACTTCTTCACAGTGTCCGAATGGAACAATTTGGTATATGAGGAACTCGCAAAAGATAGCCCCGTGGTGTATTTCGGATTCAACGGCTATGGAGGGCACGCCTTTGTAATAGATGGTTATGACGGGGAGGCGGGGGACTACTTCCATGTCAACTGGGGCTGGGGCGGTATGAGCGACGGTTACTTCCTTCTCACCAACCTTTCACCCACCCAACAGGGAATCGGGGGAAGTGCCGACGGTTACAACAAGAACCAGGAGGCCTTCTTCGACATGGTTCCCGACCACGGCACGGAATTCTATCAACCGGTAATCGGATTGTATGGCAGTTTCGGTGTGAAGAACGCCTCTCTCCTCAAGAGCAAGAACCCGGTCTTCTGTGCCGCCACCCCCGGCGTCAACAATTATCAGGGTTTCTACAACGTGGGGGTCGAGACCACCAAAGGTAATCTCGGTGTCAGGATGGTCAATAACGAAACCGGCGAGACAACGTATGCGGCCGCCTCAAAGGTAAGCTCGATATCTGTTTTCGGCCGTGAACAGTCGTTCGAGATTGAAGCCGGGGCTATGCCGGGTGAAGGTGAGTATACCGTTACCCCCGCATTCCTCTATGAGGGGATATGGCAAGATATTCCGCAAGATGCCACAGCGCGTGTGAGACTCACGCTCACTGTCACCGACAAACGCTTCAAATTCAGTTCTCAGGCGGAAGCCGTGGTACTGACTGTATCGGGAGTTAGCATCGACCCACAGAAGGATATTATCAACGGAGAGGCTGTCCGGCTCAGCGCTACAGTAAGTGTTGAAGGAGGTACATTCGGCGGTAACCTGATTCCCGTGTTATGCACCATGGATAATACCATTGTCACCCATCTCTCCCCGAGGAACGTTCTTCTGGAGAGTGGAGAGAGTGCCGTATTGGAATGGGATGAGCCCTTTGAAAGCAGCATTGCGGAGGGACACTACAATTTCTATATCGTGAAAGAGGATGGCTTCAAGATTATATTCGGTCCTCTGGAGATGAATGTAAAAGACCCCTCCAGCGTTGACCTCATACATCTCTCGCAGGATGATGTCGAGATTTATAACATGAGTGGGATAAGGGTGACAAATCCGGTCAAAGGGGGTATCTATATAATGCGTTGCGGCACCTCTTTTGTGAAAGTCAGACTCTGAAATAAGCATTCCTAACTCTCCCCGGGAGATAACCTGCAGATAACCTCGCGATAAAACGCGAGGTTATCTTTTGCATAATTCCGTGTTTTTTGTTACTTTTGCGCCAAAGAACGCTTTGGTTGAAAAAGACAGCAACAATATATGAATATTTCCTATAAGTGGCTTAAACGCTACATCGATTTCTCGCTCACTCCGGTGGAGCTCACAGCGGCTCTCACATCACTTGGTCTTGAATGCGACCAGGTCGAGGAGGTAGAGAGCATCAAGGGAGGCCTGCGTGGCCTCGTGATCGGAAAAGTGCTCACATGTGAGCCTCATCCCAATTCCGACCATCTCCATGTCACCAACGACGACCTCGTCGACGTCGCCCCGCAGCAGATTGTCTGCGGAGCTCCCAATGTGGCTGCCGGTCAGACTGTTGTCGTGGCTACCCTCGGCACTATCCTTTATGACGGCGACAAGGAGTTCCAGATAAAGAAATCCAAAATCAGAGGTATCGAGTCGAACGGCATGATCTGTGCCGAAGATGAAATCGGGCTCGGCGAGAGCCATGACGGCATTATGGTGCTCCCCGACTCTGTGGCCGCAGGAACACCCGCCGCTGAATATTTCAACGTCACCAGCGACTGGTGTCTCGAAGTGGAGCTCACTCCTAACCGTGTTGACGCGGCAAGCCATTATGGCGTGGCCCGCGACCTCAAGGCCCTCTTCACCCGCCAGAATGCCGAAGGCAATTCCAACTGCGGCATACCCGAAGTCGCACTCCCCGATGTGTCATCATTCGCTATCGACCGTCAGGACGGCGCAGTGAAAGTGCGCGTAGAGGATCTCCAGGGTGCACCCCGCTATTCCGGCATCACTATCCGCAACATCGAAGTGAAGGAATCGCCCGAATGGCTCCGCAATCTCCTCCTCACAATCGGACAGCGACCCATCAACAATATCGTCGATATTACAAACTTCATACTTAACGGTCTCGGACAGCCTATGCACTGCTTCGACCTCGCCAAAATAAAGGGTGAGGAGATTGTTGTGCGCACTTGTCCCGAAGGCACCCCCTTCGTCACTCTCGACGGTGTGGAGCGTAAGCTCGATGCCAGCGACCTCATGATCTGCAATGCCGAGGAGCCCATGTGTATCGCCGGTGTGTTCGGAGGTCTGGAGTCAGGCGTGACAGCCGACACGAAGGATGTCTTCATTGAGAGTGCATGGTTCAACCCCACACGTATCCGCCGCACTGCCCGCCGTCACGGCCTTAACACCGACGCCTCTTTCCGTTACGAGCGCGGTGCCGATCCCAACATCACTGTCTTCGCCGCCAAACTGGCTGCCGTCCTTATCAAGGAACTGGCCGGCGGTGAGATCTGCGGCGAGATTGTCGACATCTATCCGCAACCGGTGGCCGACGCCGAATTCGATTTCTCGCTCGACTATTGCACACGCCTCATCGGCAAGCATATACCTGATGAGCTGGTAATAGCCATTCTCCGTGCCCTGGAGATTAATGTGGAACGTGACGAGGCTAATCCTGACCTGCTCCATCTCCGCGTGCCCGCCTATCGCGTTGACGTAACCCGTCCTTGCGACATTGTGGAGGAGGTGCTTCGCGTATATGGCTACAATAATGTGGAATTCGGCACAGAGATGCACGCCAACCTCTCGCAGCGCGGCGACACTGACCTGAGCTATCAGCTCCAGCAGCTCGTGAGCGACCGCCTTACGGGCGAGGGTTTCATGGAGATTCTCAACAACTCCCTCTCGGCTGTAAGCTATTACGAGAACTCCAAACAATTCCCCCTCGAGAATTGCGTGAAGGTGATGAACCCTCTCAGCAACGATCTCTCGGTGATGCGTCAGACTCTCCTTTTCGGCGGTCTGGAGTGCATTGCCCATAATGTGAACCGCAAGGCCGGAAACCTGCGCTTCTATGAGTTTGGCAACGTCTACAGCCATAACCCTGAGAAGGTGGTAAGTGAGGAGAAACCTCTCGCTCCTTTCACCGAGCACATGGAGCTGGGTCTCTGGCTCACAGGCGATTTCTTCCTCCCCTCATGGAACCAGAAAGCGGCCGCCGCTTCTGCATTCGATATGAAGGGGATTGTGGCCAACATATTCCGCGTGCTCGGATTGGCCGAGGGTGCCGTGGCTTATACCCAGGACACTGACGAGTTCTTCGCCGCCCGCCTCAATATCGCCACCCGTCAGGGTAAGCGTATCGGCGAACTCGGCATACTTCGTCATGAGCTGCTGAAACGCTTTGAGATTGAACAGGATGTGATTTATGCGTCGATCGACTGGAACGCTCTGTTCAAACTCGTGGCCAACCATCAGGTGACATATTCACCCCTCCCCAAGACACAGCCTGTGCGCCGCGACCTCGCCCTGCTGATCGACAGCAACGTCTCTTTCGCACAGATTGCAGAGATTGTACGCAAGTCTGAGCGTAAGCTGCTCAAGGACGTGACTCTCTTTGACGTCTACGAAGGAAAGAACCTCCCTGCAGGTAAGAAATCATACGGCATAGCCATAACCCTTCAGGATAACGAGAAGACCCTCAACGACAAGCAGATTGACGCCGTGATGCAGAAAATCATCAAGGCTCTCGAGGCTTCGGGTGCCTCATTGCGCTGAAAAGCCTCTCTGTTTGCCTCTCAAAATAAAGGAAAACTGAATTAAAACAACAACTTATATATACAAATGGGAAGAGCATTTGAATATCGCAAAGCAAGGAAACTGAAACGCTGGGGCAACATGAGCCGCACGTTCACCCGTATCGGAAAGGAGATAACCATAGCTGTAAAAGCCGGTGGTCCCGACCCCGACATGAACCCACGTCTGCGTGTGCTCATGCAGAACGCCAAAGCCGCCAACATGCCTAAGGATACTGTTGAGCGCGCCATCAAGAAAGCCACCGACAAGGATGCCGGCGACTATAAGGAGATTGTTTACGAAGGATACGGCCCTCACGGCATTGCTATCGTGGTGGAGACCGCTACCGACAATAACCAGCGCACCGTTGCCAACGTGCGTTCTTACTTCAACAAACACGGAGGTTCTCTCGGCACCCAGGGTTCACTCTCATTCCTTTTCGACCATAAGAGCGTGTTCCACGTAAAGCCGAATCCCGAGACTGAGATGGAGGAACTTGAGCTCAACCTCATGGACTTCGAGGCTGAACTTGAGGCCGAGGATGAGGAGTGGATGATCTACGGTGCTTTCGAGCAGTTCGCCAACCTGCAGAAATTCCTGGAGGAGAGCGGCCTTGAAATCGTATCGGCTGAGTTCGAGCGTATCCCCACCGACTATAAGGAGGTTACACCCGAACAGCGCGAGGCTATCGAGAAGCTTCTTGAGAAATTTGAGGACGACGAGGACGTTCAGAATGTCTTCCACAACATGAAGGAGGAGGATTGAACTTTCTCGACAGTATAAACTCTCTTGAGGTCGACATGACCAACAGCATGTTCAGGCTCGTCCTGAGCATGCTGCTTGGCATGATTGTCGGCGCCGAGCGGAAACGCAAGGGGCAGATTGCCGGCATACGCACCTTCGCACTCATATCGATGGGAGCATGCCTTGCCATGCTCCTTTCTATTTATGTGCCCCAGGTGTATCTCGGTCTCAAGAACGGCGACCCGGGACGTATCGCAGCCCAGGTGATAACCGGTATAGGCTTCCTCGGCGGCGGCGCCATGATTCATATGAAGGGGGCCGTGAGAGGACTTACAACAGCCGCCGGAATATGGATGACGGCTATTATCGGTATGGCAGTCGGTATAGGGATGTATTTCATCTCGATAGGCGCCACCATACTTATACTGCTTACTCTCGTGGCTTTCGAACAGTATGAGAAGAAACGTAAACTCGGGCAGGAATCGAAGGTCATAAACCTGACTGTAAATGGTATTGTCAGAGACCTCAGCGCTTACCACCGCGTTTTCAATGAGCACAAGATTCATCTCTCCACCTTCTTCATAGAGTATAACTACGAGAAGGATGAGACAGAGCTCGATTTCGTGGTGCTGGCCCATGCTTATTCAAACCTACTCCCGATGCTCGACTGCATCAGCCGCGTACAGCCCACAAAAAAGCTGACCCTTTCGAGCCAGCTTGATATATAAGGATGTAGAAACTCTCAGGAGAGTGCCCGGGAAGGTGTCTACTTCAATCCCACACACTCTCTTTGTGTGTCAGAACTTATAGCTGAAGTTGAGCATTACCGGAAGTGAGCCGTAATCTTTCATGTAACGGTATTTGAACTCCAGTCCGGCAGCGAAATTACTGGTGAACTCATATTCTCCGCCAAGACCGATATTGAAAGCGAACTTCCCGGAGTTATGACCGTTCCCGTTTCCGAAATCGTAGTGTACGTTGCCATATCCAAGGCCAGCCAACGGATAGAGATAGAAGCCCGATGAAAGCGGAATCATGAAATTGATGTTGGCCTCTGCCGTGAAAATACTTATCGACTTATCCTCGAAGCCGTAGTTGAAATCGGCATTAAGGCGGATAAGGTCGGTTGCTGAATACTGAACCCGACCGCCCAACATGAAATGGGTGGGGCTCCCGCTTCCCTCAAGCACAGGATTTACACCAAGGTTGACACCGATACCGGCCTGTCCGGCATGCTGGGCGAAAGCAGCAGCGGTGCTTAGCAATGCCACTGCGGATGTGAGTACAAGTTTCTTCATAATTGAATCGTTTTTTATTTATTAACACTTCTAAAATCTTCTGGTTTGATGAACTCAATTTTTTTTGCACTCCTCGCCACCCTCTCAGGGAGCTGGCAGATTCATCCCGCATTCTACCCTCAGGTCGACCGGATCATTGATACTGAACGGTTTGCCTATATCCACGCCCACCAGGAGATTTTCGACAAGACCAGCCAAAGCTGGAGTGTGAACCATTCCACCATATTCCGGTTTGACAAGCTGGATCCGGCCAATGGCTTCATCCCTCTCCCGGCCATACAGCAAGGCATGCCCATCACTGTAAGGGTGGCTACCTACTCCCCCGCTATCCGCTCTCTCATTACCGCCGGCGAGAACGGCGATATCTGGATTCATCCCGACAACGCAGAGCCGTTCCCTGTATATGGGCTCGACAATATCTCGCTACGGGGTGTCAACAAAATCAACTCACTCACATTATCACCGGCCGACAACCGGATATGGATCGGCGCGACCTACGGCTATGCCTCTATCAACCCCGACACACATTCCGTCACCTCACCCATACTTACCCCTTCACCGATCGACTGGATAGCTTCTGTCGGCGACCACCTCATAGCCTTCGCCAACTCAACAGCCTATGAAATCACACTCACCGGTGACTCACAGCCAGAGATGCAACCCCTCAACCTCCACATTTCAGACGCACCGGAATATCTCGTCAGTGATGCAGGATTGGCAAATCCGGTGAGTCTGATGCCACTTACCGACAAGACTTTCGCTTTTCTCGCCGCACGTCCCGATGGAAGCCGGGGATACACCCTCAACACCGCCACCCTGCATGATGGCGAATGGCACCTGCACACCGTGCTCAATCAGGAGATAACATTTCTCGAGGACCGTTATTCCGTCACCTTCCCCACCTATAAGAATGCCATCCCTAACCGCGAGGGCTACTATATATATTCAGAGAATGATGCCTATCAGCTGATTACAGGCATCGACCCTGACTTCACCTCAGCCGACCCTGCGGCTGATTTCTCAGCCCGCGCCATACGCACCACCCGCAAGACCGCCGACAGCTGGCGCCCCTCCGGCTCATGGGATCTCTCCGACTTCACTTTCTTCAAAAGCTGGGATGGGATATACACCCGCCATCTTAACGATGGCACCTGGAGCGATGTCAGTAAAGTGTATCTACCTTCCGCTCCCAACACTTTCATGCCAAGCGCCATGACCTGGCACCCCGACTATGGGATGCTTCTTGGCGCACATGGTGCCGACCAGTTCGGGGCTTCCTTCTCAGGCACAGCACCGCTATGGGTCAACGTGCTCTCGGCCGATGGCTGGTATGACCTATCCCCCACCTATCACACACCGGAAGAGGTGGCCTCCTCAGCCGGCTACGCCTCTTATAAGAAAGTCTACCCCCTCTCCTCCCCTAAAGGGCTGGCGGTTGACCCGAACGACCCTGACCATGTATTCGCAGCCTCCACAACCTCAGGCTGGGGACGCGTGTCGCTCGGAACTCCCGAGGAGATTCCCCTCCATGCAGGAAATGCCAACGACAGATGCCGCGCCATTCCCGGCTTCATCGAAGCCTATCCCGAGATGTCGGCCTGGAATATGCTTTGCAATTTCTCAGCCCCTTCGTTCGACAATGAGGGACGCCTGTGGATGCTCTTCAATAACACCAACCGTTCTGGCTCAGGCGACTATAACGCTGAGCTGCATTACTATACACCCGACGACCTAAAGCGGATACGCCCGGCCAACACCGACCCCGGTTCATTCATCACCACCAGGGTGCTTCCGGTGCCGATGCGCACACCCCTCTCAAACTACCAACTCTCGCTCGCTCTCCGCCACCCCGACAACCGCAACATGATTGCCTTAGCTTCCGGAGGATTCGGCCAGCCGGTCTACCTGCTCGACCATAACGGCACACCCGACGACCCCTCTGACGACCGTATCGCCACACTCGACGCTCTCACCGACCCTACCGGAGGGAAGGTCACAAAAGATTACATCTATACCCTCTACGAGAATCCATTCACCGGCGACCTCTGGATAGGCACCTACAACGGTGTCATCGTGGCACGCCCATCGGAAGTCTTCGATAATGAGAACTCAGTGTATCGCCCGGGAGCTATGCGCAAGGATGAGCGCGACGTGCTCCGCACCCTGCAGTCGGTGGGCGTGAGTGCCGTCACCACCGGTCCCGACGGGTGCATATGGATCGGCACCTACGGCAGAGGTGTGATATGCCTCACACCCGACGGCAACAGCATAGCAGGAGAACTTACCGCTGCCGCCACACCGTTGCCCGACGACCATATCTACAATCTCGCGTGGCATCCCGGACGCAACTCCCTCCTAATATCCACCTTCAGCGGGATAGGGGAATTCCACCCCTCCACCGCCGGCACTACAGGCAACGGGGAGGTGACGGTGACACCACGTAATCTTAACCCCGATTACATGGGCTACATCACCGTGAGCGGATTGCAACCTGACACCGCCATACTCATCACAGGGCCCGACGGGGAGACCGCCGCCACACTCACCGCCTCCCCGACCGGGAAAGTACAATGGGAACCCACACGGTCAGGACGCCGTCTGCCAGGGGGTGTCTACACCATCCGCAACGCGGCCGACGGCCGGTCGCTCGCCACATTGCGCATTATTGACTGAAAAAAGGGGGCCAAAAACTTTGCTTTATCGGCAAATTATCATAATTTTGCACATAATTCCCTCCGGTGTGTCCCGACGGATGCGCCCGGAAGGCTCCACGCTAAGTGCGAAACACTTGAAAATAAACTAAATAACTAAAATAACAACTAATTAAATCAAAAACTGCTATGTGGTTATCATCCTCATCCGTAGGACGTAAGTTCGTCATGGCCGTCACCGGTGCCGTGCTCGTCCTGTTCGTCACATTTCACTGTTTGATGAACTCCATAGCCATCTGCTGGCCGGCTGCCTACAACTCGATCTGCGAGTTCCTCGGCGCCAACTGGTATGCACTCATTGCATCGGCAGGTCTGGCTGTGTTCATCATCCTCCACATCATCTATGCGGTATGGCTCACCCTTCAGAACCGCAAGGCACGCGGCAACGACCGCTACTCCATCTCAAAACGTCCCAAAAACGTTGAGTGGTCAAGCCAGAACATGCTCGTGCTCGGTATCGTGATCCTCGCATTCCTCGTGGTTCACCTCATCCAGTTCTGGGCAAAGATGCAGCTCCAGGAGATCC
>CANPMT010000074.1 GCA_947575235.1 uncultured Porphyromonadaceae bacterium
GGGTCTTGCCTGTGGCACATGATTATTTTAAATCTTCCCGCTGGCGCCACTTTTTTAGAAATAATTCATCCTTAATTTTTGTGACCCATTATGATAATGAGACACCGGCCTGTGTCTCCAAAACAAAAGTTTTAGGTGAAGTGTTAATATAATTGAAACCCTGTGGTGCTTATATAAGTGATAGCAGGGGGAAACATAACCAATAAATCAGTTATATTATGCACATGGCAGACGCACTGGTGTCGCCTGCCGTAGCCGGTGTGGCCGGCGCGGCAGCGGCTGTGCTTATCGGTATCTCTTCTCACAAAGTCAAAGCCATACGGCGTGACGACATCGTGCCCATGATGGGAGTGATGGGAGCTTTCATATTCGCTGCCCAGATGATTAATTTCACCATTCCAGGCACCGGCTCAAGCGGACACATCATCGGGGGCGTGCTCTTAGCCGCTCTCCTCGGGCCTTGGGCCGCTTTCATCACCCTCTCTTCCGTGCTTATTATCCAATGTCTTATCTTCGCCGACGGCGGTCTCATGGCTTTAGGATGCAATATCCTTAATATGGGGGCCATGAGCTGTCTTGTGGCTTATCCCCTCATATACCGTCCTATCGCAGGTAAGTCCACCAAGTCGTGGCGCGTTATCCTGGCATCTGTCGTGGCGTGTGTGGCAGGGCTTGAGTTTGGAGCGCTGCTGGTCACTGCCGAGACTGAGCTCTCGGGTGTGACGGCTCTCTCATCATCTCAGTTCCTTGCACTCATGACCTCAATCCATCTCGCCATCGGACTTTGCGAAGGTGTGGCCACGGGTCTTGTAATCGCTTTTGTCGCGGCTTATAAGCCTGATTCTCTCTATAGTC
This sequence comes from uncultured Porphyromonadaceae bacterium, assembly GCA_947575235.1. Lineage (GTDB taxonomy): Bacteria > Bacteroidota > Bacteroidia > Bacteroidales > Muribaculaceae > Lepagella. The sequence continues at coordinate 856 of CANPMT010000074.1, forward strand.
TTCAGAGGGATACGTTTCATGTCACCGGCACTAAAATCTCCCGAAGAGGCAGAGTGTTGATCGGTTGTCTGGCCGGGGCTGCCATACTGATGGCTGTGGCTTTCACATGGATCGCTTCTGAAAATCCCGACGGACTTGAATGGTCGATTGCAAAGGTTACGGGAGCAACCGAATTAGGGGTTGCAAGCATACCCTCAACAGCTTTCATGCCAGACTATGACTCCACCTTTGCCGGAATTGTCGGAGGTGTGATTGTAATGGTGATGTTATGGTGCATATGCGCGCTTATTTTCCGCAACCGCCGCAAGGCTGTCGCTGACAGATAACGGAGTTTCGCCGATGGCAAGCATTGAACAGAGATACATAAGTCTATCTGCCCGTAAAGTCAATTCGGCGCAGGGTAAGGAACAGGCCATGCTTATCGTGACCCTCCTCTATCTTGTGGCTGTTCTGAGCGTGCCTCTGTATTCCCCCCAGAAACTGATATGGTTGGCGGCCTATCCCATCATCGCCTCTGAGATGGAGGGATGCGGGTTCCGCAGGATTTTTCTGAAGTCGCTCCTCATAATCCCGTTGGTGGCCCTGATTGGTATCTTCAATCCCTTTATCGATACAGAGACTGCTTTCCGCATCGGCAATGTTGCCGTCAACCGGGGCTGGGTAAGTTTCATATCCATCCTGCTCCGGGGTCTTCTCTCTCTTCAGGCTATTCTTATCCTGGTGGAGTCATCCGGAATTATCGACACCATCAATGCCTTGCGTAAATTGGGCTGTCCATCTGTACTCACCACTCAGCTTCATCTCACATGCCGCTATATCAGCGTGGTGATGGAGGAGGTGATAGTGATGAAAAGAGCGCGTGCCGCCCGTGGTTATGGACGTAAGTCATACCCCCTCTCTATGTGGGGACGCTTCATAGGGCAGCTGTTGATACGTAGCATGCAGCGTGCCACCGACATTCACCGGGCCATGCTGGCCCGCGGTTTCGACGGCTCGCTCCCTCTTGGCACAACAATGCGCTGGAACAGCTCCGCATGGATATGGCTTATAGTATGGACTGCACTGATTGCCTGTCTGAGATTCATCGACTTCTCCTCACTTGTAGTTCAATTCCTGCATAAGTAACACTGCCTCATGAGTCATCATTTCATAAAATTTACCGATGTCACCTATCGTTATCCCGACGGCACCGAAGCCTTGAAAGGGGTCTCACTCACCATAACCCATGGCGAGCGTGTGGCTCTTCTCGGCCTGAACGGCTCGGGAAAATCTACCCTGATACTTCACACCAACGGCCTCTTGCTCCCCACCTCGGGCGAGGTAAACATAGGGGGTATTCCGGTCACCAAGAAAACAGCTCCGGAAGTGAGACGGGCTGTAGGAATGGTGTTTCAGAATCCCGACGATATGCTTTTTATGCCCACAATCTACGATGACGTAGCCTTCGGGCCGCGTAATATGCATCTGCCGGAAGATGAAGTGAGACACAGGGTCGACGACGCGCTGAATGCCGTGGGTCTTCATGATGTGGCCGACAAGGCCGCATTCCAGCTCTCGGGTGGTCAGCGGCGCTCGGCGGCCATTGCCTCTGTTCTGTCGATGGGGCCTGACATTCTCGTTCTTGACGAACCATCAGCCAACCTTGACATATGTGCCCGAAATAATCTCATAAATCTTCTCGACAGCTTCCGTCACACAATTCTGCTCGTGACGCACGACCTCGACATGGCCCGTCAACTATGTCCGCGTTCCATCATAATGCACGAAGGGAGAGTTTGTGCAGACGGACTCACACAGACTCTCCTCTCCGATACCGACATCATGCGCGATGCCGGATTCATGTAATGGATGGTTATCTTCTTTTCAACAACACATACAGAATCACAGGCACTCCGGCCACCGGCGTGAGTGCGTTTATAGGGATGATGTTTGATTCCGGTATTGTGCTTACAACATTGCAGGCTAAGGCCATTATCCCTCCGATAAGCATCGTTGAGGGAAGAAGCACCCAATGATTGTCGGTGCGGAAATACATACGCGCCATGTGCGGAACTGCCATGCCGATAAATGCCACCGGACCGCAATAGGCGGTTATCACTGCTGTAAGTATTCCGGTTGTAAAGAGAAGGCTGTTCCTCACCAACATGACTCTCACCCCTAAATTCCGGGCGTAGTTCTCTCCCAACAGAAGAATATTCAATGGTTTGGCAAGCAACATCGACATCAGAAGACCTATTGCCGTTATTGCGGCAAACCATGGAAGCTGGTCACCGGAGACATCGCCAAACGTACCCATCCCCCACATTACAAATCCCTGGAGTCCCTGAGCTGTGGTCAATGACGAGAGAAGCGTCACCACCGATGAGGTGAGATAACCGATCATGATGCCGGTTATCAACAACATGAGGTCGCTTCTCACCACAGCCGACAATAACATGAGTATGCCCATGATTGAAAGACTTCCGGCAAATGCTCCGGTCACCACAGCTACCCTTCCACCCCACGACCAACCGCCGATACTGAAACCGCCACCTAAAAGCAGCATTATAAGAGCAACCCCCAGACTCGCTCCGGAGCTGACTCCCAATATCGATGGGCCGGCAAGCGGATTGCGGAAGGCGGTCTGAAGCAACAGTCCACCAACTGCAAGACCGGCTCCGGCCAGTAAGGCTGTCACCGCCTGGGGGAGGCGGCTCCCAAGCACTATGAATCCTATAGGATTGTCATATGCGATATTCCCTTTCAGAGCTGACACCACATCCCCGAAGGGGATATCTATGGCTCCGAAAAAGATATTGGCCATGAACAGAACCACGGTCAGAAGTAGAAGGATAACAAATCGTGTCATTCAGCTGGAACTTTATCAAAATAGGTCTTGGCAACCTCAACATCCGTCAATTCCGGATGGAACAGGCTGATAAGGTCGGCCAAAAGCCATTGTGGATGAAACGCAACATCCTCGAATATATTGCTCACTGAGGAGTTGCTGCCATATACATTCCCCTCCTTGTAGGCTTTGAATCGTGTGTACATGGCATTATCCTCCGCAAGACTGTACAGGTTCACATTGTCATAGGCATATCTGATCAGCCATATGTCGGCATCCCCGGCTTCATACAGCACCTTCTCCGGACTGAGTTTCAGGCTTCCCGAAGCCGGGTCTGACCCGAAAGGATTGTCTCCTCCGGCATCCCTTATCATTATACCCATGGTTGAGTTTCCACCGGGCACATTCCAAGACTGGCCGTAGATGCGGTCAAGAAGCACCTTCGGACGCTCCGTAGTCTTCGCTGCCATATCCCTCAGGCGGGTATACTCCTTCTCGGTCTCGCTGAAGATGGAGTCGGCTCTACCGCTCTCTCCGAAGAGACGACCGTAGAATTTAATCCATTCGGCACGTGCAAGAGGCGACACCTCCATATAATCGGCGCATTCCACCACCGGTATGCCCGCCTGGTCAAGTTTGCCATGCCCGGTGACATTCTCAAACGGCGACACAAACACGGCTCCGGGCGATAGGCGTATTATCTTCTCCACACTCGGATTCATACTGTTGCCGCAGTCGGTTATCTCGCCCGACTTTAATCCGGCAACCAAATTCGACTGATAGACATATTCGGCATCGCATACCCCCTTTATGGCATCTCCGGCGCCTAATTCATTGATCAATGAGGCATGTATGGCTGAGAACACCACCGATTTCTCAATCGGTGTGCGGATTACCTTGACCCCCTCAAACCCCTCGGGCACACTCCCCTCCTTATCTATCAGGAGATATTGCCCAAGCAGTTTGGTGGTGTCCCATGGATTCTTTATCTCTACAAGTGAGTACTTCTCAAAATCCTCGATCTTGAGAAGTGTCGAGTATTTGAAGTCAACCTTTTCACCGCTCTTTTCTGAATGACCATTGGCCATCCTGCATGAAGACAGGATGGCCAATGCCATAAGCGATATGCACAGGCTGATTCTTTTGAGCTGTGACATGTCCGGTTGGAATTAGAAGAAGATTACAGCAGGACCTGAACCGATATTGTATGTCTTTCTGTAAAGGCCGTTCAGATCATACTCGCACAATGTGCCGGGAAGGACGTAGCTGGCGTATCCTCCGTCAAGAGGCATCGCCGAAATAAGAAGTGTGCCGTTCTCGGCATCAACACCTATTCCGGAGGGATAGCTTACCTCATCGCATTTCATCTCTCTGGTTGTGCCGCTGGCTATGTCATATCGTGAATATGACACGGTGCCTCCGTAAGGAGCGTTCACCATGTAGATCTTACCTGCGCCGACAGCTGCCAGGGTTGCTTTGGCAATGCTGTTGAAACCAATCTCTTTCTCACCCTTGTCGTTGACCTTCTCCACCATCTTGTAAACCTCGGCATCAACGTCACCATAGTTACCCATGGAGAGAAGGAAGAGGTTTGTACCGTCGGTCATGAATTTGTTGGGGTTCAGAGGCACTTTGATTGTCTCCTCAACGGCAAACGGCTCAAGTGTGACAACTGAAGCGGTCTCTCCGTAACCTACCTTATAGTTCATGCCATCTGAATTGGGCACATAGATACGGTTGTTGAAAATCTCGATATTCTCGGGATTGGGACCAACCTTTACCGAGGCATCGAGTTCCATGGAGAGGGTGTCAAGACGAGCCACATATCCGTCATACATCGACACGTAGACCTTACCGTTCTTCGCTACCATTGAGCGGGGCTGAGTGCCCTTATCTGAATTCTCAAGCGAGATCTGCTTGATGCTCTTGTAAGTGTTGCGGTCAATGATCTCGATGGTGTTCGACACGTACACACCCACGTATATCTTTGAACCGTAGGCAATGCCGCACTGGGGGGTGTCGCCAAGGCTTCTTTTGTTGACAGCCTGGAATACGCCTGATGAGAGTTCCTGACGGTTCTCGTCGAGTACGCTCAAACGGCCCTCTACCTTTTGACCCATGTTTCCCTGGTTAAGGATATAGGCCACGTCTGCATAAGCGGTTTCGTCAGGCTCACCTGTTCCTCCGTTATCATTCGGTTCATCATCATTTGAACAGGCGCCAAGCATTGACACCAATGCCAGTGACATGGCATAGAGATAGTGCTTTTTCATCTTGAAAATGTTATTGGTTAAAAATTATATGGTTTGTTATGTCTGTAATCTTGAATCGTCAGAATTTCACCTCTACCGAGACCTTCCAGCTGCGTCCGGGCATAGGATACTGGGCCACAATCTCATACTGTTTGTCAAAGAGATTGAGCAGGTCGAAACGCCCCTCTATGATGGTGTGTTTCACCCTGAAATCCTTGAATATGGCCAGTCCCGTGTCGGCATATCCTGGGATACGGGTTCCCGGCAGATTATAACTGTTGGTGTAGCGTGCTGATACGGCTGTGAAGTGGGCCACAAGGTTTACCCAGGGATTCATCCATGTCAGCGAACCTGAACCGGAGTTGAGGGGGATATAGGCCACCTGCTTCATCCAGTCGGCCTTATCGGGCGACGTGCGCGGCTGCGCCCGCTGATAGCTGTATGTGCCGGAAAGCAGGAGGGAATGTGCTCTGTGGAGGCGCAACTCACCGTTGAGCGTCACATCAAGCCCGAATACTCTCACCTTTCCTAAATTGGTCATCGTCCATATGAACATATTGTAGGGCACAGCCACAATCTTGTTGCGTACATGGTTCATGTAGCCGTCGCAAGTGACTGTGAGGTTGTCAAGAAATGAAATCCCTGACGTCTCATAGGTGAGGCCTACGTTCAGCTGGTCGGTGGTCTCGGGATCAAGATTGATACTGCCGTAATGGTCGAAATATGCCTCGTTGAAGGTGGGCATCCTGAAGATATTCTTGTAGGAACCCCTCACATAAAACCCTTGACTTGAGAACGGCTTGTAGGATACGCTCAACGCCGGAGACCATCGCGAGGCATTACTCCCGGCATCGCCGTGACGGGCTCCGTTGAGATAGAGTGAATATAGTATGCGGCCCAATATGGTGACGTGACCGGAACTGTATTTGGCCGCCAAAGTCTGCAACAGGGAGTTGCGGTAAGGATCTATATGGCCCGGAAGATTGCTGCTCAGATTATTCCATGTCCAGTCGGCCGAATAGTCGAGCGATACTCCCCGGCATGGAATATAAAGCGCTGACGCAGTCATATACGTCTCACGCTGTATGTAATAATCGTCAAGTGTTCCGCCGGGATATTTACCGTTGATATCTGTGTATCTTGACGTCGACCAGTTGAATTTCCCGGTGGCTAAAAGCGATACCTTCGACGACAGCCTCCCTTTGTAGTTAAGCTGGCCGAAGAAGTTCCTTTCGCGCAGATGCTCGTTGCTTTTCGACACGTAATAGATTACCGGACCGGGAAGATAACGGGCGTTGTCATAATAATACACCTTCGCAGCCAATGTTCCCATTTTGGAATCCCACCGGCCGTTGAGCTCGGCATGCCATGCGTTCATCTGCGAGTTTTCGCGGCGTTCGCGTGTCACCAAGTCGCCATTTATCAACGTGAAGGGATAATCATTCTTAGAGTGTGAGAATTCCGCATTTCCCGACCAGGAGAAGCCGTTGCCAAGTGATTGGGCGAAGTTGATATAGGGATTGTAGTAGCTCCACTCCCCTACGGTCATCTTGGCACGCAGCGAAATTGAGCGCGAGGATGTCGAGGGTGCAAGGAATGAGGAGATATAAAGCGATGAGGCGGAGGCTGCTGCTTTTGCAGGAAGGAAGATATCATCGTTCTCACCGGCATAGAGAGTGAGCGAGCTCACATTGTCGAGTGAATAGCGCGACAGGTCGATCTGGCCGCTCTGGCAGTCGCTCAGAGCCACCCCGTCATACACGATGGCGGTATGCTCTGACCCGAGTCCTCTTACCGAGACGGTCTTCATACCCCCCGCACCGCCGTAGTCGCGCAGGTTCACTCCCGGCAATCGGCGCATCGCGTCTGAAATGTCGGTTATGCCTCTAAGCTTTATATTTTCTGAATTGATGGTCTGTTGCGGAGTGGCGCCTCTCGCCGTCTTTGAATTCTCGGCAGAGGTTACAAGGAGGTCGGGCAGAATCTGGCTTACCGAATCTTCCGGATTGTATGCCGTGGCCGCCTCAAGCAGACATGGCACACTTAAATATGTCAGTATCAATAGGATCTGTTTTCTCATCCTCGAAGAAAAAGATAATGGTTCTGGTTAATGATATCACCAACCAGCTTCCGGAGGGTCGGACTGTTACCGTAGCGAGACTGTCGGGGATTCACACCCCTGTTCTTCCGGAAAGAATAACCGGCTTTCGGTTTCCGGATGCAAAGTTAACCATTATTTTTAATTCCTCAAATAATATTTTCGGCATTCATATTTGTTTACAACTAAACCATTCTCTTTCCGCATTTGAATTATGAAGAATACCCAATCCGGTTCCACAAAAAAATTACGCCCTGTCACCGCACTCGGACTCCTCGTCACTTTAGGTATCGTGTTCGGTGACATCGGCACATCCCCCCTCTATGTGATGAAGGCGATATGCCACGTCAATGAGAATTTCACACCTGATTATATAATCGGGGCTGTATCGTGTATCTTCTGGACACTCACGCTGCTCACCACTGTCAAGTATGTCATTATAGCCCTCCGCGCCGACAATAAGGGTGAGGGTGGCATTCTCGCGCTATATTCACTTATCAGGAAATCAAATATAAAATGGCTCTTTCTCGTGGCGGCTCTCGGTGCCAGCACGCTCGTTGCTGATGGTGTCATTACCCCGGCGATGACTGTCACCTCTGCCATGGAGGGTCTTTCGGGTGTCATGACCGATCCCCCCGTACTCCTCTTCTCCCTGATTATCATCGCCGTGATTTTCATTGCCCAACCTTTCGGCACGTCGGCCATAGGCCGTCTCTTCGGCCCCGCAATGCTCCTATGGTTTCTTATGTTAGGGGTGCTGGGAATATGCAACCTGGTTCATTACCCGGCTATGCTGAAAGCTCTAAATCCTCTCTATGCCTTCCGTATGCTCTGGGATTATCCGGGGTGGATTCTTGTACTCGGTGCCGTATTTCTCTGCACCACCGGAGCGGAGGCGTTATATTCCGACCTCGGGCACTGCGGTCGCTGGAACATCTCGGCAGCATGGCTTTTTGTCAAGGTCATGCTCATACTCAATTACATGGGTCAGGGTGCCTGGATTATCGCTAATCCTGCGAGTGTGAAAGCGGATGTCAATCCTTTCTTCGGCGTCATGCCCGGTTGGTTTGTCGGAATCGGCATCGCTATGTCTACATTAGCGGCCATCATTGCATCGCAGGCGCTGATAAGCGGCTCTTTCACCATTGTGTCGGAGGCAATCAACCTCAATTTCTGGCCACGCCTCAGAATCAAGTATCCCACTACTGAGAAGGGTCAGCTCTATATCCCGGCCGTGAATGTATTTCTCTTCCTCGGCTGTGTTATCACAGTGCTACTGTTCAAGTCATCTTCGGCTATGGAGGGGGCTTACGGACTGGCCATCACTATCACCATGATAATGACCAGTATGCTTATTGCCATATGGCTCAGACATAAGGGAGCCCCCGCATGGGCTGCCTGGACATTCTTTATCATATTCGCTCTGATTGAGTGCAGCTTCCTTGTGGCTAATGCCTTCAAATTCATGCACGGTGGCTGGTACACTATGCTTATTGCCCTCACTCTATGCGTCGTAATTATAATATGGTATAAGGCAAGCTGCATACGGTCGGAGTATGTCGAATATGCCGATGTGCATGACTCGCTCGCCACAATAGCCGGTATCCATGACGATAAGGAGATACCGAAATATTCCTCCAATCTGGTCCTTATCAGCCATTCACCTGATTCGGATATGGTGGAGACTAAGATTCTGTATTCATTGATAAAGAAACAGCCGAAACGGGCCGACCATTATTTTATCCTGAGAATAGAATATACCGACTCTCCCGACACGCTTGAATATAGCTCCCGGCAACTTATCCCGGGAGTAATGTGGAGCATCGGTATTAAGTTAGGGTTCCGCGTGGAGCCGAAGGTCACTCTCTACTTCCGCCAGATTGTGGGTGATCTTGTAGAGAGCGGTGAACTTGACCTGCGCTCAGGCTATCCTTCGCTGCGTGTGCTCGGAATTCCTGGAGATTTCAAGTTTTATCTTATCTCACGAAAATTTTCGCCACAAAGCTACTGTTCCACCCTTCATAGAGTAATAATGGGAATGTATGAACACCTTAAACGTATCAAATTGAGCCCTGTCAACGCTTTAGGTCTTGACACGTCGAACGTGCTGGTGGAGACCACCCCGCTGATTCTACGCTCAAGACATACCCCTCAGCGCATAAAGAAGATAAAAATTTAATCAAAAATTTCATCATTACTCAATTTCTCTTGCACAATTAAATTATTGTTGCTATCTTTGCAGCATAAATAACAATACGAAACATTTCAAAACTTTAAACATGAGTCTTATTATTCCCAAAGATTACAAGCAGAAGCTACTTCCCGAGACCACTGAGTTGGCAATTAAGATGATTAAACGCACTTTCCAAAAGAAGTTGGCCGACGCCTTGTGTCTGCGCCGTGTGACAGCCCCACTTTTTGTATTGTCTGGCACCGGTCTTAACGACGACCTTAACGGCGTGGAACGTCCCGTGTCATTCCCCGTAAAGGCGCTCGGCGATAGAAAAGCGGAGGTGGTGCATTCTCTCGCAAAATGGAAAAGAGTGAAATTAGGCACTTACGGTATCGACCCGGGCTACGGGCTATATACCGACATGAATGCAATCCGTGCCGACGAGGATCTTGACAACCTTCACTCGCTATACGTCGACCAGTGGGATTGGGAGAAGACTATCCGTGAGGAAGACCGCAATCTCTCTTATCTCAAGGAGACGGTGAGAAAAATCTATAACGCCATCCGCGAGACGGAACATAAGGTCTATAGTCAATTCCCGCACATCACTCCCCGACTGCCTGAGGAGATTACTTTCATCCACTCGCAGCAATTGCTCGATGAGTATCCTGAGCTCTCACCGGCCGAGAGGGAGTCGGAGGCGGCGAAGAAATATGGAGCCATCTTCCTTATCGGAATCGGTGCGCCTCTCACCAACGGAGAGCCGCACGACGGACGCGCTCCCGACTATGACGACTGGAGCTCACCCAATGAGGAGGGCTACACCGGTTTGAATGGTGATATCCTCGTCTGGGACTCTGTGCTCGGCCGTTCATTCGAGCTCTCTTCCATGGGCATCCGTGTAAGTCCGGAGTCGTTGAAGCGCCAGCTTGATCTCAGAGAATGCCCCGAAAGAGGTGAATTGAATTTCCACCGTCGCCTTATCGAGGGTGAACTACCCTATTCCATAGGTGGAGGCATAGGTCAGAGCCGTCTCTGTATGTTCCTTCTCCAGAAAGCCCATATTGGAGAAGTGCAGGCTTCGATATGGCCCGACGACCAGATCGAAAAATGCAAAAAGGCCGGTATACAACTGATGTGACCCAGATATAAATCACTTTCGGTTAAGTATGAGAAGGCGGCCTTTCAGGCTGCTTTCTTTGTCGTTCACCTATATTTTGATTTTTATTTGTTACTTTGAATTTTTTTGCATAATTTTGCCAAACTTTATCTACATTGATTTTTTATTCATGTAGCCGGACCCTTGTCCCCGCTCGCATGTACTACAGGTAAAATATAATATTATGGTGAATCAACTCAGAAGTTACGCCAGCACATTCGGTCGTCGCATGGCGGGAGCACGTGCCCTATGGCGCGCCAATGGCATGAAGGAGGAGCAGATGGGAAAACCCATCATAGCAATCGTCAACTCCTTCACTCAATTCGTTCCCGGCCATACCCATCTTCACGAGATTGGGCAGACCGTCAAAAAGGAGATCGAGAAACTCGGCTGCTTCGCAGCTGAATTCAATACCATAGCCATCGACGACGGTATCGCCATGGGCCATGACGGCATGCTCTATTCCCTCCCTTCGCGCGACCTTATCGCCGATTCTGTGGAGTATATGGTCAATGCCCATAAGGCCGACGCTATGGTCTGCATCAGCAATTGCGACAAAGTCACCCCTGGAATGCTTATGGCTGCAATGCGTCTGAACATCCCTGTGATATTCGTCTCAGGTGGTCCTATGGAAGCGGGCGATGTCAATGGCCGTAAACTCGATCTTATCGACATCATGATCGACTCTGCCGACACGTCGGTAACTGACGAGGAGGTGGAGGTGCTGGAACGTGAGGGTTGCCCCACCTGCGGTTCATGCTCCGGCATGTTCACCGCCAATTCAATGAACTCGCTCAACGAGGCTATAGGTCTGGCTCTCCCCGGCAACGGCACTATTCTCTCCACACATGCCAACCGCGTTGAGCTCTTCAGGAAAGCTGCGGCCACGATTGTGGAGAACACATATAAATATTACCGCGATGGCGACGATTCTGTTCTGCCGCGCAATATCGCCACTCGTGAGGCAATGCTTAACGCAATGACCCTCGACATTGCCATGGGTGGAAGCACCAACACGGTGCTTCATCTCCTTGCGGTTGCAAATGAGGCCGGAGCTGATTTTACCATGGCTGATATCGACCTTCTCTCACGCAAGACACCTGTGCTCTGCAAAGTGGCTCCTAATTCGCATTATCATATCGAGGATGTGAACCGTGCCGGTGGTATCCTCTCTATCATGAAGGAACTGGCCGACAAAGGTCTTGTCAATACCGGCGTGAAACGGGTTGACGGCATGACTCTCGCGGAGGCGATTGACAAGTATGCCGTAGGTGGGAAAAATTACTCTGCCGAAGCTGATGCTTTATGGCATTCCGCCCCCGGTCACCGCCACACCACAGTGATGGGGAGCCAGGATAACCGCTACAAGAGTCTTGACACTGACCGTGAACAGGGGTGCATCCGCGATTTCGACCATGCTTTCGTAAAAGATGGAGGTCTGGCTGTACTCAGAGGCAACATTGCCAAGGATGGATGTGTTGTAAAGACTGCCGGTGTCGACGAGAGCATATTCCGTTTCTCCGGACCCGCAAAGGTATTCCACAGTCAGGATGAGGCTGTCGAAGGCATCTTGCACGACAAGGTTAAGAGCGGAGATGTGGTAGTTATTACCTATGAGGGTCCGAAAGGTGGTCCGGGTATGCAGGAGATGCTCTATCCCACCAGTTATATCAAGAGCAAACACCTCGGCAAGGAGTGCGCGCTCATAACAGATGGCCGTTTCTCCGGCGGCACATCGGGTCTGTCGATTGGGCATATCTCTCCTGAGGCTGCTGCCGGTGGCGACATTGCCCTGGTAAGGGATGGCGACATTATAGATATCGATATCCCAGCCCGCTCGATCAACGTGCGTCTCTCTGACGAGGAGCTCGCCTCACGCCGCAAGGAGGAGGAGGCTTTCGGGAAGGAGGCTTTCACACCGCGTGGCCGCGACCGTCACGTCAGCCGGGCCCTTAAGGCTTACGCTTCAGCTGTGACCTCGGCCGACAAGGGTGGCGTGAGAGCAGATATCTGATTCTCCGGAATCATTCCATTATAAATTGAATAAAGCAAAACTGATATATGAGTGAAAAAATTACAGGTTCGGAAATTCTGATCCGCGCTCTTATCGACCAGGGTGTTGACACCGTATTCGGTTATCCGGGTGGTACAATCATGCCCGTCTATGACCGTCTCTATGACTTCACCGACCGTATCCGGCATTACCTTGCCCGCCATGAGCAGGGTGCCATTCATGCCGCCGAAGGATTCGCACGCGCTTCGGGCAAACCGGGTGTTGTCATAGCCACCTCGGGACCCGGTGCCATGAATCTCACAACCGGACTTAATGACGCTCTTATGGACAGCACCCCTATCGTGGCCATAACCGGCCAGGTGCAGTCAGCTCTTCTCGGCAAGGATGCCTTCCAGGAATCTGACGTGGTCAGCGTCATGCTCCCTGTCACAAAATGGGCAATCCAGGTGCGCCGCCCGGAAGATATAGCTCCGGCTGTGGCGAGAGCCTTCTATATAGCTTCATCCGGTCGTCCGGGTCCTGTTGTGATTGATATTGCAAAGGATGCCCAGACCAATATGGCTGAATACAAATTTGAGCCATGCACTTTTATCCGGAGCTATGACCCTGACCCGGAAATTCCGGAGCAGGTACTCAGTGAAGCTGCCGCTATCCTCAATGAAGCCAAACGCCCGATGATTCTCGCCGGCCATGGCATAACCATAGCTAAAGCTGAGGAGGAACTCATCAGTCTGGCTGAAAAGGCCGACATCCCTGTTGGCTGCACCATGCTGGGGCTCTCCTCGATACCCTCCGGACATCCCCTTAATAAGGGCTTGTTGGGTATGCACGGCAATCTCGGACCCAATATCAATACCAACAAGGCTGATGTTATCCTTGCCGTCGGCATGAGATTTGACGACCGTGTAACGGGCGACACATCTAAATATGCACCCTCGGCGAAGATCATACATATTGACATCGACGCGAGCGAGTTTGACAAGACTGTCAAGAGCAACCTCCATATCCATGCTTCAGCCAAGACTGCCTTGAGCAAGCTTCTACCACTCATAGAGCCACAGAAACGTAGCGAATGGGTTGATTCATTCTCTCAGCATGAGGAGGTGGAGAGCGAACGTGTGATGAAACGCGAGATTGAGGCCTCCACCCCTGACGGCAAGATGCTTATGGGTGAGGTGGTGAATAAGGTCAGCGAGGCTTTCGGCCATGATGCCATCCTTGTTACCGACGTTGGTCAGAACCAGCTCTTCTCGGTGCGCTATTTCAAATTCAAGTCACCCCGCAGCTGCATCTCCTCCGGCGGACTCGGCACAATGGGTTTCGGTCTACCCGCAGCTATCGGTGCCAAGATAGGTGTGCCCTATCGTAATGTAGTGCTTTTCGTGGGCGACGGCGGTCTGCAGATGACTATCGAGGAGTTGGGTATGATTATGGAGTATAATGTCAATGTGAAGATTGTGCTCCTTAATAATAATTTCCTCGGAAATGTGCGTCAGTGGCAGCACCTCTTCTTCAACTCACGCTACAGCGCCACTCCGATGGTAAATCCTGACTTCAAGACCCTCGCTTCGGCTTATGGCATTGCCGCGGAGGATGTGCCCCACCGCGACAATCTTGACGAGGCCATCTCAAGGATGGTGGCCCATGACGGAGCGTTCCTGCTGAATGTCAACATCGACGAGGAGGATATGGTATTCCCCATGACTCCCGGCGGACATGGCGTCGATGAGATTCTCCTCAATTCCAAAGAGTATTATAAACCCGTTTAATATCCGGATATGGAAAATCAACTTTTTACAATCTCTGTCTTTACCGAGAATCAGGTGAGTCTTCTTCATCAGATCTCGATGATTTTCAGCCGCCGGTGTCTCAATATCGAGAGTCTGTCGGTGAGTGCCTGTTCCATTCCGGGTGTGCATAAGTTCACTATCACCTGCTGCAGTTATCGCGCCATGATGGAACATGTGGTGAAACAGATCGAGAAACGTATCGACGTGCTCAAGGCTTTCCTGCACACCGACGATGAGATAGTTTTTCAGGAAGTGGCACTCTATAAGGTGCCCACCGCAAGTGTGCTTGAAAGCAATATCGAGGATATTGTGCGTGGCAACGGCGCAAGAGTGCTGGAGATACATCCCGAATATACAGTGTTCGAGAAAACCGGCCACACCGATGAGATTACCGAACTGTTCGATAAACTCAAGGTGCTCGGTCTGCGTCAGTTTGTACGCTCCGGAAGAATCGCTGTAACCAAAGCTCCCGAGGAGCTGGTGAGCGACTATCTTGACCGTCAGGAGAGGCGTCGTCAGGACATCAACAATGAATAACAATCTTCATAAATTATAGATATCAAATGGCAAAATTGAAATTTGGTGACGTTGAAGAGACAGTCATCACACGTGAGGAATTTCCCCTGGAAAAGGCTCGTGAAATTCTCAAAGATGAAACAATCGCAGTAATTGGTTATGGTGTTCAGGGTCCCGGTCAGGGTCTGAATCTCCGCGACAACGGCTTCAACGTGATCGTTGGCCAGCGTGAGGGTAAGACTTATGACAAGGCTGTTGCCGACGGCTGGGTTCCGGGCGAGACTCTCTTCTCTATCGAGGAGGCTTGCGCAAAGGCTTCTATCATCATGTGCCTCCTCTCTGATGCAGCCGTGCTCTCAGTATGGCCCACCATCAAGAAGCACCTCACTCCGGGCAAAGCCCTCTACTTCTCTCACGGCTTCGCCATCGCATGGCCCGACCGCACCGGTGTTGTTCCCCCCGCTGACGTCGATGTTATCCTCGTTGCCCCCAAAGGTTCGGGCACATCGCTCCGCACCATGTTTCTTGAGGGTCGTGGCCTGAACTCAAGCTACGCTATCGAGCAGGATTACACCGGCCGTGCGCTCGACCGCACACTCGCCCTTGCAATCGGCATCGGTTCCGGCTATATCTTCGAGACCACTTTCAAGCGTGAGGCTTACAGCGACCTTACAGGTGAGCGTGGTTCATTGATGGGTGCCATCCAGGGTCTGCTCCTTGCTCAGTATGAGGTGCTCCGTGAGAACGGCCACACACCCTCCGAGGCATTCAAT
>CANPMT010000075.1 GCA_947575235.1 uncultured Porphyromonadaceae bacterium
TTTTATAGCCTTTAGAAAGCCGATGCAAATTTTAGCATCTTTTTCAGTGCCCTCCGCCACGGCACGTCCCCTTTTTTGGTTGTCGTCACTTGAGGTGATTTATGATGAAATTGTAGAAACCGGTATCATTCAGTTTGAAGTAATCAAGAATATCCTGTTTATACTTTTCAGGATTATTCACATCAAAAGCCCTCCATCCATGGTCATACTCACCGCAGGCATCAAGAGTATTCTTCTCCCAACAGACTATTGAGAGCGTCATTCCGTCGTCACATCTCAGGCCGATATGATGTGGGAACAGTTCCGGATGTCTGCGCGATATATAATCCTTTATGTCGAACTTATTAAATATCTTCTCAAGGAAGTAATTCAGATTCTCAACGTCAGAGACACTTGAATAGAGAGGCTCAAATTCAAAACCGTCGATTATTATATTATTTTTCATTATCGCGATTTATATATTCACATTTTGCGGGAGATTGTTGTATGGTTGATAGCATCGTCATAATGAGTGGGAAGACTCATTATGACGATGCTATCATATTATAGAAATCGGTGTTGAAAAATTCAAAATTCGACACCAAAATTTGTAAGTATATCGAATACCTGGCCTTCCGGCAGACCGTCGACGACGATTATAGGATTGCCGTCGGCATCAAAATCTTTCGAGATTTCCGCGCCGAGAGAGGAGAGTGAGCCGGCGAGTTCATTGAAGCTTCCGGCAAAGCCATGGTCTCTCAGCCAAGCTGTATTGAGAGGGATTGTGGCCGGTTCCGGCTGTGGAGTAGCGGCAGGGGCCTGAGAGGGTTGCTGATAACCGGATTTCATTCCAGGAGATGGGGCCACACCATTGTCGGCGTCATTCATTGTCACTCGGGTGGTATAGTCAAGACTCTGGGTCTGGGTGGCGTCGATACGGCTCTGTGAATGGCGTGCATCCTCTCGGTATCGTTCATTATCACGCTCCAGGTCGGCAGCGCGGCGTTCGGCGGCAGAGGCGTTTGAAGCGGCATGACTTGCAGCGATATTCGCGCTGGTGTCCATGCTGTGGCGAGCAAGATCCATGGCCTGCTGCTGGCTCATCTGCTGCATCTGCATCATCTGCGCCATCATCTCCTTAAGGTCGTTGCGGTTCTGCTCATGCATCTGGTCGGAGCGACCCATCATCTGCTCGTGCATCTGTCGGGTCATCTCAGCCTCGCGTCGAGCCATCTCAGCCTCCTTCGCAGATGATTTCTCCTCACGCAGGGCATCCATGAATCCGGACTGGGCTGAAGCGTCAAGATGTCGTAGCTGTTCGGCCGCAATCTGTTCAGCTGTCATCTGGCTCTTGATATTGAGCTGGTCGGTGGCTGCATCGAGCTCATCCTTCTTGGCGGCGCGTTTAGCCTCCATCATCATCTGCATATTGCGCATGGCAATATCCCCCTTGGTGCGCAAAGCCTCCTGACGCAGGCGTTCCTCCTCCAATTTACGCTGATGCTCACGGTCGGCCATATTCTGGCCATGTTCATCAAGCTTGATTGTACGCTCCACATCCTTATCCTGACGACGGTCTTCGAGGTCGAAATCGAACTCAGCCTTTTTGGCAGTCATGTCGAAATCGAATTCCTCATTACGTTTTCGCACATCAAAGTCAAAGTCGGCGTCAGCCTTCCGGTTCTCGCGTGAGCGTTCCATCTCACGGCTCTCGCGCATAAACTTCTCCTCCCACTCATCATGACTGTGCTGCCGGTCGCGACGGTATTTCTCCTCAGCATAGGCATCCTCCTTGCGGCGGTTCTCGATATCGGCATCCAGAGCGATAGATTTCAGTTCCAGCTCATTCTCCGTGCGCTGGCGGTCAAGAGCATAACGTTTGCCGTAAAGAAGACTCTCGGCCTCGGTTCGTTCAGTCTCCTGGGAGAGGTCGTTGAGGTCGAGCTGATGCTTCGCTTTCGACTCACGCATGGCAAGGTCAGTGTCGAGGTCAAGTTTCTCGACAGTGGTCTTCACGAGAGCACGGTGGCGCATCACGTCGTTCAGCTGACCACGCTCGAAAGCGCCGATCTCCACACGGGCCTGGATAGCGGCTCTCTCATCGGAATCAATCAGTTTCTGTGATTCGAGCTGGTCAAGAAGCTTCTGCGATTCATACTTGCGTGTCTGCTCATCCGCATTGCGGGCGACATCGGCAAGCCGCATCTCCATCTCATGCTGGGCCACAAGCTGTTTTACCTTATCCTCGCTGATGAGGTTATCCTTGTTGAGCTCACGCACCTCCTGCTCATAGCGGGCCATCTCCTTGTCATGAGAGAGGGAGAAGTCATTTTCAAGACGGGTACGGTCAGCCGTCTGTTGCAATTCATATTCAGCGAGGCGGTTGCGGAATTCATTCTCGCGCTTGTCAAGCTCGCTATCCTTTTCAGCCTGCCATAGCTTACGCTCACGTTGGCGCAGAGCATCGAAGTCGGCGCTTGTAGTGGCCAGGTCAAAGACATTCAGCACACTTAATCCGAAGAGACGGCTCTGCAACATACTGCCGATGTTGTCAGTGATGATAAGTTGCTGCTGAGGGGTGAGAGTGTCGCCATTGAATCCGATGGTATCGAGAGTATGCTGGGCAATCTGGGTCACCCACGGGGTCATCATGCGGCGCAGGCTGTCAACTGTCACCTCATCAGAGTCGACAAGATACTGTTGACGGAAAGTGTCGAAATCACTCACACGTAGCTGCATCGACACACCCAATTCAACAGGATGGCTGTCAGCCTCAAGTCTGAGGGGCTGGTACTCGCCACTGTTGCATATAGATCCGAATACCTCCTCGAAAACACGGTTTGAGATAAGGTAGACAGTCACCACAGCCTGGGGTGCGGGTGCTTTGGGAGCAGGCTTGGGAGAGGCCGGATTTGAGGGAGAACCCGGTTTTGACGCAGGTGTTCCGGGTTTTGAAGCGGGAGCTGCCGGTTTTGTATTAGAATTTGCGGCGGGAGAAGCCGGTTTCTCCTTCTTCAACCCGAACAGACGGCCGACGAAGCCGAACAGACCGGATTTTTTAGTCTCAGGTTTGTCAGCAGCGGGAGCCGGTTTCACCTTACCCTGAGGTGTTACAATCTCACGTTTTCCGTCACGCTTCACAACCTCATCAGAGAAACGGTAAAGGCCACCCTCTATGGCATGAATCAGTTTGCCGTCAGAGAAAACAGCAGCTGTGACACCGTCCTGGATCACGACACCCTTCACGGCACCGCAATCAGCCATCTCACGTTCAGTCACGCGACGGGCAATCTGGCCCGGTGCGAGGCTCCACACAGCTTTGCCACTTATTATGCTGACACCATCGACAGGCTGTGCCACCCTGGGAGCCGGAGCGGGAGCATCGAAATCGAATCCTCCGGCAGCGGGTTTGGTAGCCGGAGCGGGGGCATCAAAATCGAAATCAGAAGGGGCGGGTGCCGGTGCTCCGATCGGTGTGCCACATTTAGGACATTCTTTAAACTTGGAGAGAACGGGGTAGTTGCAATTCGGGCATCTCATGATCAGAAGGTATAAAAATATCGTTTGTCGTAGGGCAATTCGTTAATAATAAGTTTGTTCGATCCGATTCCCTCGCGTTGGGCGAGATCCTCATATTTCTCCTTAAATTGCGCATCTACATTAATGACGCATTGGTTTAATCCCTTGAGCGAAAGGAATCTTGGCGATGTAGTGATGAACCCGACCCGATATGCACTTCCAACCCTCTTCAAAGAGGCCGGGGCATAAAGATAGTCAATGCTCCCCAGGCAATCGTCGCCAATCACTTCAAGGTTAGGGGGGAGGATAGCCGCCTTGGCACGGAAGAAGAAGGGGGGTTGAATCTCACGTACATCGGTATACGGGCTGAGGTCGACAAGGTCAGGACATTCCCCCTGGAAAACACCGTCAGGCACTTCAGTGAGGACCTTGTCAGCTATCACAACCTGACTCTCCTCAATTACCGGGAATTCACCCTCTCCGTTAAAAACGGCTTTGGCAAGAGCAATCTGCTGACGGACGAGGGATGAGCATTCGGCCCCCATGGAGAGCATCTGCTCGGCTCCTTTCAGAGCCTGTTGGGCGACATCTCTTCTGTCGGCTCTGATGTATAGTTCAGCGAGAAGACCGAACACTCCGGCGTAAGCTCCATATTTCAACGCAGAGCCATCCTGTTGGCGATAAATCTCGTCACCGGCTTCATAGAGGCGTTCCTGCGCCATGCGCAGTTTCCCCATCTGCATGAGGTAATAAGCCTGGGCACACATAAGGACTGCATCCATGAAATCATAATCCTCATATTCACCCATAGTGACATTGTTGAATCCTTCGGCGGCATTCCAATCGCCACATCGTTCGGCAGCCAATCCCCAATCGGTCATGGCATACGGGTCAAATCTTTCGGCGTAAGCTTCGGCAACAGATTTATCAAAAGAATCGCCAATCTTGATGATGTCATCCCCCTCGACAGTCTCCCTGCAGGAGATTCTGCTACCGTTAATGAGAGTAGGGCGATAATTCAGAGGAGTAATTGAGAAATAACCGTCGCCTTCATCAGAAATGCAGCAATGAATTGGTGCAACAGATTTATCAAAGATAGGGGAGAGCTGGTTACCGCCCCTTCCAATATAAGTATCCATATTTTCTGCTTATTCAGGTAAAAGGTCAATTTTGGGAATCTCCGGTATTGCCGCATGAGCATTCACATCATTGATACGGTCGATCAGCACGCGGAATGTCTTGTCGATATAGAACCGGAAGTCATCATGAAATCCGTCGAGTTCGGAGGGATCCTGAAGTTCGATAAGCATCATCAGCACCTGGGCAAACCGGTCGAGTTCCGGGCTGCACTCCTCGCCCCCCTGCTCAAGGAACATCAGCGCCTGGTCGTGGAAATCGGTCATGTCGCGGTCTTTCCAATACTCATAGAGCGAGTTTACGGCCGCCAATAGCGCAACGTTGCCGAAAGGTTTGTCATCCCATGCTTCAAGAGCACCCATAATCTCCTCAGCGTCAGCCGTGCGACCTTCATTAATCATAGCCATAGCCGTCCAATAGCTTTGCCAATAATTATCGACAGCCCGGGCTTCATAAGAGGCGATTGCCCTCTTCGGGTCGATGCCGGCAAGAATCAGGTTATAGAAATGATGAAGCTGCTCGTCGGCATATTTCTGAGCCATTGTTTCGAGGCGGGAGATACTTGAGGCCAATTGCTCATACTTACCTTGTCTGGCAAGCGACACCACCTGATTGAGGCTCATCTGCTGGATTTTGCCGAGAGTGCTAACACTCTGACGAGTGGCCGAACGTTTGGCCTCCTCAAAGATGGCGTTGGCTTCGTCGGGCGAAAGTCCGAGGGATACACGCAGATTCTCAAGACTCTTAGCCTCATCAGGATCCACACGTCCGTCAGCCAAGACAGCGAGACAGAGTTTACGGTATTCAGCTTTGCGTTCAGAAATGATTTCAGATTCGGTTTTCTGTCGCTCAACATTTGTGATATTTGTGCTTATAGACACATCCCCGGCGAATGCGTTGGCATCGCCGAGACTGACATGTCCGGCAGTCCCCGCCGCATTTTGCAGCGGAGATCCGCACTGAGGGCAGCATGGATAATTCCAGCCGGCCGGCAATTCGTTGTTGCAGTTATTACATCTCATAATACAAGTGTACTTAATCTTCAATCTTCATCCCAGTCATCCTCTTCCTCCTCATCCAATGGCCATATCTGATGGCCTTCGATTCCCCGGCTATCCTCCGGTCCGAAGTCGTAGAGTTTATCTACATATACAAGACCTTTGACCATTGACTCGTCGGTGTCATTGGGATAAATCCAATCCCGACATACCAATGCAGCTTTCTTCGGATCAAACTCCTCATCCTCAGGTAACTCGATCTCAATTGTGCATGATGATTTGTTTGTATAGAGCATTGCGGACGTTGCACCATACTCCTTGCAAATCTTCTCGACATCCAGTTCCTGGTCAGGCAAGAATTGATCGTCGTAAGGGAGATCATCGAGGTCAGCAAAATCATACTGGGTGTACTCATCATCACCGACAGTGAAAGTCAGCTTCTCTTCTGATGTGAATTGCCCGAATGCCTCGTAACCATCCCCCTCCTCATCCAACAGGTCAAGGAAGCGCTCGATGCCGTAGACACCGATGTATATGGTTTTCATTTTCCTCATACTGTCATTAGCTGAGGTAGATTCTGAATTTTCAGATTCCGACTTCACGGGAATTGTCTCGACAGTGGCTTTGCAGCCGAGTTTTGACAACTGCAGGAGGTAGTTTCCGAGACTTGATTCCGGCACGAAAACCGTGGCAAGTCTGTTGCAGTATTGCAGTGCCGACCTGTTGAAGTCAATCTCCGGAGCCTCGCAGCCAAGTGTTGTCAGACCGCTTCCGAGAGCGAATTTCTCAATCTGTGTCACAGATTCCGGCAGCGCAAGGTCGGCGAGTGAGTCAGTGTCGCGGAATGTCCCTTGCCTGATTACGGCAACACCTTCCGGTATGTTGATTTCGCGCAGGTTGCGGCAACCGCTGAAGGCAGCCTCACCGATGGCCTTGACAGAGTCGGGAAGGAGGATGCTTTCAAGAGTTTTACAGTCATGGAAAGCACGGTCGCATATAATCTCTGTACCCTCGGCCACGGTGTATTCCGTCAATTTGTTGTTGCGGCACTTCAGCAGACGGTTATCCTTATATGCAACGCCAAAGGCGTCATTATCGCCGGATTCGAATACACCGACTTTTGTTGACAGCTCCTCTTTCATTGTATAGATCCTTGTGTTTTTATATAGGCCATTGTTTTTGCTATAAGCTCGCGCTCAAATTCAGCGAAATGGGCAGCCGGCTGACGGTTTGAGCCCTCCGACCATGTGACGATTATCGGTGCTCCTGCGGCGGGGAGGATGAATACCTTATACCATCTTTGCTTTTCCGGGATAGGCTTGATCATGTCGTTACCTGTCAGCTTATTTGTGACATCCTCATAACCGAAAAAGTTGAGGATATTCCCCGGACGGCCGAAAGTGGCCCCTATTGCAAAACCGACTCCGGCTTCAGAGTTGAGTATAGACTCCACAAGCACAGGAGCCACTCTCCGGCGGATCTCCTCCATGACATTTGGAGGGAGGAGGTGGCAGTTCCAGCGTTTGGAGTGCCATCCGCAAATTTCGAGGAAGAAAGGTGGAAGGGTAGTTTCGGGTAGCATACGCTTCACCCACTCGCTGCGCTGTCGCATCCAGTTCCAGAAAGCAGTTCCCTCTCTCCGCGTCCAGTAATCGTATTTGGCTTGGGAGAAATCAGGTACCTTCAAGGCAGCTGCGCTGTAGTCGCGGGCTATAGCTGAGACCATAAGTCCCGGATTACCGTCATTGACGTGGCAGTGATGGCAATGGTCCACCCTCAAAGCCTCTCCCGAAAGCGATGAGCCACCGGGATTATAGTTGATGATCACAGCCGAGCACTTTTCAGGATTCCCCCAGTAGGGGTTGGGCAACAGCTCGGGTTGTAATCCTATCGCCTCGGCTACGTGGCGTTTTACGCGCTTCGCTACAGTGGGCTCAAGCCAGTATCTTTCCGACTCTACAAAATCCGGGGTGGGACAATTCGCCCATTTGCGGATAGCCTCGTCCCAGTATTCAATGTATTTCCTCGATTCCTTCTCCATTTTGTAATTTCAAAGATGAACAATTTAGAAAGCTCCATTTGAATCTGCAATCAATTGGGGCTTATGCGGAATGACCGCACTTGTCAAGAGTCATACAACTAATTCCTTGTTATCAAGTTCGTCATACTTATCTTTATAGGCATCAGAGAGAGAATTGATAATTTCGTCAACTCTACCTTTAGGAAGTTTGTACACTTTATTCCCAACTAAAATGAAGTCGCGAGGATCATCGTCGGAAGTGAGCTTACGGATGATTGCTTTGTCGAAAGCAGGTTTCGTATCAGTCAGAGGATTTGACCTGTCCCATGTAGCTGCAATGGTGTCGATCAACTCCTTATCTGTTTTCTTATCTCCTGAGTAATTCAACAATTCATAACCCAAAGTAATGTCAACCAGATTCTCATAACCGGCAAGCCCTGCCTCTTCAAAATCCTCCTCCATATTCTTAAGAGAATCCCAGATATTACCTATCTTGGCGAAACCCTCGTCGTAATCGTTTACAACTACTACGATGCCGTCTCCATATTCCTCCAATCTATCCATATACTCGTATTCATCGGCATCGTAATAATCGAGGTCATAAGTGAGAGCATCTTCTTTGAACACTAATATCGGAAGATTCTCAATATCCGTAATCAAATCATCTGAAGCTTCCTCATTAGTGATTTCAACGTTATTGGCCGGAGTTGTGGTTTCGCGGAAAATTGTCTCAGAGTATTTGCCGGTTGATTCCTCCACGACACAATCATATGCTTTGCCGTCGTAGATGAATTTTAACATCACGGAGTCATGGCTACCGTTGGGATAGTTGAATCTTCGGATTACCAGGGCAGCCTTGGCAGGATTGAATTCCTCATCATCTTCCAATTCAATCTCTATTACGCCCCATGCCTTGTTAGTGTAGAGGACACCCTTTACACAATCCGGGACTTTGTTCAGGAAAGATTCGACATCCCGGTCAGTGTATTCCGCACTCTCCTCAGCAGAGATAAGGTCTGTTTCATTTGCGAAATCCTTCACTGTATATTCTTTGCTGTCAACAGTGAATTGCAGGTTATAGGGTGGTTCTGCAGCAGTATCGAAACTGCTGAGACAGTCCTGGCCCACGCCATCACAGTCTTGCGCATCGACAAACTTCTCAAGTCCGAAGACGCTGATTGTAAGATCTTTCATGATTCTTTATATTTCATTGGTTGAATTGTCCAGATTATAGAAACTAATTCTGAAAAATTCAAACTTCACACACAATTTTTTATGGAGCAGATTGTCAGGTCTGTAGTTCCATGATATAAGGTTGATTGATTAAGCAGATATTAAAATTTACTGCTTAACCGGAAGCGAATTTAACAAATAAAATTCAAATAAGGGAGGAGTGGATGATAAAAAATGGCAAAACATGCTCTAAAACATATTTTGCCAGTACACTTACATTGACAGCACTTCGGCCTATCTGATTGTTTCCCCGATTTGGGATAAAACAAATGCTTAATTGTTCCGTTATAAAGGAAATGAACTATGTATATAAGTATCCTGTAAGAGACTTTTTCCTTATATGAAGATAGACAGCTTACATATTATAGAGAGAATCAGAAGAATGGCATCAGCGATATTGCCGCCAAATTCAAGATTGTTGCTTTATGGATCAAGAGCCAGAGGTGATTCTCATGAGGACTCTGATTGGGATATGCTTATTATTTTGGATAAGCAAACTGCTTCTCATGATGATTATGACCGATATGCATTCCCTTTCCATATGTTGGGTGCCGAGTTGCAACAGGTATTCTCACCCATTGTCTATGGAATAGGCCAGTGGAAGCAGATGACAACCTCTCCTTTCTATGAAAACATCCAGAACGACAAAATTGAGCTTTTTTGAATTTTTTACCGGGGATTGCCATATTCTTAAAAAAAGAGGATATGGAAGATATAAAATTAACGGAGAGAAGGGCTGACTTTTATCAGCGGGCTTCGTCCGCTCCATACAATCGGGATGAGGATGGCCTGTTCATACTGAGTGTATGGACATATGCCACTGATGCAGAGATTGACTTGGAGCGTTGCGGTAGTTATAGTGTTATCAAGGCGGGAGAGTGGAGGTTCAGATCCAAAGCTGAGGCGGAGGAGGCTCTCCGCAATTATGGCGCGAATGGGAAGAGGGTATATCGTTTTATCATCAGTGAAATTCCGGAAGATTCTCCATCTGATGGAGGAATCCGGTATGAATGGGTTTATGATGCCTATGGTAGGTTGATAGATAATTCATGCGCTTCGATGCACCATTACGACCGGGAAAAATTCTATGGTCGACCGGAAGATAAGATCCGGTTCAAGCCCGGTGATCTGGTTGAATGGTTTGACGGTTGCGACACCGTGACCTTAGGGGTGGTTGTCGGGCTTCCTCCCACCATTGATCAATGTTGGGAAAGGATGAAATGTGTGTTGACTGACAGACGCTTCGAAAAATTGTCGGACAAAGAGGATGGCTATATCTTGGATTTCACTGACGACAGTTATGTGGTGATTGACACTCCCGACTATATGGCGAGCCATGAACATGTGGCATCGCATTACGTGGCATTCCCCTCAATTCCGGTATCGGAGAAATTGAGAGGAATGTACGCAAAAGTTTACAGGGATTACCTGGCAACATAGGATTGCGATGCACAACTGAATGCAATGGCTAAACAAAATATGTTTTAGAGCATGTTTTGCAATTTTTTACCATCACAGGCACGCATGTTTGGATAATAATTCCTAATTTTGCCTCTATCGAGAATCTCCTCTCAAGAGATGCCCGCTAAAGTAATTTAGGTTGGGAACGATCAGAAGATAAATCTGAAAAACAATAAATTTCGGATTCTATAGGATATCAAACAAATCATTATACATAAATGAAAAAATCAATTAAGGTAGATGTACGTGGTTATTCTAAATCATTCTCCATAGAGGATGAGATGGGTGACCCGTTATATGAAGACCAGTTATTCACGGGTATAACCGTCCGCGATAGCAGGTAAGCCCTAAAAATTATAGCCGTCCAGATTTTGGGCGGATATAATTTTATTGTAGTACCTGCTATCGCGGACGGTTGTACATCTGATTCATCCTCTTTTGTAGTAGTCAGGATGATTACCCGACAATCTCACCCTTGAAATCAGGGAGAGCCGCACGGTAAGCTTCGACACTCTCCTTGGGAACATGAAGTTTACTGATGTCAGACAAAGGATTCTCTCCGAATACAGGTGGAGTAACGGCATTCATCCATGCTTCCATTGTCTGCCCCCATCCACTCACACTGATTGCATCCTTTCCAACCTCTTTGAGACTTGATGGAAATACAATCTTATTATCCGGGAATAATCCGTCATTTATAGAATTGAAGGATTTTTCTCCGATGTATTCAAGGGTATCTGGAAGAGCGGAAATTGAGCCTTTGGTTCCACTGAAAGCATTATTCTCGATCCTTTTCAAGTTTGGGGGAAGGATAAGATGGTTGAATGATACTGACTTCCAATTATCGAAACAACCCTCACCAATTACAGTGATATTTTCCGGAAGTGTGATAGTGTCAATATGATTCATATTGGCAACAGCTATAAGGCAGTTTCCATTGATAAGGAAAATATCATCGTGTGCGAATTTCCCTTTGAACATTCCAACCTCAATCCACTGTATTGACTCTTTTGTAATATGCTCAAGGCTCTCGGGAAGAGACAAGACATCAATCTTATATCCAGTGATTGTATACGGTAAGATTTCAGTAACGCCCTCAGGTATAGAGAGTGTGGATAATGACACATACTCTTTCATGCTTTCGGAACCGAGACGGGTGACTCCGTCAGGAATCACTAAATCCGGACCCACACCGATAGCAACACAGATAAGGGTGCCATCAACAATCAGCATCTTCTTGTCAGGGGTGGTGTGCCTGCCTTCGAATGTTTCAAGTTTGTCGCATTCAGAGAAGGCCCGGTCTCCGATGAACTCAACTGATTTACCAATCTTGACTTTCTTGACACGTGCGTTATTCTCAAACGCACCTTTGCCAATTCTCTTTACTTTATCCGGTATTGTAATTGTGCCGAAACGGCAACCATAGAATGCTTGGTCTCCAATTTCCTCCAGATTTTTGGGGAAAGTTATCGAGAGAACTTTCTCGAAATATCTGAAAGCTCTTCTGCCGATACGTCTCAACGATGCCGGAAGAATAATCTTTTTGATGATTTCAACAGTAGAATCACTTCTGGATTTTTCATATCCTTCCCATTTGATGTCATCGGCAATCTCTTCAATCGCGTCAGGTATTTTCAACTCAGAGTTTCTGCTTTTGCGGGTAACCTGGATCAAGGACTTGCCTTGAATGAAGAAATCCGCGTCCTCAGTACTGACGATGACAGTCTCAACATTCTCTGAAGCAGTCTTGATATTGGCTGCACGGTCAGGATAAGCATTCCTGAAAGCTTCACAGGATGAGTCCGGCACAACAATCGTCGCATTCATTTCGATAGCTTCCATATCCCAGTCGAAGGGAGCTTCAGCTTTGATGATTATTGTATTGATCTCAGCCTTGTTATAAATAGAACTGAAAGCCTCTTTGTCAATGCTTCTGATACTTCCAGGGATGGTAAGGGTATTTATGACTTTTCTTTTTATAGAAGCAACCGCAATGCGCTCCACGCCATCCGGAATATCGATTGGGTCATTCAACTCACATGATGCAAGAATCAGAGTATTATCCGCAATCAGATAGTTGCCATCTTCTGAAGCGAATTTCCCTTTGAATCTGTCAATATTGCAGCAATAGAAAGCATTCTCCTCAATTGTGCAGACTGACTCAGGAATAGTAATCTCGCTGCGATTGAACAGAGAGACAGCTTCTTTGCGAATCTCTTTCAGAGTCTTGGGAAGAGAAATATCAATTGGATTCGGAATAGCTCCCTCATCAATGACCTCGACACCTTCCGGCACTATGGTGTCGAAAGATTTTGCTTTCAGAAGAGAAGAACGGTCGGTGGCAGCTCTGAGGAACACACCATCTTTAATCAATGCCATTCCATTCTCTGTAGCGTATGGACCTTCGAGAGAGGTAACTGAATTGTGGTTAGAGCCGAATGCACCTCTCCCGATATATTCAATACCTTCATTCAGTTTGATTTTCTTTATATCTTCACTGGCCCAGAATGCTCTTTCCCCGATATGTTTCAGCGAATCCGGGAAAATAAGATTCGGACCTTTCGGATGTGAGAAGGCATAGTCACCGATATATTCCAAACCTTTATTGAATTTGATTTTGAAGTGGCATTTATAGAAAGCATATTCCTCAATGCGTCGGAGAGATTTAGGAAGAGTCACCTCACATTTCTCTGATCCTTTTCTGGGGAAAGCCCAAGGCCCGATAGTGTGTACACCCTCCGGAACAGTGATTTTCACAGCGTCGTCTGCAACGTAAGCAGCCATAAGCACACCGTCGCTGATAATCATGCCATCGTCGTCCATTAACTTGAACGAAGTATTCATGGGAGAAGGGAGGATGAAGCTTCTGCCTGTTAGCGATTGCACACTGTCAGGAAGTACAAGGCTCGTGAGTCTGTCATCACCGAATAAGCCACAACGTACTGCCTCATTTCCGATTTTTGTAACCGAACCGTCGAAAGTCAAGGTAAATTCATCGCCGCAACGTTCCTCTTTTATAAGAGCGGCATCGAATTTTTCCTTGTCAACGAAAACTCTATCTTCGTTTTTTCTGACGGAGAATTTAATGATGTTGTTTTCCATGTTCTCCTTTTTATTTTATACACCCTTGCGGGATTTATTCGATTGTAAAATATGGTAATTCCCGGCGGTAAAGTTCTACACTATCCTTGGGGACATGAATAACGAGACCGGTTATTGTGTTGTAATAACCATCCTCGGTAGATGCTTCAATAAACGGTGGAATCAAGCTTTCGAACTTGATGGCTTTACAATTTGACATCCAATAAAAAGCGGATTCTCCGATGAATCTCACAGATTCGGGAATTGTGAGTTGCTCAAGTTTCTGACATTTTGAGAATGCAAATTTTCCGATTCTTTCAACTTTAGATGGAAGGATGAGAGATTTCAGATTATAGCACCAGTTGAATGCATGGTCTCCTATCTCTTTCACACCCTCCGGGACAATAATATTTTCACTTGGATTACCATAGAAAGCATACTCGCCGATTTTGGTAATATTTTCAGGAATAGGAGTGGTCAGAGGGATTCTTGCCACACCTTTCAGGGTGGTTCCATCTACAATGTATGACTCCGATTGTGTCAGATGTCCTGACAGCTTTGTGCATAAAGTTTCAGAAATCGGGTTTATTCCGATACGGCTGACTGATGACGGAATATCGAGGATGCGACAGCGGGATCCGGAAAAAGCCATGTCTCCAATTTGAGTGATTTTATCATGAAGAATGATTTTTTCTGCTCCACGCATAGTTTCACTGCTGAATACCGATGGTGAACGATATATGTAGGATGAGGAGAATGCGAGACTCCCGATTGCAGTGACTTCCTCAGGTATTCTCAATATTTCCGATTCACCGAATACAGCTTTTAAACAACCGTCAATGAGAAGACATTTACCTTTAAATTGCGGCCCTTCCCAGTCAAGGATATTGAAACAGTAGGCAAAAGCTCCATCACCTATTTCAGATATTGATGACCCAAGTTTCAGTTTCTTGACAGATGACCATCTGTAGAAAGCTTTCTTCCCGATAGTTTTTACTTTATTGGGTATTGTCAGTGAAGAGACGCTTATTGTACTCCACCAGGGTTTCTCTCTTGAGAAAGCCTCGTCACCTATGGTCAATAATCCAGCGGGTAATCCCAGTTTTCTCAATTCGTTTATCCTGTTATGGAAAGCCCGGTTGCCGATATGTTTAAGGGATTTGGGAAGAGAGATATCACTGAATGTTATGTGAGGAGAGAGGGTTGAACATATATCATCAGCAATCACAGCAATCCCCTCCGGAATTACAATCTCCGGAGAATAACTGTGATTAGGTTCCTCCTTAAAGTCGGAGGTAATACGCATGAGAGTATCACCTTCAATTTCAAGGAGGAATCTTATCCCATGTTGTGAATTGTATGATGATAGAATCATAAGGTATTGCTGTTAATATTTAGTTTTTCCCTTATTATAGAAACTAATGCTGAAAAATTCAAACTTCACACACTTTTTTATGGAGCAGATTGTCAGGTCTGTAGTTCCATGATATAAGGTTGATTAAGCTAATACTAAAATTCAATGCTTAACCGGAAGCGAATTTAATAAATAAAATTCAAAAAATTGAGGAGGGGATGATATAAAATGGCAAAACATGCTCTAAAACATGTTTTGCTAATTGCCCAATATTGACTTTATTTGTGATTCTATGTCGGAGAGTCTTAATTCAGCAATGTTGACGTATAATGCTGAATTTGGATAGACTCTTTGAAACAGGTCGTAGTCTTTTTCGTGGTCGGCATCAAAAAAATCGTAGGTGTTCCGACGGGCAAATTCGGTGACGTTGTTAAGGTCATTGAATGTGATCGCGGGATTGACAAGTATTTTTCGCTGACAACGGATTTTCAGTACAATTGTGGCTGAGTCATACAGCCCGATTACCCATTCCGGATGGTCAGACTTGATTAAATCGCTGATAACTTTCTTTTGGTCTTTCCCATAGAATTGACGCTGTCCATAAACATTGCCGAATTTTGAGCCGACGTGATTCTCCATTGCCTCCATTTCAAGATAGGCAAGCTGGTTGTCCGGAGTAGCATGTCCGATGTCGAAACGCTCCAGGAATATTATTACTTTCGGTTTCATAATTTTAATGATTCAGAGGATGGTTTTATATAAGTCATTCATCATCAACAGAGAAAATGTTATGAATCTGATCTGCAAGAACCGCTATCCCT
>CANPMT010000076.1 GCA_947575235.1 uncultured Porphyromonadaceae bacterium
CAGTTCTCATATCACCGCCAGGCGCATCAGATTGGCGGTTTTAAAGGATGTGCCACAAACCGGGTGCAAAATTAGTAAAAATTGTGCAACCCTGCAAAATATTTCTCTAAAAAATTTTATCAGTCGTCGTTAAGGTCCTCCTGCACTACGTAACAGTTGCGCAGAAGATTGATGAGCATCACCATGCCGTGGTTGGTGGCGCTCTCGATGACTGTGTTGCGGTCGCCGGCGAAGTGCAGCAGCTCGCTCACCACTGTCTCGCCATATTTTACGGCTATCCACACGGTGCCGACCGGTTTGTATTTCGTGCCGCCGTCGGGACCGGCGATTCCGGTGGTGGCTATGGCACAATCGGTGCGCATGAGTTTTGCCACACCTACTGCCATTGCTTCGGCCACCTGTTTGCTTACTGCCCCGTGGCTGTCGATATCGCTTCTGGGCACGTCAAGCACGGTGGCCTTGACATCATTCGAATAGCTCACCACACTCCCCAGGAAATAGGCTGATGATCCCGGCACCTGCACAATGCGGTGGGCCAGGTTGCCTCCCGTGCAACTCTCGGCACAGGCCACGGTCAGTTCGCGCTCATGGAGAAGCTCGCCGAGCACCTGGGCCACACTCTTGTCCTCGGTCGACACCACCTCTTCCGAGAATATCTTGTTAAGGTCCTGGTGATAGCGGTTCATCTTGAAGCGGAGAAGCTCCACACCGGAATTGACGCCGGTGAGGGTGATTTTCGTGACAAGATTGGTGGAGTCGATTGAGATTTTGACAAATTCAGGGAGCTGCGACTCGAAATGGCGGATTACTTTTGACAGTTCCTGCCGGGTATACCCATAAATCACGGTGTGCCGGGTCTCGGTATGTACTTTACGGTCGGTTTTCCCGTGGTCGGTATGGTTGC
This sequence comes from uncultured Porphyromonadaceae bacterium, assembly GCA_947575235.1. Taxonomy (GTDB): domain Bacteria; phylum Bacteroidota; class Bacteroidia; order Bacteroidales; family Muribaculaceae; genus Lepagella. Next base: position 905 of record CANPMT010000076.1, read on the forward strand.
TGTTGTGGTTCATAACGAATAGTCTTAGAGGGTCACCCGCGAGTAAGGGGGTAGCGAGAGATCGCAGAATTGGTTGGAAAGATATTTGAAATAACCGGCGGCAGCCACCATCGCGGCATTGTCGGTGGTGAATGCACGTTCCGGAATCCAGGCGCGTATCCCACGTCGGCGGCAGAACTCGGCCACAGCCTCCCTGACTCCGGAATTGGCCGACACGCCTCCGCCGATGGCGAGGTCTTTCACAGGATTCTCCTTTACGGCTTTCCCCAGTTTGTCGAGAAGAATCTCGATGATGGTGGCCTGGAGAGAGGCGGCGAGGTCGGCCTTGTTCTTCTCGATGAAGTCAGGGTCGGTCTTGAGATTGTCGCGCAGGGTGTAAAGGAAAGAGGTCTTGAGTCCGCTGAAGGAGTAGTCGAGGCCCGGTATATGGGGTTTGCTGAATTTGAAGGCCGCCGGGTTTCCCTGGGCGGCAAGGCGGTCGATATGCGGGCCACCGGGATAAGGGAGCCCCATTACTTTGGCGCATTTGTCGAAGGCTTCGCCGGCCGCGTCATCGATTGTCTTGCCGATGATCTCCATCTTGAAAGGGGAGTCCGCCACTACAATCTGGGAGTTGCCGCCAGACACGAGTAGACACATGAACGGGAATCCAGGCACTTCATCATCCTCATTCTTGCGAATGAAATGAGAGAGCACATGGGCGTGGAGGTGGTTTACGTCCACCAGAGGTATGTCGAGCCCTACTGCCATCCCCTTTGCGAAAGAGGTGCCCACGAGGAGCGAGCCCAACAGACCCGGCCCGCGGGTAAAGGCAATTGCCGAGAGGTCTTTCTTATCCACTCCGGCCTGTGTGAGCGCCTCGCTCACCACAGGCACAATATTTTGCTGATGTGCGCGCGAGGCCAGTTCAGGCACCACGCCGCCATAGGCTTCATGCACTTTCTGGCCGGCGATGACGTTGCTCTTCAGACAGCCGTCTACAATGACAGCCGCTGAAGTGTCGTCGCATGAGGATTCTATTCCAAGTATAACTACGCTCATATTTCAACCGTTGTTTTTCTGTTACAAAGTTAACTCAATTAGTTGAATTGTCAAAATAAAGTTGCGTGCCGCCGCTCGCGCACCCATCATCTTATTTCACACTTCATTGACTTTTAATCAACATCATTGCGATTTTTTGATTAAATTTGCATCTTGGTAGGGGCACAGTCTCCTCACGGCTTTTTCAGAAGCGACCCAACATGAAGTATATCAGAAATATATATAAGGTGGCGCGAGGGGTGCTCTTCACGGCGATCATATTGGTCGGCGTGGCGTATCTGCTTCTATACGTGCTTCTGTCGATTCCGGCTGTCCAGGACGACATAAAAAACGCCGCCGAACGGGAGGTGTCAAATTTCCTCGGTTCAGAGGTCAGGATTGGCCATCTGTCGGTCAAGCCCTTCAACGAAGTGGTGGTGACCGACCTTCAGGTGTATGACCGTGAAGGGAAGCTATGTCTGGGTGTCGGCACCTTAGGGGCCGGCATTAGTCTGCGCCGTCTGATCAACGACAGAAAAATAGAGCTTACATATGGCGAGATTATCGGGCTGGACGCCCGTATACGCCAATCACATCCTGATTCTGCCCTTAACATAGGCTTCATAATTGATGCCTTCAAACCTAAGGAGAAGAACAAGCCACCGACGAAATTCGACATCCGGCTCCGCAATGTGGTGTTGAGGAGGTGCGCGGCCTCATTCGACAAGGAGTGGATTCCGGCAAACGAGGATACCGGAAAAACCGATTTCAACCATCTGAGGGTATCCGACCTGAAAGCCGACATAAATCTGCCGCGTCTCACCAACGATGACTTCACGATTGACCTGCGCCGCATCTCATTCCATCTTTCCGGCGGACTTGATGTGGTTAAGATAGGTCTGCGCACCCACATAACCAACCGTTCGATATCGGTTGAGAACCTGATTGTGGAGTTGCCCGGCACGGAGATACGTCCTTCGGATATGGTGCTTAAATTCGATGGATTCAGCAATATACGTAAGTCGCTGGAGTCGGGGATTCATGAGGTAGTGTTGCTCGACAACAAAGTATCCCTCCCGGATTTCGGCTGGCTTCTCCCCGATTTGCGAAGATACCCCATGCCGCTGCTGTTCACACTTGAGGCCGAGGGGAATATGCAGTCGGTTGACCTGCGCCGGTTTGAGCTGGTCACCGACGATTCATCGCTGCTGCTCCATATCGAAGGGTCAGGCGATAATCTTACGGATAAGGAGAGGCTCACCGCGAGTCTGCGCAAGCTTGAGCTAACAGCCAGCGATATCATAATGGAGCAGATCACAGCGGCACTCCCCTTGAAGAATCAGAAAGTTGCCACAATCATACGCAATTGCGGAGGAATAAGGCTTGAGGCCTCGGGAGGCGCATTCCCGGCAGAGGGGAGATACGAGACCGACCTGAGTCTGCTGACAGCATGCGGCGATCTGGCTGTGACGGCCAAAGGGCACGGCATAGGGAAGCACTCCGGTTTTATTGGGGGTGAGGTGTCATGCGAGTCGTTCGAGCTTGGCCGGCTTCTGGATCAGCCCGATTTAGGCCGTGTCATGGCAGACGTGGCGGTGGATGCCACACTCTCGGGAAAGGATATCAACGGCGACCTCACAGCCTATGTGGCCGACTTTGAATACAAGGGAGCAAGCTATGGAGGGATAGTGGCAGAGGTGACCAAAGATGATAAGGATATAGAGCTTTCGGCCACAGTCGACAATGACCTCGCCTATCTTGACCTCCATGCCGACTCACATATAGAGGGGGAGGAGTCATGGCTCAATATGCAATGTGACGTGTCGCATCTGCATCCCGGAGTGTTGGGAGTGTTTCCCAAATACAGGAATTCGAGTCTGACAGCCCGCATAGACGCCAGTCTTGAGGGTAACAATATAGATAACGTAACGGGAGAAGTGAGGATAAATGACCTCAGTTTCACCTCCGACGGCCCTAAGAATCTGGAACTCGACAACCTGCTTCTGAAGTCATCGCAGGATGCCAACGGTCGTGTGCTCACGCTCAAAAGCGACTGGATAACCGGTGAAGTGAAGGGTGACTTCAAGGTAAAGGAGCTTGTGGCCGAGGCGAAAGGGATGTTCTCCAAAGTGTTCCCCAGTCTGTTGCCGCAGACTGAGGGTGAGGAGGAGTACAGTTCGGATGTGGAGTTCGACTTCACCATAGCAGCCGACAACACCCTGCCGGAATTTCTTAACCTGCCGTTCCGGCTGTTGGTGCCTGTGCCGGTGAAAGGCTCGGTCGACGGCACAGCCAACACGGCCCGTCTCAACATAAATGTGCCCTATATACAGCAGGGGAAGAATAAACTTGTGAGAGAGACCGCCATAGATCTGGCGGTTGACGGCACGTCCGGTACAATGACCCTTGACGGCACCACTATCTTCCCCGCCAAGAAGGGGGAGGTGGCGCTCAATCTCAATATATATGGGCAGGAGGATAACATATTTACCGATGTGGCCTGGGAGACCCCCGGGAATTCCTCGTTCAAGGGTATGCTGTCGTTGGGGGCTGAGTTGAGCAAGAATGAGCTCAGCAGTCATCCGGAGGTTAGGGTGGATATCAACCCGTCGGTTTTTGACTTCGGCAGCGCACGCTGGCATGTCGACAAAGGGGCCGTGACCTACGTGGATAAGAATGTGAATGTGGATGGCCTGAAGATCTGGCATGACAACCAGTTTGTGCAGATTGACGGAGTGGCCTCGGATTCACCCACCGACTCCATCACGGTGAAGTTGGCCTCGGTAGATGTGGATTATATCTTCGATACCCTTAATATCAACTATGTGACGTTCGGGGGCACAGCCACAGGTGAGGTGCATGCCCGGAATGCTTTCGGAAGCGAACCGGTGGCCTATACCGACAATCTCCATATCGAGGAACTTTCATATAACGGCACCGTCTTGGGTGACGGCCGCTTGAGAAGCCGTTGGCTGAATGATAAGAAAGAGGTAACCATACGTGCCGACATCGAGTGTAAGGAGGGACGCATGACCACTGTTGACGGCGGAATATGGGTGACGCGCGATTCGCTAAGTTTCGCCATAGATGCCGACAGGGTGCCGGTGGGATTCATGCAGCCCTTCATGGGTGCGTTCTCATCGCATATCGACGGATTTGCCACAGGTGGCGTGAAACTCTTCGGAACTTTCAGCGACATCGACCTCATCGGCAGGGTACACGCCGATTCCCTGGCTATGAAACTCGACTATACAAATGTGGTGTATCATGGCAGCGATTCCGTCTTCCTTGAGCCGGGCCGGATCGTGATACCCGGTTTCCGTCTCTACGACCGCGACGGGCGTTCCGGCGTGCTGAGCGGCGAACTCCTTCACCGCTACTTCCATGACCCCCGTTTCACTTTCAGAGTATCAGATGTGAAGGGGATGCTCTGCTACGACACCAACTCAAAACTTAATCCCGACTGGTATGGCACACTCTACGGCGACGGCAGCGCGGTTGTGAGGGGGTGGCCCGGAACAGTGTCGATTTCAGTTGACATGACAGCCGTGGGGCGTTCCTCATTCACATTCGTGCTCAACGAGACACAGGCAGCCGCCGATTACCGTTTCCTTACCTTCACCGACCGCCGCAAGGAGGAGGCCGAGAAGTTGCGTGCCGACAGTGTGCCTGATATCCTTGAATCCTTCCGCAAGAAGGTGCAGGCCGGAAACGATGTTCCCACCACAGTGCAGATGGATATAAGAGGCTCCGTCACCCCCTCCACACTGATGACACTGGTGATGGACCCCGTGGCGGGTGATAAGATAACGGCCCGAGGCAACGGCAACATACAGGTGGATTATGATTCGGAGAGCGACGAGATGCAGATGTTCGGCAAATACATACTCGACGAGGGTAATTACAACTTCTCGCTTCAGGACCTCATCTTGCGCGACTTCTCTATCCGCCAGGGGAGCAGCATATCGTTCAACGGCGACCCGATGAAAGCCAATCTCGACATAACGGCCATCTACAGGGTGAACACCAATCTCACCGACCTTGACAAGAGCTTCGCCACAGACAGGGAACTGGCCCGAACGAATGTGCCGGTTGATGCCGTGCTGATGGTTGACGGACCGATGCAGCAGCCCGACATATCCTTTGACATAGAGTTGCCGACCCTTACCCAGGACACGGAACGTAAGGTGAAGAGTATAATCTCTACCGACGATATGATGAGCCGCCAGATAATCTATCTCCTCGCTCTCAACCGGTTCTATACCCCGGAATACACCGGAGCCGGAAGCAACGGCGCCGAGTTGGCTTCAGTGGCCTCGTCGACACTCTCGTCGCAGCTCTCGAATATGTTGGGGCAGCTCACCGACAAGTTCACAGTGGCACCGTCATTCCGCAGCGACAAAGGTGACTTCTCCGATATAGAGGTGGATGTGGCACTCTCCTCACGGCTGTTGAACAACCGCCTGCTGATAAACGGCAATTTCGGCTACCGCGACCCGTCGACATCCACCACGACCTTCATCGGAGATTTCGATATAGAATATCTGCTCAGCCGCAACGGCAACCTGCGGTTGAAGGCATACAACCATTTCAACGACCAGAACTACTATCTGCGGCAGGCCCTTACCACACAGGGTATAGGTGTGGTCTACAGGCGCGATTTCGATAACCCGTTCACCTTCCTGAAACGCCGTAAAAAGAGTGAGGAGACCGACAGTATACCCGCAAAAGGTGATGTTGTGATAACCGACACAATTCAAGGTGTGAAGGGGGATGAAGAGCTCCCCGCCGACAGATGATTTGTTAAAAAGAGAGGGATGAGGTAATAAAAACCGGATAACCCATCGGGAGTTGAAAGAATTTTTATAATTTTGCAATTAAATGGCATGGAAGATTGATGGCATATTGGAACGCCTTGGCATCCTCAAGGATTCCACCACAGGGATGGCGTTCAGCGGAGGAGGGGCCAAAGGCTTTTCCCATATCGGAGTACTGAAAGCCTTCGAGCAGTTCGACATAAGGCCGGATGTAATATCTGGTGTGTCGGCAGGAGCGATAGCAGCGGCTTTATATGGCGCCGGTCTTACCCCTGACGAGATGGCCGAGTGCTTCGCTGAGGCCTCGGGTATAGGAGATTTCACGGAATGGGCCATACCCAAACAGGGGTTCATGCGGCTCACACGCTTCGCCAAGTTGCTTGAGAGCTGGCTCCCGGTAAGGAATCTGGAGGATATGAAGATACCCACTGTAATCTGTGCCACCGACCTCGACCACGGCAAATCCGTGGGCTGGAGCAAAGGTGAGCTTGTGCCCCGGGTGATAGCCTCATGCAGCATACCGATAATTTTCCATCCTGTGAAGATAAACGGAGTCAACTATGTCGATGGCGGAGTGCTCCGCAATCTTCCGGCCTGGGCCATACGGCAATATTGCACCACTCTCTATGGCTCGAACTGCAGCCCTATGCGTAAGGAGTATGAGCATACAGGGTCAATTATAGATGTGGCTTACCGCACGTTTCATCTGATGATGAAGTCAAACACCCCTCAGGATCTGCGTCTTTGCGACCATGTGATAGAGGTGGAGAGTGTGACAAGCATAAAGACGTTCGACCTCAAGAGTCTGCGCAAGGCCGTGACGGCCGGATATGATGCCGCAAGCCGGGTGCTTGAGAAGCTTCAGGAGACCTGAGGGGGCGCACCGGACGCAACGGCTGATGACAATATCATTCTTCAACTTTTCAAAAAATCTACATTCCAATCATATAATGAACACATCAAAGGAAAAACTGATAATCTATCAACTCTTTCCAAGGATTTTCAGCAATACCAACGGGAATTGTGTGCCTTGGGGCAGTTATCAACAGAACGGAAGCGGAAAATTCAATGACTTCACTCCGCATGTAATAAGAAGCATCAAGGAATTGGGTGTGAACTGCCTGTGGCTCACGGGCGTGATAGAGCACGCCACGAAGACCGACTTCTCGGCATATGGCATACAGCCTGACAATCCGAATGTGGTGAAGGGTGAGGCCGGCTCTCCATATGCCATCAAGGACTACTACGATGTGAATCCCGCACTCGCGGTCTCCGTGCCTGACAGAATGAAGGAGTTCGAGAGCCTGGTTAAGCGCATACACCGTGAGAAGATGAAAGTGATAATAGACTTTGTGCCCAACCATACGGCCAGGGTCTATCACTCGGATGCCGCTCCGAAGGGTGTGGATGATTTCGGAGCGCGCGATAATTTCAATATGAAATTCGCACGCGACAACAACTACTATTATATATCGAACCAGCAGTTCTACCCCTCGATCAATCTCGCGGCCGAGGGTACGAAGCCTTATGTGGAGTTCCCGGCAAAGGCCACAGGCAACGACTGTTTCACGGCCTTCTGCGGCCCGAACGACTGGTATGAGACGGTGAAGCTCAACTACGGTCATGACTACAATGACAATTCCGACCATTTCAACCCCATTCCCGACACCTGGAAGAAGATGCTCGCCATCCTTAAATTCTGGGCTTCGAAGGGTATCGACGGTTTCCGTTGCGACATGGTGTTCATGGTGCCTCTGGCGTTCTGGCATTGGGCCATCCCTCAGGTTAAGTCGGTCTATCCCCACCTCCTCTTCATCGGAGAGATTTATGATGTGGGACTTTACCGTCCGTTCCTCGATTACGGCTGTTTCGACTATCTCTATGATAAGGTCAACCTCTACGATACGTTAGTGGGGATAGAGACCCACGGATGGTCGGCCGCACAGCTCACGGGCTGCTGGCAGACTGTAGACGGCATAGGGGACAGGATGCTCAACTTCCTGGAGAACCATGACGAGGTGCGTTTTGGCTCGCGGGCCTACGCCGGCGACAGCCTCAGGGTTATACCGTCGCTCGTGACGTCAGCCATGATGTCGAAAGGCCCCTTCCTTATATATTACGCCCAGGAGTTGGGTGAGCAGGCCAGGGATAACGAGGGATTTGCCGGCGACAACGACAGAACAACGATATTCGACTACTGGAGCATATCCACCTTGCGCCGCTGGTATAACAATGGTGAATGCAACGATGAGCTTCTAAGCCCACACGAGCGTTGGCTGCGCAATGTCTACCGCACGGTGCTGACGCTCTGCAACGAGCGTGAGGCCATACGCGACGGAGCCTTCTTCGACCTGATGTATGCCAACCTGCGTCTCCCAGGGTTCAATCCCCACAGTAATTTCGCCTTCCTTCGCTACAAAGGTGACGACATACTGCTGATAATAGCCAACTTCTCGCGCGAGGAGAGCCATGTGAGCCTGCAGTTGCCCGATGCGGCATTCGATGCCGCCGGTCTTCAGGAGGGTGAGATAGTGAGCAAAGATCTGCTATGGGGGAAACCGCACAAACTCACACTGTCAAGACACACGCCGCTCTCGGTATATATGAGCGCAGGCGACGCGCTGGTTCTCCCGATAGGGAAAATCGGCTATGAGCGCGACCGCAAAATCAAGGGGTCGGAGCTCAGAGGGTCAAAGAAAGTGGAGTAAAAATAGTGGATGTTTCAAAAATTAATTCTAATTTTGCATACCAATATTTACAATCCATATCATGAGCAATTACCTTCCGCCCATAAAGGTTTTCGCAGGGACGAAGAGCCACTACTTAGGTGAATCAATCTGCAAGGATCTGGGCATAGAATTAGGCAAAATGAAGATTGAGACTTTTGCCGACGGAGAATTTGAGGTTTCCTTCGAGGAGTCAATCCGCGGTGCAGAAGTCTATCTGGTTCAATCAACCTTCCCCAACAGTGACAATCTCATGGAACTGTTGCTGATGATTGACGCAGCCAAAAGGGCATCGGCAGCTACTATCGTTGCTGTGATACCTTATTTCGGCTGGGCACGTCAGGACCGCAAGGATAAACCGAGGGTCTCGATAGCTGCCAAGCTTGTGGCTGACCTTCTGAGTGTGGCTGGCATAGACCGTCTTATCACGATGGATCTCCACGCCGACCAGATTCAGGGTTTCTTCAACGTACCGGTCGACCATCTCTATGCCTCATCGATTTTCATTCCCTACATCGAGAGTCTCCATCTTGAGGAGCTCGTAATAGCCTCACCCGACGTAGGTGGTGCCAAGCGAGCCAACTCTTATGCGAAATACTTCGATGTGCCTCTGGTGCTTTGCCACAAGCAGAGAGCCAAGGCCAACGTAGTGGAGAAGATGACCGTAATCGGTGACGTAAAGGGTAAGAACGTTGTGCTGGTTGACGACATCAGCGACACGGCAGGCACTATCACCAAGGCTGCTGACCTTCTTCTCGAGAACGGAGCCAACTCAGTACGCGCCCTCTGCAGCCATGCTGTGATGAGCGATCCCGCTACCGAGCGTGTAAAGGCTTCAGGCCTCACCGAGATTGTCTTCACCGATTCAATCCCCTACGGTAAGGAGAACGACAAGGCTGTGGTGCTTCCGGTGGCAAAACTCTTTGCCGACACTATCCGTCGCATCCACAACAACCAGTCGATCTCTTCGCAGTATCTCTTCAAGTAATACGTATTTTTTTCATAATAATAAGTAACCCCCGTCACTTATCACGAGTGGCGGGGGGTCTGTAATTTGTGGAGTCTGCGTTATCAGAAGGGGAAGTTGATACCGAGATTGAACGCGTTGTTTGAATTGAGGGGGATGAACTGCTTGGAGAGTTTCCCGACGAGATAATCCTGACCTACGAAGAGGTTGAATCCCTTTGTGTGGATGTTGAGAAGCCAGCCGAATCCGGGGCCATAAGTGCCCATTACACCGTTGACATCAAGCGAGATGAAGTTGATGGGGCGGATGTTGGCCGAGAGGCGGAACTGAGTCCATGTGTAGGGACCCTCGATACGGGTTGAGTTCAACAAACCGAAATGCAGACGGCGGTAAACGGGAAGCTCATAGTTCACACCGAAGTTAAGTGTGGCTCCGATGAAACGTGAGCGCGAGTTCAGTTCAGGCATCTCCTCAAGCTGATAGAGTTCGCTGAGGTCGTCGGTGAAGCGGTCCCATTCATTGTCGAAAGAGTTGGGGGCGTCGCCGTTGGCATTGAATGTATAGGCATCGGTGGTAATCTCCTTTGTGCCGTTGGTAGAGGCCCATTTTGTCTTCCCCCAGTTTATGAAGCCGAGGTCAAGGGCAGCCACCGAGAAGTTGAAATCATTCCATGAATACTGGGCACCGAGGTCGAAAGCCACGCCGAATCCGTTGGGCGAGAAGGAATCGAGTTCACCACCCGACACATATTTCTGGCCTGTGTTCTTGTTGAAGTCATGTTTGAACGAAAATCCCCCTATAGAGGCATATATATCGGCATTTGTGCGGGCAATCCACTGGTTCTGGTCGAGCACGAGCTGCGCGTCGTTAAACCTGAACTCGGCATTGCCTATACCTAAGAGGAACTTTGCCGACAGACCTACGCGCAGACCGGGCACCTGCTTGATCCAGCGGGAGTGGTTAAGTGTGAGCTGGGCATAAGAAGTGGCTTTGCCATACATGTTTTTGATATCATACGTATCATTGGTGACACCCTCCTTGGCAAGAGAGAAGAAGGAGTAGGGCACCGAGACATGGGCTCCTGTCACCAGTCCGAGCGAGAAGTTGTTGTAGCCACCCCAGGCCTTGAAACCGAATGAGAGGAGATCGACTTTGGTATTTGTGCCGAGGCGGTTCTTGTCGTGAAACTTCGACATGGCCTCACTCTCCGAAATGCCGGGATTGGTGAAGAGCACTGTCTTTCCATCGCGGCTGTAGATTACGTCAGAGAGATTGAGATTGCCGTTCATGTTGATGTTGAGGTTGCCCAGCGCGGGGAAAGACACGTAGTTCTTCTCGTTGGCGAAGGCGGGGTTCATCTGGAAACGGTAGTCATAATTATCCAGGAAATAACCCGAATAAGTGGTCTGGGCCACAGCGCCCAGGCTACCGGCGAGCAAGCCGGCCGACAATATAAGTTTCTTTATAGAGTTCATGATGTTTTCCTGTTGTTCCGATTATAATTCTTTAGTGTAATTGCCCGAGACCTTTGCACGGATATTCTTCAGTTTCAGGGTCTGGTCGGGAGAGAGAGCCGCGTCGCTGTCAGAGGTGACTGTGGCGGTGAATTCAAAACCGTCAAGATGGGTAACAGTGCCCTGCACCACGAGTTTCACCTCCTGGTTGTCGGTGTTACCTTTGATAGTAACAGGAGTGATGGTGACACCCGGAATCGGTTTGCCGTTCTTGTCAAGCGGTGTGCCCGACAATTCAGCGTTGAGCGAGAGCTTGCTGTCGGCAATCATCGAGAGTTCGAGTGTGGTGATTGTGATGGCATCGACATCATCGTCGTTCCAGCCGGTCTTGCGGTCGGAATATATGATTTTCGACTCAGAAGATTTCAGCGCGATAGGAGCGAGGAACTGCCATTTACCCTCCAGGCGGGGGAGGTCATGACCCAGACGGAAACCGTTTACCTCCTGAAGAGGAATCATCGGGTCGCGCAGGTCGATGCGTATCTGCTGGGGGAGACCGTCACCGCTCACCACATAACTCAGAGATGAATAGGGCACATGGGTGCAGCCTGCGGCAAATTCCGAAGGAATCTGGTCAGCCTCGACAGCCTTGGGTGAGAGGCAGAAATTATAAGGACCGCCGACACCATTGTTGTAATTCACCTTGAATACACCGTTGTCGAGGAGGCAGGCGTTGCCGTCGGTGTTATTGCGAACCGGAGTAAGGGCCAGTCCACTCTGGTAAGAGAGTTTATCATCGGCCACAGGGTTGTTGAGGTTCAGATAAATCTGAGGATTGGCAAGCACAAGATTTGTGCCCTCCTGCTCAAGGAATGAGGGGAGTCCGTCAAGGTCGATGGGGGAGATATTGAGTCCGTCACCCTCAAGGCGATATTCTATTGAGCCTGTGATGCTGCTCACCTCAAGAGGAGAGATGGTATAGCTTACATTCAGGCCGACAGATGAGGGTATGGAGGTTGCACCTGTGGGAGTCACAACTAATGATGCACGCTCAATCACAACCTCGGAGTCGATGTTGATTGAGTGTGAGTCATAGTCGAGCGATGCCGCATTTGCCGGGAGATTGATTGATGAGGCGTTGATTTCGATAGCTCCCTTGCCGTTAACAAGCGTAAGAGAGGGGAGGATATACTCGCCGGTGGTTGCATTATATGATGCCTCGCCGGGATTCATGGCAAGCCCTTTGGGGAGGGTTACGTTCAGATTCTGAAGCTCAACCTCAGCAATATCTGCGAGTCCGTCAGACTCTGTAAAGTCAAGACGGATCTTGAAATTGTTCAGGCCAAGGTCGGTGAGAGAATGGATTGAGCCGTCGATATTTGTGGCGCCATAGTTGAGAGTCTTGGTGACACTGTTGTAGAGGTCAAGCTCTACCTGGGCACCTGATGCCTCGCGGGCGGGAGCGTTGTTGGTGAATTGCGGAAGTCTGAACTCCAGTTGAGAATCGCTCAAAGAGGGTGCGGAGGCAGTGAAAGAGGGTATCTCAATAGGGTCGGAAGAGAAATCGCCTGATTTGTTGACGGCATAGATTTTTTCGCCTGAGCCGGTAGTGATAATCTGGAATTCGCTATCGTCGTTGATTTTGATAATATCCCCGAGGAGCACCTCGTCGAGGTTTACAGGGATGACAAGGTCTTTTACTTTGATCTCTGTGGTGGTGTCGATGTCCGACAGGTCATAATTGTTGTCAATGCAACTCGACAACGTGGCCATCGCCATGAGGGGGATTCCACCGAGAAGGTAATAATTCTTCATGTAAATCCTTATTATAAAATTAATTATATAGGTTAGTTTATTTCCGGTAAATTAGAATAAACAGTTTCTGAAAAACTTCTGTTAAAAAAGATATAACTTGTTGTCAAAAGCTATATATGCAAAGTTATGAATAAAATTTTAAAAACCTACAACAAACTTTAAAAAAAATAAAGAGGGGCTGACCTGCAAGAGGCAGCCCCTGACTTGAAATTATGAGTGAATCCAATGATTACCAGATGATAATACGTTCATTCTCGGGACGGAACATCTTGTCGCCCTCCTTGATGCCGAAAGCCTCGAAGAAGGGTTCGATGTTGCGGATTGATACGTTCACACGGTTCTTGCCGAGAGAGTGGACGTCGCCTGATGTAAGTGAGCGGATCTCCTCGTCGCGGATGTTGCCGGCCCAGAGGTTGGCGAAGTTCATGTAGAACACCTGCATGGGGTCGAAACCGTCAATCTTGGCTTCAGGTGAAGTGATGTCGACACCCTTCTTCTTCTGGGCGTCGAGGAAAGCTGTGCGGGCAACGCGCAGACCACCCTGGTCGGCGATATTCTCACCGAGGGTATACTGGCCGTTGGCATGGAGACCGGGAAGCACCTCAACCTCGTTGAACTGCTCCACGAGACCCTGTGTGAGTTTGCCGAAAGCCTCGGCATCCTCGGGAGTCCACCAGTTCACCATATTGCCGTCGGCATCGAACTGACAGCCCTGGTCGTCGAAACCATGAGTCAGCTCATGTCCGATCACCACGCCGATACCGCCATAGTTCTCGGCGTCGCTTGATGCGGGATCATAGAAAGGAGCCTGGAGGATACCGGCGGGGAATACGATCTCGTTGTTCATCGGGTTGTAGTATGCGTTGATGGTCTGAGGAGTCATGC
>CANPMT010000077.1 GCA_947575235.1 uncultured Porphyromonadaceae bacterium
GGTCGCAGGCACATCGGCGCTATGCGCCTTGTGGCAACGCGGATGGTGCCGGATGCTGCTCGATCCCCAGTGACAACTCCCCTGATAACGAGAGAACGTTGGCCTATGGGAGAACGGATCTTTACGGGAGAATGGATTTTTTACGGGAGTACGTTTATTTACGGGAGTACGGGGCCTTACGGGAGAACGGTGGTGAGGGGGGGACCTGTGCGGCGTCAGCCTTCTGGGAGGAGGGGCGCCCACGCCCCGACCTTGCAGCAAGGGTCGCCCGATTATGCACCCAAAGTCTTATTGTCAGCAGTCTATTATGCCGTGGGTTGCAAACCCACGGCGACTGAATTGCAAACCCATGGCGACTGAATTGGCAGTGGAAGAGCTTGCCGGGACGCCATCCGCGAGCATCAAGGCGCTCAGCGCCTTGATGCATCCGGCCCCACCCGCGTGCAAGCAGCCAGCACAGATAAGGATCCGCGTTAATCCATTCCATCCGCGGCGCTGTCGCGCAGCGACAAGCGAAAAAATCCGCGCCCTTAAACTCCTTCCCCATCTTCAAAACTACGCCTCCGTCAACCCCGTTCTCCCGTTTACCCCGTACTCCCGTAAACCAGGTTCAACCCTCAACCCATTCTCCCGTAAACCCCGTGCTCCCGTAAACTCAGTGCTCCCGTCAAGCCCGTGCTCCATTAATGTACTTCTGGAACAGTATCTCTAGAATCAGATGTGTATCTGCAATCCCTTTTGCGATTGGAAATCTTAGAGTATTCAAGAACTACTTGTTTTACTGTAAATATTTCCCTATTTAGAATAAAATCACTAACTTTACATACTATTTATACATTATTTATGAGTACCTCTGAAAACAAGACACCGATGTTTGTTAATAGAGAACCAACATCAATGACTGCCGAATACAAGAATTGGCTATCCGATTTGAAGAAACGGTATCGCAAGGCACAAATCCGTGCTGCTGTAAGAATAAATGGGGAGATGCTTAATTTCTATTGGGAATTAGGACGTGATATTTGTGAGATGTCTAAGTCGGCCAAATATGGTGATGGGTTATTGAAAAATGTTACTCTTGATCTGCAATCCGAATTTCCCGGCGACAGTGGATTGTCACTGAGTAATATAAAGGCGGCTCGCCGGTGGTACAAGACTTATTTTCAATGGGTTGTAAAAAGTCAACAGGTTGTTGACTTTTTTGGAGACCAGATATCTAACGGAATCTTAAGCATGCCATACTTCTTTGCAAATGTTCCATGGGGCCAGCACGTCTTCATAACATCAAAAGCGGAAACCTTACAAGAGGCTCTGTTCTATATAGCGCAAGTATGTGAACACGGTTGGAGCAGAAAAGAATTGGAATATTATTTCTCAGAGGGGTATTACGAAAGCTCTGGGAAGGCTCTGACTAATTTTGAAAGGAGCCTACCCAAGGGAGAAGTATCTTTAGCCAGCCAAATGCTAAAGAGCCCATATAATATGGAGTTTTTGCAAATGCCGGTGAATTATACGGAAAGAGAATTTGAGGATGCCTTAATCAAACATATCACAGACTTCCTTTTGGAACTCGGCAAAGGATTTTCATTTGTAGGCAGACAGATGCAAATATCAATGCCTAACGGTCAGACGTATTATCCCGACTTGATTTTTTACCACATTCCCAGTCATAGATATGTAGTATGCGAATTAAAGATTGTTCCATTCATTCCTGATCATGTAGGACAATTGAATTTCTATGTGTCAGCAGTTGATCATCTGATGCGAGGTCCTGAAGATAATCAGACAATTGGATTGCTTATATGCAAGTCAAAGGATGATACCATTGTAGAATGGTCGTTTGAAGGGATAGAGCGTCCAATTGGAGTGGCTGAATACGAGAAAGAAATCAAGAAAATGATTAAGGATTTTCCCACTCCAAATTAAATAGAGCCATGTCAACAAATTTGAGAATGATTTTCAGAGGTTAATTATTCCACATGTTGCAGACCTTAGACCACTGGGACTTATTCTCCCCTCAACTCGTTCTCCCGTCTGGAAGATAGGGAATGAATTTTTTAGGCGCAGATTTTCTCTTACTCGCTGCTATGCAGCTCGTTGCGAGCGCGGATGGAATGGATTAACGCGGATCTCGTTTTCATACTCACATTTTTTGTATGGGTCGCAGGCACATCGGCGCTATGCGCCTTGTGGCAACGCGGATGGTGCCGGATGCTGCTCGATCCCCAGTGACAACTCCCCTGATAACGAGAGAACGTTGGCCTATGGGAGAACGGATCTTTACGGGAGAATGGATTTTTTACGGGAGTACGTTTATTTACGGGAGTACGGGGCCTTACGGGAGAACGGTGGTGAGGGGGGGACCTGTGCGGCGTCAGCCTTCTGGGAGGAGGGGCGCCCACGCCCCGACCTTGCAGCAAGGGTCGCCCGATTATGCACCCAAAGTCTTATTGTCAGCAGTCTATTATGCCGTGGGTTGCAAACGCACGGCGACTAAATTGCAAACCCACGGCGACTAAATTGCAAACCCATGGCGACTGAATTGCAAACGCATGGCGACTGAATTGCAAGGGGAAGAGATTGCCGGGACGCCATCCGCGTGCATCAAGGCGCTGAGCGCCTTGATGCATCCGGCCCCACCCGCGTGCAAGCCAGCCAGCATTACACCGATAAGGATCCGCGTTAATCCTTCCCATCCGCGGCGCTGTCGCGCAGCGACAAGCGAAAAAATCCGCGCCCTTAAACTCCTTCCCCATCTTCAAAACTACGCCTCCGTCAACCCTTTCTCCCGCCAACCACCGTTCTCCCGTCAACCACCGTACTCCCGTAAAAACACGTGCTACCGTAAATATGTGCTACCGTTAAGCAGGTGAGGCCGTTAAGCCAGTGGGGCCAGGCATCATTTCTTCCATCCGTCGTATATGAGCATAAGTTGCTGCTCAACTACATTAAGGTCATATCCGTCAGGAGATGCCATTCCGGCATAAGCCGCACCGAAGTATGTATTCTCAAGAGTGTGCGCCAACAGGTCAGCATCCACCTCCCTGATTTCGCCCGACGCTATGGCCCGCTCTATTACCCCTTTCCAAATCGCACACTCCGATTCATACCACTCCCCTGCATGCTTAAGTGAATCCTTGATGATGTTGTAGCACGACATCTGGATATTGACCAACGCGAAGTTGATGTTGCGGATGCCGTTCCTTTTCCATCGCCGCTGCTCCGTCCCCAGTATCCGGATGAACTCGCTGATTGTATCCTTCAACGACCGGTTCGGGTCCTCAGCAAGCGATGTGAGGGTATTCTGTCTGAACACAAACATCTCGACAGTCTCGCGGAAAAGATTCTCTTTATTGTTGATATGGTACATTACAGTTCCTCTGCTGAGGCCGGTAGCCTTCTCTATCTCTCTCAATGTCACGTCCGCATACGGTTGGCGCGTGAAGCGCATCAACGCCTCATGCAGTAATCGCTCTTTGGATCGTTCTCCACTCTCACTCATGTTGTTTTTGGCTCTTGGAATTCATTTATGCGTCTATAATAGGTGCTAAGTAGCTAGTCAATCTAAATAAATGGTATATACTGAGCAACCATTTACAAAATTAGCCATTTTGTTCATGATGGCAATTAAGTTGTTTAAACTTTTTCGAGTTGGGGTTATTAAGATTTTAAGCATAGTTCGGCTCTCGAATAGCGAGAAATGCAGGAGTTGAAAGATTCCAAAAATAAGTACTTTCGAAGAATTAATGAACAAATAATTCTTTGAAAAAGAATCTCACATGATGTTTAATTCTTAGCAACTACTTATTCATTAAGATTACACTTGAAGAAAAATAAATCCTTAATTTTATATTTCTCGTAGAAAGTTTAAACAACTTCGTTAGGTTTAGTTTGGTGCAATTACAAATTTTTTTGACTAATTTTGTTCGACCAAGCGATCTATAACCACGATGCTTGCATTTCTTAACTCCACTATGATATGAATTACATAGCCGATTTAACCAAGAACCGAAAAAGTTCCGATGGTTCCATTCTGGGAAAAGTTAAAGATTTCCATAATGAACTTGCGCTTCATGAGCAAGCGGGACTTAACGTCTACCTCAAGCCTGAACTGACCACTCCTTGCGACAGGGTAGTTAAAGTGCGTAACCGATATACCGGGAAGGAGGAAGTGAAGGTGATGTTCGGTTCAAACAGTTATTTGGGGGCATCGAATATGGATCGCGCCAAGGAGGTGAATGCCGATGTGGTGCGCACTTACGGTATAGGCTCGGGCGGCGTGCCCCTTCTTTCAGGCACAACCTCTTTCCAGAATGCTCTTGAACGAAAACTTTCGGATGTGACGGGCTTCGGCGACACGATGCTCTTCTCATCCGGATACACTGCCAATCTCGGAGTGGTGACCGGGTTGCTGCGTTCCAACAACCTTATCATCCATGACAAACTGAACCATGCAAGTCTGCTCGATGCGACGGCTCTCTCGGGTGCGAAGATGGTGCGTTTCAACCATAACGATATGGCATCTCTCGAAAAGGTGCTCCGTGAAAATGCAGAGGAATACAAGGATAAGATGATTGTCGCCACAGACGGTATCTTCAGTATGGATGGTGACATAGCAAACATTCCTGAGATTCTTCGTCTGGCCAAACAGTATGGTGCGATCCTTCTTATTGATGACGCACACTCCATAGGTGTCATTGGCAAAAATGGTGCAGGCACCCTCTCTCACTATGGAATAACTGACAGGGAGAACATTATTGTTACAGGTACACTCAGCAAGGCACTCGGCACACTCGGCGGATACGTTAGCGCGTCAAAGGAGATTATCGACTATCTCCGTATCTATGCGCGTAGCAATATGTTCTCGACCTCTCTGCCACAAGGTGTATGCGCAGCTGCAAAGACGGTGCTTGATGAGATTGAAACCACTGATGTGGTGGAGCGACTTAACGCAAACGCGACCTATCTCGCCGACCGACTCCGTAAGGAGGGATTCAACGTAATGAACACCCGCACTCCCATCATCCCTCTTTTAGTAGGAGACCCCGGAATATTGACAGCTATGGTGCAGGATGCCTTCGATGCCGGATATGTCATCAGCGGTATCTATGCTCCGGCAGTTCCGCCGAAACTCACCCGCTTCCGCATAAGCGTCATGGCAAGTCACACAAAAGAGGATATGGACTCTCTCGTCCAACTCATCATCAAACTGTTTGAGAAATATGGATTGCCACACTTCATCTCATAATGTCCGGAGTCGCTGGGTAAACTCTGTTTCAGAGATACCCTCCGATGCCTGGGATGCACTCTTCGGAGGGAATGTCATCAAGCGCAAGGAATTTCTATTAGCTGTCGAAAATGCAGGTATCGAGGATGTCACCGTGCATTATCTTCTGGTCAGTCTCGGCGAACGGATTGTGTCCATTGTCCCCTGCTTCACCTATGACATCGACCTGATAAACCTCGTGTCGGCAAAGGGCCCTTCCAAATTCTTCAAATCGGTGCGCAAGCTCATTCCCGGTCTGTTGAGAATCAAATCGTTCATGACAGGTACCTATGCGGCAAGCTGTGAACCATTTATTGACATTGCCGATGGATTGACGGATGATGAGAAAAGTGAGGTCAGAAAAGTCATTGAGCATGAGCTGAAAGGTATGTATGCCAAGACTCGCTCAAAATTCATTTTCGTGAAGGATGCCCGTGAGAATTCAATTGAAAAGGTTCGCGATATTCTCCCTGACGATTTCACCTATATCGTATCTTTCCCCACATCACTCATACCGATTCTTGATGATTTCCCTTATCCATCGGCTCTTAAGACAAAGAGCAAACAGAGGGTCCGCAATATAGAGAAGAAGTTCGATGAGTCGTTCCGTTGGGAGATTGTATCCGATTTTGCGAAAATCAACCATGACTTCTTCATTCGCTACCGCAATGTGCTGGAGAAGGCTGCCAACAAGTTTGAATTCCTGAATGAGAAGTTCTTCAGCGAAATCAACACTCTATACGGTGAGGATTCATTCCTCCTTGTCGCAAGCGACAAGGTTACGGGAGAGCCTCGGCTGATGACACTCGTGCTGGAGGATGAGGAGCGTGTCGTTCCTCTATATCTCGGCATCTCTTATAAGGAGGATGACACACGCGTGTTGTATCTCGCCAACATTTTCCGTATCACGCGTGAGGCCGAAAAGCGTGGTAAACGCATTATCGAGTTTGGACAGACCAGCTACTACCCCAAATCTCTCTCAGGGGCCGTGGTGGAGAATGTCTACTATGGTTTCTGGTCTGACAAGCCGCTTTATAAATACCTCATCAACCATCTCTTCGGCAAGATTTTCGCGCCGCCGGCAATTCCGGGCAATTCCTATAGCCCGAAAGCGGTGGAGGCGGTAAGACAACGACTGGAGGAGTGCAACATTCTACCAAGAATCTGACTTTTTTTCTAAGTAGTTGCTAAGAATTAATGAACAACTAATTTTGCTTTATCTCCGAGTGATTTTTGTCGGCGGAGGAAGGAGCTTAGCGAGCTAAGCGACTGACGAAGACGGCAAAAAGCACCGGAGAGAAAGTGAAATTAGTGTTCAAATCATTCTTTGAAAAAGAACACATATGATGTTTAATTCTTAGCAACTACTTAAATATTAGGGGTGTCGAATGAATAATACATGGATTTTATTCATTCGACACCCCGTTTTTACGTATATTTCAAATTTCTTGAAAAATTTTTCGCCAAAAATTTGGAGGTTATAATTTTTTACTCTAATTTTGCGGCATATCTACCGCGCAGTCGATAGTCACAAACTAACAGACGACGGTTATATCATAAATCTAAACGCTAATAATGAACAAGAAGGCTAACGGATATTTTGTTTCTGCTCGATTGTCCCTGTTAGCCACGGGATTGACATTCTCGCTGACCGACTCTCTCAGTCTTCTGCTTCACAATTCATCCCACTGTCCACATATATACGTCATATTCACGATACGTCAAATACTGATTTCGTATTCAACGACCGACTCAATATTCAACGCTTGCGAAGGTGGAATCTTCGCAGCCTTCGACCATGGGTCATAAAGCGTCAGTCGTAACCGGACGCGACTAAAAACAAGATACCGGTACTTTGAGATATTACTCTTATCCTCACTATATTCCACTTCCCTGATATTTCGCGCAAATAAGCTTTCTCAGTTTTAAGTTTCAACCGTATATTTATGCGGATTTCAGGTGCATTATCCCATTCTGACACATCTATTACAGAATCATAATACTTTTATATGACAAATTTCTACCCCTGCGCGAAGCATACGCTTGTCGCACTCGCGCTCGGAGTATCCTCACTTGCCTTTGCCGGGAATATTCCCCAATACAAAGTGACAACGACAGGGGGAACTCCTTATACCGAATTTTCCGACGGAACCGTCATCCCCTGTGCTTGGGGTGAGGGTACTACCGTACTTTTCCCCAATAATGTGGAGACTCCCAACAACTATAGTGGCGAGGGGTTTCCTATAGGTTTTGATTTCAGATTCGGAGGTCGTTCAGTCAATCAGTTCGCGGTATCTTCAACAGGAAATATTTATCTCGGTAAGGATATTGTAAACTATGGCGGTGATGCTTTCCGTCTCGGCATGTCTCCTATAAAAGGGGGTGTGGCAAAAGCAGATGGCATCAGTTACAAAACATCAGGTGAAGTTGGAAACCGCATACTAACAGTGCAGTTCAAGCGGGCCATACTGAATGAGAGTGGCTCATCCAAAGGCAAATACTCCCTTCAGATCCGTCTTTATGAGGCTGACGGTAAAGTGGAGATGGTTTTCAAGGAATTGGAGACCGCATATCAGAGTGGCAATGGTTTTGACACCGGTCTTTCAGGATGGGATGGCGATGACGCGATGCAGCTGACCGCGACCGGTCTTGATAAGCCTCTCAGCATCTCTCCCAAACTGAAGGCTGACATGCTTGAGTCTGATTCATATATCCATTGGGATGAGAATGATTACGACAAAGATTATTCTCCCGTGATCATCTTTACCCCTGAAACAGAAGCCACAGCTCCGGCCAAAGCACCGTCAAATCTGATGGTAGAGCAATCAGGACGTGCTTTAAATATAAATTGCGCCCGTGCCGAGGGTGCTGATGCTACTGTCATCCTTGTTTCCGAGACACCTTTCACTGATGCTGACCTCCCCATTGACGGTGAGACGTTCCGTGCCGCATACCGCGAGACCAATGGATTACAGGTTTTGCCTACAACCTTCGGCAATGCGAAAGCCCTCTATTATGGCAACGCATCCAGAATTTCCGTTTCAATTGACAATATCGTTGATGGCACAACATACTATGTGAAGGCTCTGAGCGTAAACGGCTATCCGGCTTACAACCGCACCAATACAGCCGACAAGGTGTTCGCTACCACTCAGGCAGCCCCCACTGTTCTTAATACAGAAGCAACCGGAGCAAAGAGTGTGGATGTTACCGTCAGTGCTGATTTCCCCGTTATAGTGGCCGCTACAACTGAGGTTAATCCCGGTTATCAGCAGGGTTACACCGGTGTGTTCGGTGTTCCGGCACATGATGTTAAGGTAGGCGACATGCTCCCCGGCGGAGGCAAGGTGGTTTATGTCGGAGAACCCGGCACATTCTCACTGGACTGCAATGAGAATGAACTGACCTTCCTCCGTGCATGGACTCTCAACGGTGAGGTGATTTCTGCAACTGCCCGTGATGCAGCCGCGCTTCCAAATGTTTCGCTCCCCTTTGAACCGGGTCTGGAGAATTATCCTTACGGCGAACAGCTTATGTTCTGGGCTGCAAGCGAGAATCAGTTCATCCCGTGGAGACGTGCGTACAAGGGAGATGCCGCTATATATGCTGTATCAAGTGAAGATAATGTGATTTACCTCGCCACTCCCCTGATAAACCTCGACAGTTCTGTTAAACTCACATTTGAGTTTGCAATGGAGACGGCACGAGATGCTGCTGAAACAAGTGATAGTAGTGTTGCTATCCCACAGGGTAGCGATCCCGGCTCATTCGGAGACACCGGCTTCCTGAAGATTCTTGACGGCAAGCGCAACGTCTATAAGACTATCACATCTTATTCCGGCACAATGACATCGGCCGGAGAGGGAACAAATGAAGATGGCTCTGCCACATACGAGACTGTCGAGGTCGATATGCCCGTAATCGGCAATAATGGACGCATCATGTTCCAGTTCTCGACTCCGAAGTTCACAAAACTCTATCTGCGCAACATAAAGATTGAGCGCACGGGTGAGGCTCCGACCGCTCCGGCATCCTCAGCCACTGGTCTTACTGCCGACGAGGACCGTAGTGCTGTCATCACCGTCAACTGCAAGCGTGGTGAGGATGCTGAGAACACTCTTGTTCTTTTCAGTGAGCAATCATTCTCTAACTCGGAGACTCCTGTGGACGGCACCACCTATGCCGCAGGTACTAAACTCGGCAACGCCATCGTGCTTTACTATGGCAATGACGAGGATATTGTCTGCGCAACCAACAATGTTGTGACAATTCCGGATTATGACACGGACTATTACATCCGTGCAATCTCTGCCAACAGTAATCCTCTCTACAATAATGAGAATGTGGCCGACTTCACTTACCATACTCTCCCTGACATGGCTTATCCCGAAAACCTTTCGGCGATGCCCAACGATGATGTGGTGATAGTGGAGGCAGACCGTTCTCCTAACGCCGCAGGAACAATCCTACTCATCTCCAATGGTGAATCCTTCATGGGTCAACTGGAGGATGGCGTGGAGTACAAGCCGGGTGATGTAGTGGGAAATGCTACTGTAGTATATCGTGGCGAGGATGACCATATTTCCACTCAGACTCAGGAACTCGCTCCTGAAAACACCTTCTGCGTAACCGGATATTCCTACAACTCCCGTGGATGGTATGGCGATGTAAGCCGCTCGGTTACTGTCTCTACTACCGGTGTTGAGGAAATCACCCTTGACGCGGTTGACTTCGCCAATGCAGAGGTATTCTCGGTTGACGGCATACGTATCAATGTGAAATCCGCAGCGGAACTCCCCGCAGGAATATACATCATCAATGGCCGCAAGGTCGTGGTGAAATAATAATGATTTCAATTAAACAATTTATAAACCAGATTATGATAATCGGAAAATCTTTTTCAGACATCTGATCACAACACCAACCGCCCCTCACAGCATTTGTAAAAAGACTATGACCGAAAGGATTTCGCCCCCGTTTCACGAACTTCTCTTGCAGTCTACTCACACGGACCATGAAACGAAAACAACAAACAACTAACGTGGAATTCATTCCATAATTCTTTCACAACTAAAATCTTTCAAAATGAAAAAGATTTTTACATCGCTGTTCGCAATGGCCGCTGTGTTCTGTGCTTCAGCGACCCCGACCTACACGGTCGATCCGGAATCCGGAAGCACGATTGATGATCGTGACAACTTCAAAGTAACCTTCACATTCGATGAGGAGGTGACAGTTAAGTCTGTCGAGTTCATAGGAGGCGCTCGCTTCAACGCCACCGTAACTCCCGGAACACTTGACGTGACCGCGTCAAAAACTGTCGAAGTAACCGTTCCCAACACTGTATGGGGTACTCCCGATGCAGGTCAGTACCTCATCGAGGTCAACCTGCCTGAGATCTTCGACAAGGAAGGCAAACAAATCATGGTAGATGCCGTGGACGATGAAGGAAACGCATTCTCCTATGCGTATACTGCAAGCGCCAACTATATGGCATCCTACGATGTAGAAGCTGAGTTTATTGGCCTCGACCCCGACCCTGCCACGACAACTGTATGGGATGTCTATAGCGATGGCTGGGGGTTTGTAAACTTCCTCTTCTCAGACGAGGTATATGCTACTGAAAATTCGAGTGCAGATGTTCAGCTTATACTGAATGATGGTGAAGAGATATGGGTTCCTGTAAGTTCAGATGAACTGTGGTTTGACTGGGACTTTTGGACTGGTAGCTATGCTGTAACAGTCCCCATGACTCCTAACGATGATGTTACTCAAGAAAACTTGGTGGCAATCAATGTATATCTGAACAAGATTAAGGTCGGTGCCAACATCGTGCCTGAGTACGCTGCAGAGTATAATCTTACTGATGTAGGTGTGGCTCGCAAAGTAAAGGGTCAGAATACCGCAGGAAATTCAATGACAATTTTGAAGAGCAACACTACGTTTGCCATTTATTCAATCAATGGCAACATTGTTAAGACCAATGGATCTGTTTCAGATCTTTCTAATCTTCCAGCAGGCATCTATGTAATAGATGGTAAAAAAGTCTGTGTAAAATAATAGACTTGAGGTTGGAGCAATGAGTATCCTCGGACGCTCCAACCTCTTCTAACTTAAAATCAAAATGAGAAAACTTATATTTCTTTTTTGCATTTTATTGGGAGGAGTCTACGGACACGCGGCAGTCCTACAGTTTACAGGAAGTTCTCCTGAAAACAATGGAACAATTTCCTCATTTGATGACATTATCCTACACTTTGATTTATCTTCAATAATTGAAGAATATGGTGATGGCGAATGGGGGATCTGTTCAAGTGGCGCATATGTCGCTTCGCGTCCGACGGCCGAGAAGTCTGCTGCATTATATAAAGGCTCTAAAGATGACGGAGAATGCATCGGAAGAATGTATGAAACAATAAAGCCCAATAAAGATTCCTTTCAAGAAGGGGCTGACTTTCATCTGTCTTTTCCCAACATTCAAGTTGAACCCGGTACAATGTATACTCTTGTGCTGACATACGATTTTTATGCTGGTAAGAAAGGAGAGTCTACATGGACTACAGCTACCAAGTATAGTTTCTATTCTTCACCACTTTCTATAACGTTTATTGGGGGCTCAGACGTTGCGAAGGTATTATCCTTTGAGACAAGTTCAATTATTGACAAAGCTTTATATGAAACTTTGCCATCAATTGAAGTCGCTTTTAATCATAACATCTCGGTTTCGAGCGATTTTGACTCAAATGTTGTTTTGTTGGAAGATAATAGTGAAATTACAAGAACTTCAAATATTGTTGTAAATAATAACAATGAAAAGTTTATAACTATTACCTTTCCAGAAACTAAACTATATAATGGGCATAAGTATACCATTCACATACCCGAAGGTTGTGTGTGTATAACTGATGAACCAGATGTTGTCAACTCGGCTATTGATATTGAAATCAATGGAGCAAGTTATCAGTCATTTGGCACTGGTCGTGTTCGCCCTTCCAATGGCAGTGTTACTGTCATGGGCGAAATTACTGTACCTTTCAAGTTCCCGGAGGTTGAAGGTAAAAACTATGGATTTGTTGCTATGACTGATGAATCCAATTTCACCGGATATATCTATAAAGGGAATGATTTCACAGCCGAACCTGTTGAGACTATTGTAGGAGAGGTGACTTCCGATTCAAAAGGTCTTATTTTCAATCCTAAGACTGTATTTGAACCTGAGACTGACTACACTTTCGTAATCCCCGAAGGGAATGTGAAAGCATACGAGATTGGCTCAATGACACAGGCTTATCTGAAAGACTATATCAGCGAACGCGTTGAGTTGCACTATACAACTCCCGCAGTGTCAGACCTCCCCCTTTGGTCTCTTACCGCAGTAAATCTTAAGGATAACCAGATCAAGGACTTTGTTGATTATTTCATCATTGACTGTCCTGATTACGAATACGCTGAGATTCTCTATAATACTGTATCTTCAAAAACTCTCGGTGACAAGGGTGTTCTTTATGAAGTAACAGCAGATGGTGAAACTGAGATTGCAACATTCCCGATTACCCGTCAGACTCTGACCGGTGAATCTGAGATTGGCAACGGTCAGTATGTAGGACGTCACTTCGTTGGAGTGGTAAATCAGGAACTCTATGCAGGCAAAACCTATAAATTGGTGATGAAGCCTAACAGCTTCATTGTGGACAATCCATTTATTGGAAACCATATCGGCAATCAGGAAGTAGCCGTTACCCTTAATGGTGGTACGCGCACTGAGTTTGATGTGACTTACTCTATCCCCGGTTCTATCTCTATGACAACTATCGTGCCCACCGGCCAGACTGCAACTTTCAAGGTTACTCCCAATGAGAGCTTTGAGGTCGAGTCTGTGACATTCAACGGTGAGCCTGTAGTGGTAGTTGACGAGATGTACACAACTCCGGCCATTGAGGATGACTCTACCGTAGCTGTCACATACAAGTATGCCGGTGTCATCACATTCGACTTCTCCACCGGTGTTGACGAGGTTACAATTGATAGCTGTGAATACTCTGTTGCCCTCGAAGGTGACCACATCATCATCGGCAACCTGAAAGCAGATTCACGAATCTATGTGTATAACACAGCAGGTATGCTTCTTGGTGAGGAAGGCAATGGCTCCGATGACATTGTGAAAATCAGTGCCTCCAACGGCGTGATTTATATAATCGTCATTGCTGATTCTGAAGGCAACAAAGTCGCCCTCAAGATCAAGCATTGAAGCATTCCGACCTGAATTTGGTTAATAAATAAGTTTGATTAGTGGGGGGCGCGTCGAATACGTGTCCCCCTCCTATCACTCTCCCATCTTCCCCTCTCATTCTTCCCAAACCTTAAACATCCTGAAATCTAAACCATATGTGCAACACACAGAACAACGATGAACGTTTTGAATTCCATGGCGTGAAACTTGCCCATGAGTTAATGGTGGACATTATGGGGGCACTGATTCCCGGTGCACTTTTCTTGTTCTGCATAATCGTCTGCATTGTATTCCCCATCATCTGCTATTCTTCACACGGCAACAATTTCGGTTTTCTGGTGAAAGACGGCGACTGGTTCTGGATTATAGCTTTCCTCTCATTCCTCATCCTCTCATACGTTCTCGGAATGATCTTCTACAGGGCCGACATCAAGGTACCCGACCGCGCCGACATACGCCGCGAACAAAAGAAAAAACTTCTCGCCCTAATCGACGGTATGCCAAGTGGTAAACGGCCCAAACTCCGCGAGGAAAATTTAGTCGCATAATCTACCTTTGCTGTCATAATTTCAACCTTAGAATTATGGCAGCATTAGATTTTAGCCAGTTCCATGAACTGGCAGAACAGTTCAAAGAGCTTGCCGGGACGCAATCCGCGCGCATCTATTATGCCGTGGGTCGCAAACCCACGGCGACTGAATTGCAAACCCACGGCGACTGAATTGGGAGGGGAAGAGATTGCCGGGACGGAATCCGCGCGCATCAAGGCGCTGAGCGCCTTGATGCATCCGTTTCCACCCGCGTGCAAGCCAGCCGCATTACATCGATAAGGATCCGCGTTAATCCTTCCCATCCGCGGCGCAGTCGCGCAGCGACAAGCGAATTGATCCGCGCCCTTAATTCCTTCCCCATCTTCAAAACTACGCCTCCGTCAACCCCATTCTCCGTCACCCCGTTCTCCCGTAAACCACGTTCTCCCGTCTGGAAGATGGGGAATGAATTTTTAGGCGCGGATTTCTCTTACTCGCTGCTATGCAGCTCGTTGCGAGCGCGGATGGAATGGATTAAC
>CANPMT010000078.1 GCA_947575235.1 uncultured Porphyromonadaceae bacterium
GATTATCTCTCACGTTAAGATTATCTCTCACGTTAAGATTATCTCTCACGTTAAGCCCCGCCACTATAAACTATTCTAACAATACCCTTTTATGAAACTGATCAGATTCACCAACGTCGATGAACTACGCGATAAGATTTTCAAGAATAATCTCGAGCAGTTTATCCTCGTTCAGCTGGATGATAAAGAGATAGAACTCGACCCGAATTTCGAGCAACGTATGGAGGAGGTGGCTGCCGATTCAGATGCCACCATCACTTACAGTGCCTTCAGAGAGAGAGTCGGCGATAAGATTGTGCTACACCCGGTCAATGATTATCAGTTCGGATCGGTCCGCGACGATTTCGACTTCGGAAGTGTGGTGCTTCTTAATGTGGCCGATGTATTGGCTGCTTCGGAAGATTTCTCGCCCGATGAGGCGTCCGCTCCCGACGGCGGTTGGTACGCCTTGCGTCTGCGCATGTCGATAGGAAAGACTGTGGCTTCTCTACCCGAGTATCTTTACACAGTAAAGAAGACTGATTTCAGGAAGAGCGGAGAGAAGCAGCATGACTATGTGGATCCCCGCAACAGTTTCTATCAGGCTCATATGGAGCGTGTGTTCACTGACTATCTTACCGACATAGATGGTATGGCTCCACTTAATCCCACAAGAATCAATCCCAAGGAGGGAGACTTCCCAGTCGAGGCGTCTGTGATAATACCTGTGAAGAACAGGAAGAGCACTATCGCGGATGCTGTGGCTTCTGCCTTGCGTCAGGAAACAACTTTCCCTTACAATGTGATTGTTGTGGATAATGCCAGCACTGATGGCACCCGGGAGCTTCTTGAGAATATCACCGATCCGAAACTGATTCTGATAAAGGCTGAGGAGAATGAATTCCTTGGCATCGGTGGATGCTGGAACAAGGCTATAACCTCTGAACATTGCGGACGATTCGCCATTCAGCTCGACTCTGACGATATGTACCAGGGTAACGACACCCTCAGTCGTATTGTCGATAAATTCTATGAGGAACGGTGTGCAATGGTAATCGGGAGTTATACCATGACTGATTTCGACCTGAACCCTATTCCTCCGGGCCTTATAGACCATAAGGAGTGGACAGCCCTGAATGGTGCCAATAATGCTCTCCGGATAAACGGTCTGGGTGCTCCAAGAGCCTTTTACACACCTGTGGTGAGAAACATACTTTTCCCGAATGTCAGCTATGGCGAGGATTATGCCATGTGTCTCAGGATAAGTCGTGAGTATGCCATAGGGCGCATATTCGATTCACTCTACTGCTGCCGCCGCTGGCAGGGGAACAGTGACGCCGATCTCTCGATTGAGAAGGTCAACCGTAACAATGAATATAAAGACTTCCTGCGGTCGATTGAACTGATAGCGCGTATTCGTGCCAACATGGATAATGACAACTATGCTAAATCATGAGTTTGTTACCGGCTTTATTGAGACCCAATTGGGTCTCTGGCCAATGGCGAAGAGGAATTATGACGCTCTGGTAAAGGTGGAACGCCGTGATGTAGCGGCCGACGGATTCATGTTCAGCCTGCAGTGGAATCCCGCCCGTATAGTATCGACCGGAGCTAAGATTGACAGTAAATCCATAGAGGAACGCCCTTGTTTCCTCTGCAGGCAGAACCGTCCTGCCGAGCAGATTCCTTATGAGATATTGCCCGGTTGGGAGATGCTGGTAAATCCGTTCCCTATATTACCTGTGCATCTCACTCTTGTATGCAAGGAGCATCGGCCACAGGCCGGAGTGCCCGCTGAGATTGTGGATATGGCGGAGAAACTTCCCGGTATGGTTGTGTTCTACAACGGAGCTTCAGCAGGAGCATCGGCTCCCGACCATCTGCATCTGCAGGCCGTACTGAAAGATGAGCTGCCTCTGATAAGGATGGTGGAGAGACATCACCGTTCTGACCATCCCGGACTTCTGATGTCATACCAGCTTGACGCTAAACTACCATATCTCTTTTTCTCGGGCGTTGTCTCACCCGGCAATCAGGGTATGGCAACCTTATTGGCCGGATTAAAATCCGGCGCTCCCGATGCTTCGGGCCGCTTCACTGACCAGCGGCTGGTAAACACATTCTTCTGGATTGACGAGGAGGGTCTTCTCAGATTCGTTGTCATACCGCGTCGGGCACACCGTCCGTCATGTTATAGTGCGGCCGACGGGAAAGGGAGGATGATAAGCCCGGGGTGCATTGACATGGCCGGTCTCCTCATTCTGCCTCGTGAGAAGGACTATCGGCAACTTGCCCCCGACGAAATCTCCACTGTATTCTCAGAAGTAGCCTACCCCTCGCAACCATGAGCAGATCACGTTCACCCTGGTGGTGGATTCCGACTCTATACGTAGCCGAGGGTCTACCCTATTTCGCAGTCAACACATTGACTGTCCTGATGTATGTACGGATGGGAATATCACTCTCAGAGATGGCATTCTTTACTGGATGGCTCTATCTCCCATGGGTGATAAAACCATTCTGGAGTCCCTTTATCGACCTGTTCCGCACAAAAAAATGGTGGACAGTCAGTATGGAGGGTCTCATCGCGTTGTGTATGGCAGCCGTGGCGTTCCTGTTGCCCACAAGTTTCTTCTTTGCCGCGACACTGTTCGTATTCTGGCTCATGGCCTTCTTTTCCGCAACACATGATATTGCGGCCGATGGCTATTATATGCTTGAGCTTACCCCTCATGAGCAGGCAGCTTTTGTGGGTGTGAGATCCACGTTCTACCGTATTGCAAGCATCATGGGTCAAGGTGGCCTGGTGATAATGGCAGGCAAGCTGGAGGAGCATACAGGCGACGTCCCTTTCTCATGGGCATCGGTGTTCTATCTCCTGTCGGCATTCTTTCTGATTGTGACTCTCTATCATTGGCGCATAATGCCTCATCCCAATGATGACCGTCCGGTAAGCGATGTCAACTCACACACCATCATAAAGGATTTCGCCGGGACATTCGTAACCTTCTTCAAGAAGCCTCACGTAGGTTCGGCATTGGCCTTCATGCTGCTCTACCGTTTTCCGGAGGCACTCTGCATCAAGCTTGTCCAACCCTTTCTTGTGGCGCCGCGTGCCTCAGGTGGACTTGAGATGACAACTTCGCAGGTAGGTTTCGTCAATGGCACAGTGGGTGTCATTGCCTTGCTGGCCGGGGGTATTGCCGGCGGTCTGGCCATTGCAAGAGGGGGGCTGCGACATTGGTTATGGCCGATGGCCCTCTCGCTTACACTCCCCTGCCTTTTCTATTGCTTCCTGGCTATGTGGCAACCGGAGAATTTTGTGGTTATCTCCACTACAATCTTCATAGAGCAGTTCGGCTACGGATTCGGCTTCACCGCCTATATGCTTTACCTCATATACTTCAGCCGTGGAGAGAGCCAGACCTCCCATTACGCCTTCTGCACGGCATTCATGGCATTGGGGATGATGTTGCCCGGCATGTTTGCCGGATGGCTGCATTCAGTGTCTGACAACCTGCATATATTCGGAAGTTCCGGGCCGCAAGGCTTCATCAATTTCTTCTGGATAGTGATAATCTCAAGCATAGCCACCCTGACAGTTTGCAGGCTTGTGCATATCGACCCCGCTTTCGGTAAAAAAGAGACTTCGGCAAAATAAGCCGGAGTCTCTTTTTTAAGCTTTATCACAGAGCATTTGAATCAGACGCTCAGAAAAGGTCGTTGAGATAATGCAGAATCTCTGAAGGATCGCTTACGATATTGTCGGCATGAGCCTCCCTGAGTTCCGACACAGGACGGAATCCCCATGTCACACCAATCGACTCCACACATGCACGCCGTGCCGTCTCCATATCCACACCTGAATCACCCACATAAAGCACTTCCGTCTTAGGAGTTGGGAATTTAGTGAGCACGTCGAACACAATTGAAGGGTCCGGTTTGGTGGGACGTTCGGGAATCTGACCCATCACAGCCACAAATGGGATATCGGGGAAGAAGTGTTTCACAATCTTGCTTGTGGCGGCCTGATATTTGTTTGAAGCCACAGCTATGCTGACTTTCCTCTCGGTAAGTTCCTGAAGCAATTCGGGTATACCTTTATATGGTTTGGTATCCACTGTGCAGTGGTCATCGTAATATTCCCTGAAATGAGTCAGGAGTTCATCCACAACTTCAGGCGAGGCATCAGGCTGCGCCCGTTCAAGCAGTTTCCTCACACCGTTTCCCACCATATAATTATAAGCCGGTATCGGATGTTGTGCAAATCCCATTTTGCGCAAGGCGTAGTTGCATGCCTCACCTAAATCATAAATGGTATTGAGCAGAGTGCCGTCAAGATCAAATATTACTAAACTTTTCATTGAGTCAATTATTTTTTATTAATGTGCAAACCCATATCGGAATCAGAAGGGGTATCCGATTGAGAAATGGAATGAGGAGTCTCTCTTCCAGTCTGGATGAATTATTGGCCACTCCTCCTGATTCATAGCCGGATTATGAGCCTTCATGCCAAGGTCGAACCTTATGAGGAAGAAATTGAAGTCAAGGCGAAGACCAAGACCATAAGCCAAGGCTATCTCCTTATAAAACGAATTAAAATGGAACATTCCTCCCGGTTGGTTGGAATAATTGTGTATGGTCCAGATGTTGCCCGCGTCGATGAATGCTCCGAGTTCGAGCACCCAGAAGAGTTTGGCCCTGTATTCCGCGCTAAGGTCAAGGCGTATATCTCCACATTGGTTTATGAAGTCGCTCATCGAGTTGGTGCCGGGGTATCTTCCAGGCCCCAATGTCCTTACCGCCCAGCCTCTCACACCATTGGCGCCACCACCGTAGAAACGCTTCTCAAACGGCAATATCGAGGAGTTGCCGTAAGGATATCCCACACCTAAGCCGGCATGGAACGCCAATGAATTACGGTTGTCAAATCTATGCACCAACGCGTAATCGCCGTTTATCTTGAAATATTGCGAATAGTGTATGCCGAATATCTTGAACGGCTCACCATCGCTCCTGTGTTGGAAGATATTGCTGAAGAGATAGAGAAGGTTACCTGCAATCTCAGCATTCGCCCGTACGGTGTAGACATTCTGCTGGAAAGAGTTCTCCCCCCACAGGTTCGGCTCACACTTGTTGGAATGATAGAACGAGAACCCCATCCTCATGATGAAGTGGTCTTCGTAGCTGTAGCGGAGCAACGGATTGTCCGGGGCTATGTCATCGATGAAGTTATAGGTGCTTTCCGGCAGATATACATAGTTGATATCGAGCGGTGTGAAGATATAACGGTTATGGTTCTTGTTGTGGGGCCATTTATACGACCATCCGGCGTTTGATATGATGCGGGTATACTCCGGACGCTCCTGATAGGTCATTGCCACATTTAGCTCGGTAGTGGCATTCACGCGTTTCTTGAAACGCTCTGTTAGGAACGGCGCCTTGAATTTAGGGAAATTCACCCCTAAATCGAGCGAATATTCCATGTAGCGGTTGTGTAGGAGTCCGTCAAGATTTCCTGACAGCGACTCGTATGCACCTCTGAGTTTTGCGGTGAGGGTCTCCGAACCTTTACCGATGTTGCGGTGGGTATATGTGGCGGCTGCGGCCACACCGAGGTCACCTTCAGAGTTGGTTCCTTCAAGTTCAAGCGATGTGCTCTGGCTTTTACCGGGTGTCAACAGCACATATGCGTCAAGAAGATGACTCTCGCCGATGGCGCCGGAGTCAATAAAACGGATGTTGATAAATTTGAGGATACTGAAACGGGATAGCGCCTGGTATGTACGGTCCACGTCATTCTGCCGGTACTCCTCCCCGCGCTTCAGGAAACAGTTCTCGTAAAGTGCCGAGGGGCGGAGATACTCCTTGTCACCGTAAAGGATTATGATATCCTTATACCCTACGGTGTCGGTGGCCGATATTGTCCTGAGCGACTCGTCAGCAGCTGGGTCATAGTCTGTCACAAAGTAGATATTGCGTATCAGGTATTTGTCATGACTGAAAATCTGCCTGGTCTGCCCTGTCTCTGGAGCCGGGTTAAGGGTCATGGTGAGGTCGACGAGTCTGCTACCCTCTGTGGTGTCGGCATTAAAGGTGATATACTCCTTCATGAAGCCGTAATAGCCGTTGTTTCTCAAAGTCTGCGTGATCATCTCACGCTGCAGCTCAAGTGCTGAACGGTCGAGTTTGTCGCCCGGTCTCACCACGAATCTTGAAGAATCGCGCATCACCAGACGTTCGAATACGGTGTCCGGGAAAACGTATTCCATGTTGTTGATAACGTGGGGAGCTCCGGCGTTGAGAGTATAGTTGACCTGAATTTTACGCTTCTTCCTGTCAACCACAGTATCCGTTATGACCTCCGCCTCCATAAATCCTTTGTTTACCATTGCTTTTACAAGCTGGTCCCGTCCGTTGGCCGTAAGGGTCGAATCATAAATCACCGGGGGCTCACCAAGTTTGCGCACCCACCTGTTCCACCATTTGGTTGAGTCATTGCCGCTCATGTTGTAGATACCGAGACGGAACTTTGTACTCCACAGCATCTTATGATTCGGAAGTTGGCGGAGATAGGTCATCATCTCCTGCGTATTGAATGTCTTGGTTGAATCGTTGATTGTTATGTTCACCTTGTCGAGGAGGAGGCTTCCTTCAGGCACATGCCGACTTGCGCTGCATCCCACAAGCACTAAGGGAGGCAGCGCCACAAGGCACTTCAGTATAGTTTTTTTCAACGGAACCAATTTTATGGTGGGTCAATCTTTTGACTTGCGGATGCAAAGTTAATAAAAAATTTAGTAATTTTGCATATGCCTGTCGAGTCAGTGGGATATACCCGTTGAACTGGCCCTGCAGATTATGCTGAAAACATCAATAGAATGAATCCGGAATATAAAGAAACCTTCTTCCTCTCGGCCGGTGAGACCAACGCCGAGCAGGAACTTTCATTGGCCATACTGACCGCACGCCTCATTGAGATTGCCACCGCCCATGCAAACAGCCTTGACATCGGCAATCCATCCATGACCGGGATGCACGCCGGCTGGGTCCTTTCAAGACTTACAATCGAGATGAACTCTTACCCTCGTGTCAACGATAATTTCTCCATTACCACCTGGATCGAAAGCTTCAACCGTCATTTCTCGGAGAGAGCTTTCCGTATAGAGGGTGAGAACGGCGAGGTGTATGGCTATGCACGTTCGGTATGGATGGTGATTGACACCGTGACCCATAACAGTGTGGGATTGGGACATTTCAATCTTCCCGAAAATCTGATCAGCGGCGAGTGTCCACCTATAGAACGCCAGCAGAAACATTTCCCCATACTCGACCCTGATTTTGAAGGTATACCGCCGAAGGGGGCAATTGTGGCCGGATTTCCGGTATTCGATTACCGTTTCAAGTATTGCGACCTTGATTCCTATCGCCATGTCAATACGGTGAGATACGTCACGCTGCTGCTCAACCGATTCTCGCTTGAGGAGCATGACACCACTTTCGTGAAACGCCTTGAGCTCTCTTTCATGCACGAGGCAAAATATGGAATGGAGACACAGCTGCTCCGCCATGATGCGACTCCACTCCATTCTTCGTTCCTGCTCCGCAGAAAGGATGATTCCTCCCCGCTCCTCTTCGCGCGTATGCTGCGGAAAGAGAGATAGACAGATTATGCGGTAAACATTACTGAGGAATAGGGAGCGGCGAGCTGGATGTATTCGCCATGTTCCGGATTTGCATACTCCTCAAACTTTCCGGCATCTCTCTGATAACGTTTCTGTTCCGCTTCATCCCCGAGTCCGAAGTGCATGGGGAAGAAATGCTTTACCTTGAATTCACGTACAAATATCGAGGCACCGGTGTAATAGCCGGTGCCGATTCTTGAATCAACCGGGAACATGGCTATATCAAAACCTGTGTATCTTTCTCTTATGGTGCCAAGTATGTCGGTAAATGCTTTCAGGGCTGCCTTGACCTCTTTCTCGGTGGACTCATCTTTCCAAATCCAGGCATTCAGGTCGCCCGAATGATAGACTCTCTTCCCGTCCACAGTGACGACATAGGAATTGCCGATGTCGGTTGAACCGAAAGCATCTATCTCTACCAACCCATCACGGTACACCTCTCCCGGCGTGAGGATATGCACACTTTCCGGCGCAGGACGTGTGCCGGCATATATCGATTCCGGACGCAGCATATGCCTTATCGCCTTAGCCACATCCTTGCTGATAATGTAATGTATTGATTTGAAATGCCGTGACCATTCAAATATCTCGCGGGTGAAATGATCCTTGTGATGATGGCTCACCACTACATAAAGTGGCCTGTCCAGTGCTACCTCACTTAGGAATCCTGGCAATTCATCTTCCGCTCTCTTTTCAGGGTCTCTCCAATAGTCGAATACGATTGTCGCCTGCCCGGTGGAAAGCACGAAGCAGTCGTGCCATATGTATGTTAATGTAATCATGCCGATCTATAAATTAGTTGCTCTATTTACTCAACCCATTATTCTTAAAATTGTTTTATATACAGGTGAGTGTCTGAGAGGATTTACCTCCATGACAGACACTTTATATAAAACGTCAACACTATGAAAAAACCTGTATTCCGTCATTGCAACACCATCTATACCATATCGTGGATTCTTACACTCCCGATTCTGATAGACATTTGCACCGCATGCACCCTCTTCTCGTTCTGGGTGGTATGGCTTCTATATTTTGCTGTTCTGCTGATATCCCTCGTGAGATTAGTGCACGGCTTCGCGCAGAAATGTTACAAATTCTGCTGGGGACTCATTGCCCAGCTTCTGCTCGGGGCAGCCATATTGGTCTTCTTCCAACTGTCGTTCAACGACGTAATCCGCAATCCTCTCAATCATTCCGTCACGCCCGATGTGGTTGAGATTGAGAATCCTGTCCATCCTGACTCCCTCCTGAGAAAAACCACAGTCAAGGATCTGCACAAGACCGACAGCACCATCCACAGCACGATACATAGAGAGGCTAAAAAGTAAGGGAGTATAACGGTAAAGTCAATAAAAATAGGGGCATATTATTGCCTACTCCCCATATTATCATTAATTTTGCAATCGAAAAAGTGACACAGATATGATAACTGCATCCGCAAAGAAGAGAGAGAATATAGCTGAATATCTGCTATATATGTGGCAGATAGAGGATTTAATCCGGGCTAATGGTCTTGATATCGACAAGATTCAGACCAATATAATCGACCAATATAAAGATCTGACCGACCAGCAACGCAAGGAGATGCGCGAATGGTATGAGTCGCTGATCGACATGATGCGCCGTGAGGGTGTGACCGAGAAGGGGCATCTTCAGATCAATAAGAATGTGATTATAGCTCTT
Source organism: uncultured Porphyromonadaceae bacterium (assembly GCA_947575235.1). Lineage (GTDB taxonomy): Bacteria > Bacteroidota > Bacteroidia > Bacteroidales > Muribaculaceae > Lepagella. The sequence continues at coordinate 9,351 of CANPMT010000078.1, forward strand.
GACGACCTTCACCGCCGTCTGATGGCCGATTCCAAATATGCCTCTTACGCGGCTCAGTTCTATCATACCCTCCCCCTGATTGTGGAGCTCAGGGCAAAGGCCGGAGAGAATAAGGCAGATGAGATAGAGACATGTTTCAATGCCCTCTACGGATTGCTGATGCTCCGCCTCCAAGGTAAGGAGATCTCCGAGGAGACAATGCAAGCCTCACGTCAGATTTCAAAATTCCTCGCCCTCCTCTCACATTATTACAAACTCGATTATAATAACGAACTCGAAGCCTAAGACTCGACATCATGAGCGAAGAATTGAATAGAGAGATTGCGAAACGCCGCACGTTCGCCATTATCTCCCACCCGGATGCCGGTAAGACTACTCTCACCGAGAAACTGCTGCTTTTCGGTGGTGCCATCCATGTGGCGGGAGCTGTGAAAAGTAACAAGATTAAGAAAACCGCCACATCCGACTGGATGGAGATTGAGAAGCAGAGAGGTATATCGGTTGCCACCTCTGTGATGGGTTTCAATTATGGCGACTATAAAATCAATATCCTCGACACCCCGGGTCACCAGGATTTTGCTGAGGATACTTTCCGCACACTTACTGCCGTAGACTCTGTAATTATTGTGGTTGACGTGGCTAAGGGTGTCGAGACCCAGACACGACGTCTGATGGAGGTGTGCCGCATGCGCAACACTCCTGTCATTATCTTTGTGAACAAGCTCGACCGCGAGGGTCGCGACCCATTTGATATCCTTGATGAGCTCGAACAGGAACTCCAGATTTCTGTGCGCCCCCTCTCATGGCCTATCAATATCGGTGCCAAATTCAAGGGGGTCTACAATATATATGAACAGGGACTCGACCTCTTCACACCCTCCAAACAGACCATCAGTGAACGTGTGGAGATTGAGGATGTAAATTCTCCCCTCGTCGATGAATTGGTGGGTGAGACTGACGCTGCCAAACTGCGCGAAGACCTCGAACTTATCGACGGCGTATATCCTGAATTTGACGAGCAGCAATATCTGGAGGGTAAGGTTGCCCCGGTATTCTTCGGTTCAGCACTCAATACATTCGGTGTAAAGGAGCTTCTTGACTGCTTTGTAAAGATTGCCCCTGCCCCCAAGCCTATCGAGGCGGTGGAGCGTACGGTCAATCCCCAGGAGGAGGGATTCTCAGGGTTTGTGTTCAAGATTCATGCCAATATGGATCCCAACCACCGCTCCTGCATAGCTTTCGTGAAGATATGCTCTGGCAAGTTTGAACGTAACGTCAACTATCGCCATGTGCGCAGCGACAAGATGATGCGCTTTGCCGCTCCCACGGCTTTCATGGCACAGAAGAAGAACATCGTTGATGAGGCTTATCCCGGCGATATTGTAGGCATCCCCGACACGGGTAACTTCAAAATCGGAGATACCCTAACTTCCGGCGAACTGCTGCATTTCAAGGGGCTCCCCTCTTTCTCGCCTGAGATGTTCAAATATATCGAGAATGCTGACCCGATGAAGGCCAAACAGCTTGAGAAGGGTATCCGCCAGCTTATGGATGAGGGCGTTGCACAGATGTTCACCAATCAGTTCAATGGCCGCAAGATTATCGGCACAGTCGGTCAGCTTCAGTTTGAGGTTATCCAGTACCGTCTGCTGCATGAATATGGAGCGCAATGCCGTTGGGAACCGATCAGTCTCTACAAAGCTTGTTGGGTTGAGAGCGACGATGAGGCGGCTCTTGCAGCATTCAAGAAGCGTAAGCATCAGTTCATGGCCACCGACAAGGAGGGACGCGACGTCTTCCTGGCTGACTCGAATTATGTGCTGCAGATGGCACGGGCAGACAACCCTAAAGTAAATTTCCACTTTGCATCTGAATTTTAACTAATTGAGTGTCAATAGATTGCATACTATCTATTGACACTCTCTCTTTTACTATGAATAAAAATCTGATTAATTATTTCTGGAGAAGTTTATTGGGGGGAGTATCGATTGGAATCGCTGCTCTCTGTTTTCTGAGGGGTGGCAAATTGGTTGGAGCCGCTCTCTTCGCGTTTGGTCTGTCGGCCATAATAATGGGTAAATGGGCCTTATTCACCGGCGCAAGTGGTTTCGCTGACTATCGGAGAGTCAAGAGCTGGGTCAATATATGGGTTATGCTGGCCTTCAATGCGTTAGGAGTGATTACTGCTGCCGTTCTCGGGGCCGCTCCTGAATCGGTTGAGGCGGCTACGGCAATAGCCGACCTGAGATTCTCCACCCCGCTTCCCAAATTATTTGGAGGCGCCATACTATGTGGCTTCATCATGACTGTGTCGGTGCTTCATGCACGTCAGGGGAAATGGCTCCCCCTGATACTCGGCATACCCACTTTCGTGATATGCGGATTCCCACACTGTGTGGCGGATGTGTGTTATTATTGGCTGAGTGGCCAATGGGGCTGGCCCTGGATTATCACCATACTCGGCAACTTCATAGGCTGCAACATTCCCACTGTCACAGATTGGAAATCAAAACTCCCTTTGGCAGCCAACTGATCAGGTCGGTGCAGAAAGGGGTTTATGCTCAATGAAGATCTTCTTGTAATATGAAAGAAGAAGTGTGGTGAGTGGAAGGGCTATTATCATACCGATGATTCCGAGAAGCGTGCCCCATATCGACAGCGACAGGAGTATGATTGCCGGATTGAGCCCCAGACTTTTACCCATAATCTTGGGAGTGAGTATATAATCGCATATGCACTGACTCACCACATATACAAGAAGCGATTTCCCCAAGAGAGCCCAGAAATCAACTGATCCGTCAAGGGAGTAGATGAAGCATATGATTATTACAGGAATCAGGGTTATATACTGGAAATAAGGTATCATGTAGAGGATGCCCACAGTCACCCCCATCACGATAGCCATGGGGAGCCCGATGATTGAGAATCCGATGCAGTAGAATACCGCTGCACAGGCTGCAATCAGAAGCTGGCTTCGGAAATACTTGTTCATACTGTCTTTCACATCATTTCCGATCTGAAAGACAGTTTTTTTATACTTATCAGGGACAAGTAGACGGAATCCGGCTCCCAACTCACGGTAATCTATGAGAATGAATATGATGTAGATAAAAGTGAGGAGCCATTCAAGGGAGTGCATGAGGAAGTCGATTGTGTTTGACACCAGGGTCTCACCCTTGTCGATCAATACGGATGCCTTACCCGTCTCGATCTCCTTCACCAAAGCGGTCAGATTCAATTTCTTCTCAATCATATCGGTGATATTCTCAGGCACATAGGGAATTGTGATATGTCGGCTGGAATAGGTTTTCAGCATCCCTATCATCTCGTTCACCTCGTCAATGACAAGCGGGATGAAGAAATATCCTAAAAGTCCTATGATTACCGTGACGTCGAATATTGTGATGAAAACAGCCAGCACCCTCCCCTTCTGGTGCAGAAACCGCTGGTTGAATTCTACAAAAGGCTCCATTATATATGCAAGCAGACATGCCAGACAGAACGGCAGGAGCACGTTCTTCAGCACACCGGTGAGCCAGATAGCGGCTGCCATGAGTGTCAATGCAATTATTATCCGCACTACGCGGTCGAATGTGAATGGTCTTGACATAGTTCGATCAAGGTTTAATCATCTTTGTGGAATATATTTTTACAACAAGCACGGCCAACAATATGTTGACCGTGCACTGAAACTTAACGCTTATCTGTTGGCAGAATTCTTGATTACCAAGTCAATATGTTCCATATCATTGATTATGGACACAAGTTCATCGGCAGTTCCCTCGTAACTCAGTGTGAGGCGTATATCCGCATCCGGCACATTCTCGATTGTCAGGCCATAGACCTCCTCGATCTTGCTTACAACTTCATCTATATCCGCATCATTAAACTCAATCCTTTCGGATCTGAATGCAGGAGTCGCCGGCTGCACAATCTCTTGCGTGGGAGGAGCGGGTACGGCTGGTTCAGAGGAACGTTCCAACCAGTTATATACAAAGGCTGAGGCACCTATCACGACACAGGCCACGGCTGCTGCCACGGCCCTTCTTCTCCACCATGGCATCAGAGGCACACCCAACGATTTCCAAGTCCGTGTGGCTTGGAATGCATCCTTTTCGTAGTGCCTGGCCACGAAGTCAAGACTGTCGATAAATCTCTTTTCATTCACTTTCATAAAGCGTCTGTTTTATGATATGACTGAGAAATCTCCGGAATCCCCTATTGTTTCATGAAAAAAATCATGAAATCTCAAGAGTGATCTCCCTTTTCTTTCCCGGAATCCACTCAAAATCAGAGAAACGGCAGGAAGAAAACTCTGCGTCCGGCTGGCATGAGTGATTCCCGCAATCTTGAATATGCCTTTGTCATCTGATTCTCGACAGTCTTCTCCGATATGCCGAGTTCTTCCGCAATCTCGCGGTTGGTGTAGCCATCTCTCTTGCTCATCAGAAACACCTCACGGCAACGGTCGGGCAATTTCCCGATCTCCCTCCAAAGTATGGCGTCTCTCTCCGATGTGTCAATCTCCTCCTCCGTAACCTCACCGGCCATCTCGATATCCTCGTTCATCTGATCGGTTCTGGCCAGCCTTCTCATTCTTGTAATAGCAAGATTATGCACCGCCCTGTACAGATATGACTTGATGCTTGCTATCTCTTCATCATCGCCCAGTCTCTCACAGGTATAGGCGAAGGCTTGCTGCACAATATCTTCAGACTCTTCACGGTCGGACGTGATGCGCAAAGCGTACATACATAAAGGCAGATAAAGTTCGTCAAATTTATTTTTGAATTCTTTTGAGGTCATGCTTTCCCTTGTTACCTATATTTCCGGCAAAGTTAATAATTTTTTTTGTCAGAATAGGGGTTTTCTTTTCAAACGTGTCTTAT
>CANPMT010000079.1 GCA_947575235.1 uncultured Porphyromonadaceae bacterium
TTGACTTTTACCGAAAATAGCCCTTTCTTATCCCCGTGCAGAGCCTCAAAATGCAAGGACTTGATGGGATAAAGTTCCTCTTTTGAAGTTGCCTTCATCAGATAGTTGATTCTATCCTTGTATCTTTTGACGATACTTGGCTGAAAACGGTGTTTCTTATCGGAAGTTTTACCGTTCTCATATAACTCTTTGAGGTAGGTCTGTTCAAAAGTGACTATCATATCAGTTATTTAACGATGTAAAGTTAACGATAGTTTTTCAAATTCACAAATTTGTGAAGAAAAACATTCCCCGACAGTTTGGACTGCCGGGATGATTTTGTTAATCGTACCAAATAAAATCTCAAAGTGGGCCAATTTTGTTAATCGTACCAAACAAAATTCTCCTGTCGAAAGCAGCTCATGGTGTGGTTTAGCGAGTTGCTGTATTGATTCGGAACTTCGTCGAGAAGTTTAGCGGATTCTACATTTTTCTAAATTTTAACTTTTGAGGTGATCTCAGATTTGTACCTCACAATTGTACTGTGAAATATCTATCCTCGGGAGTTTACTGTCCTTGCTTATGACCTCTTCAAGAAACGCGTCACATTCCTCCTTGGTGATTTTCTTCCTTATATACGCATAATAGAGAAAATCAAGGGTCGTCAAATAAGTGATTCCGTTTTCCGAACAATACAGCTTTATATCCCTAAGATTACTACTGCCAAGAACGTCGTGGTTGTCTCGGCAATAAACCATACATGCACTTTCCCCACGGCCTAATGACTGAAGCAAACGGGCATATTCACGAATAGACTCTCCTTTTGGGGCAAACTTTATATTTGAGATTCTTGAACTGAAAAACTGGAGCGTGTTGTCAATTTGCTTCTTTGTCTCCCGATGTTTTGTCACCTCATTATAGACCACGTCCAGAATGAGATACTGATACTCGGGGAAAATATCGAGCAACAAGCTAAACTGGCCGGCTTTGATGAAATGTATGATGACATCGGCATCAAGTACTATCTTTGTCTTATTCGCCATACACTCCAATTTTGTTCAGAAGTTCCCGGTAATGTCCTTCCGATATTTTTTCCTCATCATAGAGTTTTCGCGCCTTCTCGCCAAAATTTCCAATGACCAAGTTTTCATTGCCGGGAAGATATAGCGACGTGTCATATCCATATTCTTGGGCAGTCTTCATTGCAGGATATAACAGCATGGCATCTCTTTCTGGTCGAGATATGAATTTTGTATCGCAAAGACGATTTAGGATTGCCTGACGGGATACGGAGAAATAATGCTCCATACGTATCACGGTAGCCAATGAAACTGTCCCTTTCAATTCCTCTGCCGGTATCATCTGGAGAATTGCATTATATGGCATGAGGAATCTAAGGGCAAACGCATCGGCACATTGTTCAGACTCATTCTTGCCTTTCTCCGCACCACAGTTATGCGGCATAGGGTTCTCCTCAATATATAGGTGGTAAAGTTCGTGAGCTATCGTGAAATGCTGACGTCCTCTCGGCTGGTTGCTATTTATAAGCATAAAACGCTCCCCGCCGGGACTTTTCAGACTCATACCGGAAAAATTCTTTGAAAGCGGACGATATATTGTGAGAACATTAAGTTTCAGCAGTAAACTTTTCAGATTTACCGCTTGAGTGTCACTTAGGCCCACTCTTTGACGAAATTCAGAGACCTGTCGGTCAATGAGGTTTAACAATGCTACCTTCATTTTGCCTCAATCGCCTCCATTTTCAGATATGATTTGACTATATCCTTGAAACGGATAATCTCGGCAGTGTCTTCATCGGTCAGCCCATCAAGACGGAATGCTGAAGCAAGAATCATCGCATCCGCATTTTCATTCTCCTCAAAGAGTATATACATATCGCAACCGAAAAGATCCGACACTTTTTCAAGCACATCATAAGGGGCTTCCCTTTCTCCTGATTCATAGTTGCTGTATGCCGAGCGGGTTATACCGAGTGCCTGCGAAACTTCGTCTTGGGTATAACGAGCGGCTTCTCTGAGTTTTTTTAGGTTCGTTGCTATGATATTCCTCATGATTGTGATTTTCTTTCGTGTGGCAAAGTTAATAAATACTTTTCATATATCAACAATTTGCCACAGTTAAAAGTTTTTCGGAGCTGCTTGAGGACATGATGGCGCTTGTCAAGCAGAAGAGAGAACCAGCTGTCATAGCTGCGCTGCTTGTTGAGCCAAAAGAGCTCGGGAATCCTTGTTACGCTCTCAAATCATCTTAAGGTGTTTTGTCTATTATTTGTTCATGGATTCGGAGGAGGGAGCGGAGCCCTTTGTCACGAGCTCCCGGATGAATTCAAGGTTGCTCTCAAGCGTGCGGATCCGGGCATCTTTCTCTTCCAAGAGTTGCTTCATGAGTTCGAACTCAGTGGTGCTGAGTGTCACCGTAGTATCATCGTCCACACATTTAGGCTCTATCGACCCTATTGTGTTTGTGTGGCCGCTCTTGTCAGGGTGATAGTCGAAGAATTCCCCGGGATCTATCCCCAGAAACTGACAGCTCCTTTCCAATTTCGCACTGTCCAATGAGGGCTGCTTCAACATCTTGACTAAATATTGAGGCGTAATCCCGATAAACTCGCAAAATTGCTTACGCACAACTCTTTGCTGATTCATTATACGGTTCAACGTTTCTCCACAATGTTTCATGTTTATACTTTAAAAGATTAAAATATGTTAAAAATAAATCTAAGAATTTATTCTTAAGCGGAAGTTTTATAACTTTGCCGAACAAAGTTAGTAAAAAATTCTTAATTATGAAACAGGAAAATTAGGAATTTGCCGAATGGTACAACTCTCTCACCAATTTCAATAAGAGAAAAATAGATTCGATTATCATGGCTATGTGCCAGATATCCAGAATCACCCTGTGGCGATGGATTAGCGGTGAGTCCGAAATAAAGAATCCGTATCGTATCCTGCTCAACCAGATTGCGGGCAGGAAGATTTTCGATACTGTGGAGTTGTCACAATTTAACTGAAACCGTCATGCCTCTGATTTCCAAATATACTATTGACAAGCTAAAGAGCATAAGCGTCTTTGAGCTTTTCAGCGGTCTTGAGGGTAACGGGACGAACCGTTACTGCAAGTGTCCGAAGTGTGGTGCCGAGGGTTGGAAGAAGTCCAGCTGGCAGGGACTGTGCGTATGGCACATGGTCGAGACCGGGGAGCAGGGATGCAAGTGCGCATCATGTGATTTCGCCGCCTACGGTGATGCAATCAATATCTACCGTGAGGTTTTCAACGAACCTGACTTCTACCAGGCATGTGCCAGTATGTGTGACCTGTTCGGCGTCCCTATGGAGGAGGATGAGCCAGGGGGGACGTTCCAGAGAGGATACCTTGACGCGAAGATCTGGAAAGACTTCTGGATAATAACGTACAAGAAGGGGGTGCGGAAGATTGATATAGACATCATCTATCTGTTGGATTTCTTGAATGGTAACGGATATCGTTGTGTGGTAGGGGATAAAGGAAGGCGTGGATTCGTGAAGATTGACCAGGGGGTCATACGCGAGACGGATGAGTATCACATCAGGAATTTCGTGCTGGACTTTGTTGAGAAGGCGACGAAGGACCATGAGATAATGCGATACTTCTCCGACAATATATCGACGCGACTTTCGACCGATCACCTTTTCCAGCTCGAGACGCTCGTGACTACACCCGGTCAACCGGAGAAGTATAACCAGAGAATCTTCTACAGGAACGCCGAAGTTGTCGTGAAGGAGAGCGGGATAACCGTCGAGAAGTTGACAGGCCCGGTGTGGGAGGAGAACCTTATCAAGAGAGAGTTCAGGCGGATACCGATATTCGAGACTTTCATTCCTGACGGGTCCGGAAACTATATCGTAAAGCCTACAAGGGAGGGGGAACAGTGTGAGTTTCTGTCATTCCTGCTTAACACGTCCTGGTTCTGGCCGAAGGAGCATTCCCTGTCCGAGCAGGAGGTGAAGGAGAGGGACCATCATTTGGCCAACAAAATAACGTGTCTTGGATACCTGCTGAGAGATTACAAGAATCCGTGTGAATCGAAGGCTGTCATATCGATGGACTCGACCATGTCGGAGGTTGGCACGTCGAAGGGGCGCAGCGGAAAGTCGCTAATAGGCAAAGCTATCTCGAAGTTTCTAAACCAGTCGTTCATATACGGTCGTAACCTGACGAATGATGGCCGGTATATTTTTTCGTCGGTTACGCGGCAGACGAAGAATATCTTTATTGACGATATAAACATCAACTTTGATCTCGGGCGTTTCAATCAGTGTATTACGGGGAATCTGAATGTAAATATCAAACATGGGGCGAGATTCGAAATTCCATTCGAGAGTGCACCGAAATTCTATATAACGACCAATCATGCCATCGAGAATCTCGATGATTCGACCATGGCGCGTGTAGCGTTCATGTCGTTCTCCGGATGGTACAACAAATCGTATTCCTCTGGGTCCGAGTTCGGCCACCGCTTCTTTGATGACTGGGATGATTATCAGTGGGCGCTGTTCGACAACCTGATGCTTGAGTGTATCATGATGTACATGCGGAGCCTTGAGAAGGGCTGGACAGCGCCGGGGTGCGGAATAATCGACCCGCCGATGCATGACCTCGAGATGCGTACGCTGCGCCAGGAGATGGGGGAGCTATTCCTACGGTGGGCAGAGCTTTATTTCGCGGAGGATGGCGAGCATATCAACTGCCGTATAGTGCGACAGAATATGACCGAAGATTACTTGCGTGAGTATGACCTGAAATCAACACGCCAGACCGCGCAGAGGTTCTCGAAGTCAATCTTCGCGTATTGCCGTTATGCCGGGCTTCATTTCAACGCACACAAGCCGAACAAGTATGGTGTGCGGTTCAGGGAATGGATTGCGGGGCATCCCGGAGAGGCGTTCATCGGCATACGTGACGTGGCATCATCAAAGGAGTATTACACAATATCAACCACAGACTACAGTCTGAAAATAATGTGAAGTATGAAAGAAGTTTTGCATTGTTTAACGGCTGACTGCCGAAACAATGCAGTGTGAAACTTCGGATGCCGCGGTTCTGATTTGTCCACTATTTGTCCACGGCTGTTTTAAAAAAATACCGCCTAACTATTGACTATCAATCTGTTAGGCGGTAATTTGCGGAAAGAGGGGGATTCGAACCCTCGGTACCCGTAAGGGTACAACGGTTTTCGAGACCGTCCCGATCGACCACTCCGGCATCTTTCCTCGGTTTTTTACGCTGCAAAATTAGGTATTTTTTCGGACACAGCGAAATTTTAGACCGATTTTTTTCGGCACACCCTCATTTTTTTGTGTCGCTGCTTGACTTTTTACTCTTTATCCGCGTTTATATGATAGGGAGGGATCTGGCCTGGCCTTATCTCTATACCTTTTCCTTTTATCTCGCATGCCCGGATACTCTTCCGTGACATTGTGGAGCATACAAATTATAAACCAGCCTTTTATTAATTCTAAATTATGGCAAACGAACGTATAATCCCCCCTTCAGAGCTTATCATCAATGATGATGGCTCGGTTTTTCATATCCATCTGCGCCCTGACCAACTGCGTGACAACATCATAATGGTGGGCGACCCGGGTCGAGTAGATATGGTGGCGTCCTATTTCGATGAGATTGACTATGACGTGCAGTCGCGTGAGTTTCACGCTATCGCAGGTAAGTATAAGGGGAAGGAGCTTATGTGCATCTCGCATGGCATTGGCCCCGACAATATCGAGATTGTGGTGACTGAGCTCGACGCCCTCGCCAACGTAGACTTCGCCACCCGCAAGGTGAAACCTGAACACCGAACCCTCAATATGGTGCGCATCGGCACATCCGGCTCACTGCAGTTCGACCTTAAGATCGGCGATTTTGTAATAGCTGAGAAGGGTACAGGGTTTGATGGTATCCTTAATTTCTATGCCGACCGCGACAAGGTGTGCGATCTTGATTTTGAGAAGGAGTTCACACGCCACACCGGTTGGGACCCTACCTGGGCTGCCCCCTATACTGTGGATGCGGATGCGGAGCTCGTGGCAAGAATCGGTAAGGATGACATGATCAGAGGTTACACGATAGCTGCCGTGGGATTCTATGCCCCGCAAGGCAGAATGGTGCGTCTTAAACTGAAAGACCCCAATCTTAATGAGAAGATCGAGAGCTTCCGTTTCAACGGACGTCCTATAACCAATTTCGAGATGGAGTCGGCTTGCCTCCAGGGTATGGCAAAGATGCTCGGACACCGTGCCATGACCGTATGCTGCATCATAGCGCAGCGACGCGCCGAGGAGGCCAATACCGACTACAAACCTTCGGTAAAACGTCTTGTGGAGACGGTACTCGACCGTTTCTGAACATTCGACAACGCATAAGATACCCCCGCTGCCTCTGAGGTAGCGGGGTATTTTTATGCCAGGGAGTAACGGTTGCCGGGATGGCGTATCACTATGCCGTCAAATTCCATCTCCCCGAGCACGGCCATAAGCCGGTTCACGGGTATCATGGTAAGCATGTGCAGGCGGTCTATCACCAGAGGGTCGCTGCTGAACTGGAGGGTGTCATACACCAATTTCGGTTCCCCCTCGAGTTCGGGAAACAGGTTGCGTTTCGATGTATCCACCGGAAGGTCAAAGGGTTGCCAGCCGGTCTGCTCCATCACGTCGGGCGCGCCTGTGAGTATGTGGGCTTTCTGTTTGCGGATAAGATGATTGCATCCCGAACTTAGTTTGTCGGTGACACGTCCCGGCAGGGCCATCACCTCGCGTGAATAAGAGAAGGCAGTGTTGGCCGTAGACATGGCACCACCTTTTATATCGCTCTCAATAACTGTGGTGACGTCGGCCAAAGCGGCCACTATACGGTTGCGTTCGAGAAACCGTTGACGATACGGAGCCGTGCCGAAGGGATATTCGGATACTATGGCACCTCCATGGCGCAGTATGTCGCGTGCCAGCTCGCGGTGGGGCGCCGGATATATCATGTTGAGTCCGTGGGCCACTACTGCCACGGTAGGACGGCCGGCATCCAGGGCTGCCTTGTGCGCGGCTGCGTCAATGCCATAGGCCAGACCACTGACCACAGTCAGGTCTGGGAAGTAAACGGCAAGGTCGGATACAAGACGGGCTGTGAAGTCGATTCCGTAGCTTGTCGGTTTGCGGGTGCCTACCACACTTATGATGTGTCTGGTGTCAAGGTCGGCCTCTCCGAGGAGGTAGAGACACACCGGTGGGTCGGGCACTTCGAACAGACGCACCGGATAGTCATCGTCGAGCAGAAAGAGTGTCCGGAGTCCATGCTTCGTGATATGGCCATATTCCTCCCTGGCCTTGAAAAGAGCCTCGTCTCGGGTCATGCGGTCGAATCCTTTACCCGGTGCCAGACCGAGAGCAGTTGAGAGCGGGGCAGTGTCAAGGGTGAAGAAATCCTCCGGAGAGAGTCCGCGTTCCGGAAGTGACTTTACAATCTCCGGAGTGATATGTCTCACCATCGATAGGGCTATCTTGTAGACTATTTCAGGCTCTGTCATGAGGTCAGTGTTTTACTTTATATACTTGGAGAAAATTGCCGCCAGTTCATCCCCTCGCGAGAGTTTGCCATCCTTGAGCACCACTACCGTCACGGTTGCCTCGGTGACAATCTCGCCTGACGGTTTCACGATATCCTGATGGAATATGAAGCGGGCTCCCTTGCGTTCCAGCCGCAGGCAGCTCAGGAAGCTCTCGCCGCCGCGGAGGGAGGTCTTGTACTCGATGTCGATCTTGCGCACCACGGCGTCAATGCCATGATTGTGCATCTCTATGAACGAGAGTCCCGCATCGGCGCAGAATTTATGACGTGTGTGCTCCATGTAATGGAGGTAGTTGGCGTTGTTGACAATCTGCTCGCAATCGAGCTCGTAATCGCGCACCTCCATGTCCATTATGAAGCAGTATTTCTTATTGTCTTTTAATATTCTCATTTTGGGTTCTGTTTTTTATTCGGTCTGGTTGATTCCGTTATTCCGCTTGATACCCTCACCGATAGTCTTCACTGCGTGGATAAACTCATCGTTGTCGGCAAACGCGGAGAGCGGCAACCACAGAAAACCTTTCTCAGGCGATTTCAAAGGGAGGATAACGCATGAATATCCTGTTATATAACGCTTGAAGAGCCGGAAAGGGAATTGGCGCTCCGAGCGAAAATTATGTCGGGTCACGCCATCCTCATCTTCCGAGAGGTCGAAGAGTGTCACAGTGATTCCCTCATCATCGATCCTGAGGGAGTGGGGCACGATATTGGTGACGGTGGAGGCCCGCATGCCGTGATAGAAATAGAGGAAGAATGTCAGCATCGGCAGCACGAGGCATATCAGCATGAAGAATACGATAATCCATCGCAGGTCGTGGAAAATTCCGAGCAGGAGCACGGGTATGAGCGCCAGCAGAAAGGCTGCCACCCAAGGCATGCCATGAAGCAGCAGAAGCTGACGCCCGAATTCACGCCGCCCCATCACGAAGATGCGGGATGTAAGAGACTCTTCCTCCATCACTTACTTGTCGCGCTGCTGTTTCACTTTACGGTAAACCTCCAGATTCTGTGGCACGAGTACCTGCACATATCCTGTTCCCTCCTCATTGAAGAGACGGGTCATGTCGATATATTTGTCGCCGTTCCCCTTGTGAATGGGGAACACCTCGTCGCGCCTGGCTTTCACCTTGTCGCCCATCACGGAATTCCCTTTGGGGCCGGTGCCTCTGAGTGAGCTGTCGACACCGTCGGCACTGCACCATACCGGCACAATTTCAGCGCAGGGGGGATAGCCGAGCCCCGTCCACATGATATATTGATTCTTGATGAGATCAGCATCCGGTTTCTCGCCCGGCTGAAGAGGTCGGCATCCCTCGATCACGATAGTTGCCGTAGACTTATATCGCGGTATGAAGTCCTGGTCGATCACCCATTTCTCGCTTCCGTCGGAATAGTCGCGTTGTTTCATGTCATGCCAGAAGGAGCGGCTCACAGTTTCGGTGAGAAGTTCAGGGGTAACCTCACCTTTGGCGGCGTAGGGAGAGAGGATATGGCAGGCGTTGGCTTCACGCACAAAACCGTATCCCTCGTTATCACGACCGGAGTGGCTGTAATTGGTGCGCACCAAGATATGGTCGGAGGCATCCTTGAGGTCGTACTTCACGAAAGCATGGTTGTTGGTCTCGAAGAAAGCGCCGTTGCCGTAGGCATCGATCACGCCGAAATTTGCCTCCACACCCATAGGGCGGGGGAGTGTATTGAGCAGCTGCTCGAAATCATCAACTGTGACACAGGTCTTGAGAGCCTTGGCCATAAGGAAGCCCTCCTTGTCCATATTCTTCTGCGGCACCTTGTCATCCTTTATGTTATAGGAAGCGGTGTTCATCACGGCAAACCCGGCATCGTTCATCCCCATCCAGGCCTGTTCGAGCTTACGGTCGTCGGCATTGAACAACCCCACATAGGAATGCTCGCCCGACTTCCCGGCGACATATTCCACTTTATTATCGATTGTGCTTGTGTCGCGGTTTTTCCACAGGAGAGGCCGGCCGGAGGGGTTGGCTTCCGCGCCGACAATGGCTGAAGTGCATGCCAATATCTCAGGCAAACCGAGTATAAGGCAACAAAGGAGGAGTCTGAGTCGTTTTATCATTGTATTCTCAAATAAATTTTTACAAAGTTAATCAAAATAATCTGAATTTATGGCATTACCCTCCGACCCCAACATACTGGTAAGCATGTTGAACATGAAACTTCGTGATGGAGATTACGATTCATTGAACGATCTGTGTCTTTCATTAGGCGTGGATGAGAGCGAACTTGATAAGCGGATGAAAGAAGCAGGCTATGCCTATGATGAAGCCATCCGTCAGTTCAAGGCAATCTGACACGTGCTGCCTCCACACGGAAAAAAGAGAGCCGCGCATTCTCAGCGTGGCTCTCTTTTTTCATAGACTTGAATAGGATGGTGTGAAAGTGTCGCCATAACGTATATCACCCGTCGAGGCTCCCTTTTCGAGCCACCTTACACGCTGGTCTGACCGGCCGTGATTGAATGTCTCGGGCACGGCATACCCCTGGGCCTGTTTCTGAAGATAGTCATCGCCGATTTTGGAGGCGGCGTTAAGACCCTCCTCGATGTCGCCCGGTTCGAGCGAGCCGAACATCTTGTTGTCGTGATATGCCCATACGCCGGCCAGGAAGTCAGCCTGGAGCTCAGTGCGGACGCTGATACGGTTTGCCTCCGTCTCCGACACCTGCGCCATCTCGCTGTGGGTCTTGTCGAGAGTGCCGAGGAGATGCTGCACGTGGTGGCCCACTTCATGGGCTATGACGTAAGCGAAGGCAAAGTCGCCCCCAGCCTTCATCTGTTTCTCCATCTGGTCGAAGAAAGAGAGATCGATGTAGAGGGTCTCGTCGCCCGAGCAATAGAACGGACCTACGGCCGATGTTGCCGATCCGCAGGCAGAATTCACCGAACCAGTATATAGCACCATCTTCGGGGCACGGTAGGTGAGTCCCATCTTCTTGAACTCCTCGGTCCACACATCCTCGGTACCTGCGAGAATCTGTTTGGCGAAGTTGGCATACTCCTCCTCCTGCTGGGTAGGCTGATAATCGCCGCGGATTTCGCTGGCCGTGGCGAAAGAACTGTCGCGGTTGATAACAGATGTAGGGTCGCCCCCCATCAGCCACACGACAATAGCACCGATAATGAGTGCGCCGATACCGCCGAACCCGGCGATTTTAGCACCGCCCGACCTTCCCCGGCGGTCTTCGACATTATTGCTGAAACGTCTTCCATCAAGTTTCATAGATACGAGTTTTAGTGAAGTTATAAGGTAATAACGTGTGGAGGTGATGAAAGTATGGCGAAGTGGTGAAAAAAGATGAGGAAGAGAGGCAGGGAAAGGTATGTGGAAGGGGTAAGTGTTAAGGTGTGTTGAATAAGTTTAAACCGCGATAAAGTAGGGAACCATTTGCAGCGGGTAACGTTTTAATAGTACAAAAAGCAATGAAGCAATATGGATTAAGTATCCAAGGTTTCGTGAGAAAGGTTGGATACGGTTTAAGTTTAGTTAGATATAGTTTATAGTGGAATCGTGAAAGGGGCGTCGTGGAAGCGCCCCTTTCTTTTGCATTCACGGGCCGTTTCTGCGGCCCGTGAATTTTTTATGGCAAATGGTTTGGTAGGTTCGTCGATGAGTTGTAATTTTGTAGAAAATTTAAACTCACTCAACAGCCGGTCTGAACCGACCGGCCGGTAGTCAAGACCAGTTCATAACTTTTCATGAAACCGAATTATTCCGCTCTTTGGATGTTGCTGGTGGTGTCACTGCTTATTGTGGTGGTGGTGGCTTTTGCAGATGATATCTCGTTCGGGTCGTATACCGTCAAGAAAGCCCCGCTTTCGGAGACGCTCTTCCCGGAGAAGTATGACAGCGCACCGGATTCTCTTTACAACATAACTGACTCAGTTGCCGGACGGCTTACTCAGCCTGTGCTGGTTGAGACCGATTCTGTGCCTAAGTCGATACTCCTCTTCGGCGATTCAATGACATTCAACCTTGCCATACGCCTTGCCAAGTATGCCGCCCACAACGGACATACAATGCACGCCATCAACTGGGATTCGAGCAACACTAAAATATGGGCCGAGACCGACACTCTGGCCCGCTATATGAAGGAGTTTAAAGCTGATTTTATCTTTATCTCTTTAGGTAGCAACGAATTGTACTTTAAGAAACCGGAATCGCGCCTCCCTTATGTGAGGAAGATCCTCGCAACGATAGGGGATACTCCATATGTGTGGATAGGGCCTCCTAACTGGGAGGAGGATACCGGCATAAACGATATGCTCCAGGCCACATGTGCTCCCGGCTCGTATTTCCGCACCGACGGGATGGAACTCCGCCGCAAGAAGGATAAGATACATCCCACCCGTGAGGCCTCGGCGCAATGGCTCGACAGTGTGATGCGCTGGATGCCTAAATCACGTCACCCGATTCTGGCTGACACTCCACCCGACACCATCGGGAAAGTCACAACAAATGTAATCTTTCTCAAAGCTCTCAACAAATAATGCTCTCTATCGATATTCACCGGTGGCCCGAGGCCCTGACAAATCTTGGTCAGCTCTTCGCATATGATCCTAAGGCTCCGATGCTCTTCTCAAGCGGACTCTTCTGGCTCCTTTTCATCATATTCCTTCCCATATATTCATTGCTCAAGGGGAGTAAGTGGAAGATGGTCTTTTTCGTGGTGTGTTTCTCGCTCTATTTCTATTATAAATCGAGCGGGCTGTTTTTCCTCATGCTCATAGGCACATCAATGATTGACTGGACACTCTCTCATGTGATCGACCATCTGAAACATAGGGGTCTGCGTCTCTTTGTGATGTGGATCTCAATCGGAGTGTCGCTAACCATACTCGGATATTTCAAATATGCCAACTTCTTCATGTGGAACTGGAACACGATGGTCGAGGGGAACTTCCAACCTCTCGATATCCTGCTTCCGGTGGGTATATCCTTCTATACTTTCCAGTCGATCAGTTATGTGGTGGATGTCTACAAACGGCGTATACGCCCCACGCAGAGCTGGCTCGACTATCTCTTCTTCCTTTCGTTTTTCCCGGCACTCGTGGCCGGACCTATTGTAAGGGCCGATTATTTCCTCCCTCAGATTGAGAAAAACAGCTACCCGACACAGAATGAGATATGGGGAGGATTATGGCTTGTAATCGTGGGTATAATCAAGAAGGCATTGATTGCCGATTATATAGCGCAGTATAATGACCTGATATTCAACGAGCCGGATTTATATACGGGCGTGCAGACCCTTATGGGCGTGCTGGGCTATACGATGCAGATTTATTGCGACTTCTCGGGATATTCCGACATGGCCATAGGATTGGCTTTGATTATGGGGTTCAAATTAGGAATCAATTTCGACTCACCCTATCAGAGCCGCAATCTTACAGAGTTCTGGCGACGTTGGCATATCTCGTTGTCATCATGGTTGCGCGATTACGTCTACATTCCTTTGGGTGGAAACAGGAAAGGAACGTTCCGCACTTACCTTAACAACTTCCTTACAATGCTTATCGGTGGTCTCTGGCATGGAGCTGCCTGGAAATTTGTATTCTGGGGTGCCATGCACGGAGTTGGTCTGGCCATACACAAGGCATGCCGGCCGGTTTTGGCAAAGATTCCCGATAACTTCATAACAGCTTTTATCGGATGGGCATTGACATTTATATATGTGTCGCTGTTGTGGGTTTTCTTCCGGGCAGCCGATTTTGAACAGTCGGTAATAATAATAAGAAATATCTTCATAGATTTCGACTGGAATCAGATTCCTCAATTTGCCGAGGCGCGCCCTGCCTGGTGCATAATGATGGGTGCCTTGATAGTGTTCCATTTTGTTCCTCAGAAGTGGGCCGATGGCGTGCAGGCAATGTTCGTCAAGGTAAACTGGAGCGTAAAGCTGCTGGTGTTCATAGTGGCGGTGCAATTGGTGATTGAATTTATGGCCGAGGAGGTGGCGCCCTTCATATATTTCCAATTCTAAGCCTCCGATTCACATAAAACAGGCCGGTCAATCCACTTTATTGGTGGGTTGACCGGCCGATTTTTGTTCGCCCGACATGGGCATAATCTAACGGGTGCAAGTCCCGAGCGTGCC
>CANPMT010000080.1 GCA_947575235.1 uncultured Porphyromonadaceae bacterium
TTTTTTTATTTAAAAATTAATTAAATTTTTTTTATACTGTTTTGTGTTTGGGTTTTTTTATTTATGCCCCTTTTTTTTTTTTATTTTGTAGGGACGCGCCGTGGCGCGTCCACGGGTCAAAATGCATTTATTAATCCCCGTGTATTTTGTTATTGATTACCCATGTATTTTGTTATTACCTGTGGACGCGCCACGGCGCGTCCCTACACATTTATGTCCATACCATTTATGTCCATACCCTTTATCAGAAGAGGATCATGTGGCTGTCGTCGGGCATGCCTACGAAGATGGCGATGATTGAGGAGATGAGACCCATCAGGAGGAGGTTGATGTAGGTGAGGCTCGACACCTCGTTGAGACGGTAGCGCGGAAGAGTGCGCATCTCCCACCATATATATAGGTCGAAGGCAAGGCAAACCGCCGGTACTATCAATGTGAGATAGGGATGGTCGAGATGCAGGGTGAATGCCGATATTGCCATGATGGCCTGGGCTATCACGGCATTGATAAGGAAGACAATCCGGGTGACACGCCGGCCGAATGTTACGGTGAATGTGTAGCGCGAATTGCGGATGTCCTGAGTCATTGTGGCGTAGTTTGAGGCGAGGTTGCAATTGGCAGCCATGAACCCGGCGCTGAGACCGAGATATATGGCCGGAGCCACGTCAAACCAGCTCACCGGCATCTCCGGACTCGCTTCATGAATAGACTGGATGAGGGTTACGGATATAACCGTCAGCGGTCCGAAGAGTATGAATGTGAAAAGGGGGCTCCAGGGAGTACGGATGATAGGGGTGGTTCCCCCTACCATCAGCCATCCGAAAGCGAGTATGAAGGCGGCCACGATGAGGGTCCACCAGCCGCCCATGGCGGCTATGCTGCATCCCGTCATACAAGCCAACAGGAGCATCGCTGTTGAGATCTCCTTCAGGAAGAAGGGGCTGTCGGTCAGCGATGATGAATGCGAGCTTATATGTGCGTCCACATTGTCGCCACTCTGCTTCACCTCATCGTGATAGCGGTTGTAGGTATTGGCCGCCAGCTGGGCGAAGATTACAAACAGTATGCAGATAGAGGCCGGGAAAAACTCGGCGTTGCCATGAAGTTTGGCGGCGGCGTCGCCGCATAATACGGCACCTATGCCCATCATGACAGATTTAACGTTCATGGCTTTCCATGCTGCAGGTCTTGTTCTCATATCAGAGTAGTGGAATGTGTTTGAAAAAGTGGGTGAAATCAGTTGATTGTCTCAATCACGACAAAGAGCGATGTCGCTCCGATAGCCACCCAGAGGGTGATTGCCTGGATGAGGGGTTTTACGCCCACCTGTTTTATGACGTTGAGACTGAGGCTTGCTCCGATTGCGAACAACACGGCCACAAGAGCCTTCTTGGCAGCTATCACAAGGCCGTTATATATGGGGCCCATCACCGACATTGCCGACTCCGGAGTGTAGGTGTTGATTATCATAGCCACGACGAAGAGGAGGATAAACCAGGGGATAGAGATCTTAGCCTTACCCTCGCCGCCCTGCTTATTGCGGAAGAACCACATCGAGAAGAACGCGAGCGGAATAATCCAGAGGGCACGTGTACATTTGATAAGCGTTGCGAGGTCGCAGGCCTTTGTGCTGCCGGGGAAATACATCTGGTCGAAAGCTGCGCCGGCACCTACCACGCTGCTTGTGTCATGTATGGCGATGGCCGCCCATGTGCCGAACTGCTCCTGGTTAAGGCCGAAGAAATGCCCCATCGGGGGGAAGATGAAGAGGGCTATGGCATTGAGGATGAAGATAACACCCAGAGATACGGCCATCTCATTCTGGTTGGCCTTGAGCACCGGACCGACAGCCGCGATAGCGCTTCCGCCGCAGATAGCCGTGCCCGAGGATATAAGATAGGAGGTCTTCTCCTGAATCTTCATGTAGCGACCCAACAGGACCCCGATGATCATCACACCGATTACCGACACGATAGTGAAGAGCATACCGTCGGCGCCGCTCTGGAGTGATTTCTGGAGATTCATGCCGAATCCGAGGCCCACCACCGAAGCCTGGAGAAGATATTTCGAGAGCTTCTTGTTGAACGTGGGGTAGGGGATGCCGAAAATGAAGGCGAATGCAAGTCCTAAGAAAAGAGCCACCGGAGGAGAGATGAAATGATACTCCTCGCCGAACACGAGGTCAAAAGGGAAAATCATGATGAATAGCAGCACCCAATAGAGAGGCGCGCCAATCTTCTTAAAGAGAGAGGTTTGGGTTGTCTTAGTCATTGAAAGTGTAAATTTAAGCGACTCATTATGTTGTGTCTCGACCACTTTCCGGGAGAGAAAATGGCAATACAAAATTAGCAAAATAAATTGAGAAAGAAAAATAATTACGGATTTTTTTGGTGGAATCAGAAAAAAGTACTAATTTTGCACTCGCTAACGCAATCGGGGTGTAGCACAGTTGGTTAGCGCGCTACGTTCGGGACGTAGAGGTCGGGCGTTCGAGTCGCCTCACCCCGACATAATCCGCGAGGCTCTGTGAGCCGGACGGGAAGGTGGAGAAATTTGGCTGCTTGCGACCACTTGAAAAAATGCTAAAACTGCAATTCTGCACCGTCACGGTGCGGTGCAAGCAGGGCATTCTGTCAAAATTCTCTTTTGGCCGAATGCCCTGTTTGTGTTTAGACTGGGTTTCGATATTGGTTAGACCGGGTTTGCGATACCGGGTTTCAATATTGTTTAGACCGGTTTTCGATACCGGTTTTCGATATTGTTTAGACCTGTGGACGCGCCGCGGCGCGTCCCTACAAGCATGCCGGTTTGCATTGTGGTGGAGCCCCGGTTTGCATAGTGGCGGAGCCCCGGTTTGCATAGTGGGCGGAGCCCCGGTTTGCATTGTGTGGCGGAGCCCCGGTTTGCATAGTGGGCGGAGCCCCGGTTTGCATAGTGGGCGAAGCCCCGGTTTGCATTGTGTGGCGGAGCCCCGGTTTGCATAGTGGGTGGAGCCGCGGTTGCATTGTGGGCGAAGCCCCGGTTTGCATTGTGTGGCGGAGAGCCGGTTGCATTATTCAAAAATTCTATAATTTTAAAATTCTAAAATCTATATATATGCTGTTTACTTCAGAATCAGTGTCGGAAGGACATCCCGACAAGGTGTCTGACCAGATAAGCGACGCGCTTCTTGACGAATTCCTCGCACGCGACCCTCAGAGCCATGTGGCTGTCGAGACCCTCTGCACCACCGGACAGGTGGTCGTGGCCGGTGAGGTGAGAAGCGGCGCATACGTTGACATACAGAATACTATACGCGAACTTATAAAGGAGATAGGATACGACCGCGGGGCATACCGCTTCGACGGCGACTCGCTCGGAATCCTCTCGGCAATACATGAGCAGAGCCAGGATATAAACCGCGGCGTTAGCCGTGGCTCCGCTCTTGAGCAGGGGGCCGGCGACCAGGGTATGATGTTCGGCTATGCCGTGGACGAGACCGAGAACTACATGCCCCTGACACTCGACCTCTCACACCTTATATTACGTGAGCTCGCGGAGATACGCCGCGAGGGTAAGGAGATGACGTATTACCGCAAGGGTAAGCTCAAGACCTATCTGCGTCCCGACGCCAAGAGCCAGGTGACTGTGGAATATGGCGACGACCGCACCCCGAAGCGCATACACACCATCGTGGTGTCGACCCAGCACGACGACTTCATCCAGCCGCTCGACGAGACAGTGCAGGCAGCCGTTAGGGCCGATGAGGAGATGCTCGCCAAAATCCGCAAGGATGTCGAGGAGGTGCTCCTCCCCAGGGTGATGGCCAAGCTCCCGGAGAAAATCCGCAATCTCTTTGACGACAAACTTATACTCCATGTAAACCCCACCGGTAAGTTCGTGCTCGGCGGCCCCCATGCCGACACCGGCGTGACAGGGCGCAAGATTATCGTGGATACCTACGGCGGACGCGGCGCCCACGGCGGAGGTGCCTTCTCAGGGAAAGACCCCTCGAAAGTGGACCGTTCGGCAGCCTATGCCTGCCGCTACATAGCCAAGAACATGGTGGCTGCCGGTGTGGCCCGCGAGATGCTCGTGCAGGTGAGCTACGCCATAGGTGTGGCGCGCCCCGTGAGTGTCTTCGTCGACACCTTCGGCACCGCCGCCCCCGGCATAACCGACTCAGAGATAGCCGAAAAGATCACCGAGATGTTCGACCTCCGTCCCGGCGCGATAGAGGAGACGCTCAAGCTCCGCCAGCCGATTTACCGCGAGACAGCCTCCTACGGCCACATGGGACGCGAGCCTAAAACCGTCACCAAGACCTTCGGCTCACGCTATGACGAACAGCCCATAGTGCGCGAGGTAGAGCTCTTCACATGGGAGAAAACCGACCGTGTGGAGGAGATTAAAAAGAGTTTCGGTTTGAAAAAATAACTATTTTTCACCCTCTAAGGTGGTAAAATAGAAAGAAAATCGCTATCTTTGCACCCTGTTCCCGCACGCCGGATTCCGATGCGCGGGGATACGGGTGCATTTCCCGTAAATTTCCATAAGAAATAAACAAACAAAAACAGCTTATAGCACAGAATGGCAACATTAGAGAAAATCAGAAGCAAGTCAGTGTTCCTGATCGTCGTGATCGGTGTGGCGTTGCTTGCCTTCATTGTCGGTGATGCGATCACCAACAGCCGAAATCTCTTCGGAGACCACACAACAGTGGCGAAGATCGGCGGAGAGAAAATAGACTATACCGACTATGCCCGCAAACGTGAGGAACTCAACAACCGTCTGGAGCAGGCCCGTCGCCAGAACCCCGCGCAGTATGCGAGCTTCGACACTCAGCTCCTCTCGCAGATGGCACTCGACGACCTCGTGTCGGAGACCCTCCTCGACAAGGCGGCTGACGATGCAGGAATCCAGACCTCGGGCGAGCAGCTCCGTTTCTATGTGATTGACAACCCCGTCAATCCCCGCATCCAGGAGATCATGCAGCAGCTCAACGCTTCCGGCCTCAGCGTGTCGACCCCGGCACAGGCCTACGAGGTGATCTTCAACCCGAAGCGCAACGGCCTTACCGAAGCGCAGATGGCCCCCTTCCAGCGCGTATGGCTGGCCATGGAGCAGGAGACCACCCAGATGATACGCCGCCAGGAGTATCAGCGTCTTCTCTACGGGACAGTCAAGGCTAACGAGCTCGACAAGAAGGCTCTCTACAATGACTATGTGGCCACAAGCAACGTAAACTACGCTTACCATCCCTACGGACAGCTCGACCCCGAGAAATATAAGGTGAGCGACCAGGAGCTGAACGCGGCTTACAACGACATCAAGAACCGTTTCAAAGTTGACGGTCTCACAAAGGATATCAACTTCATCTCAGTGAGCATCGCCCCCTCGGTGGCCGACCGTGAGGCAGCCCGCATGCTCGCCGTAAAGACCAAAGAGGAGCTCCGCGACTCATCAAACCAGGTGAGCAAGGAGCTGAAGAAGGAGGGTATCGCCGTTGTGCGCAAGGAACTCCGCAAGGGTGACCTCCCGCGTGGCAGCGTAGGTGAGTTCGTACAGAACGCACGCCGCGACTCTGTGGCTGTGGTGAGCGAGAACCTCAAAGGCTTCACCGTGGTGAAGATGGGACGCCGCTCGACAGCCGTGGATTCAATCCAGCTCAACATCGTGCAGGTGATGGGTGAGGCCCTCCCCGCACGTGTGATGGCCAAACTCAACAGCGGTTTAGCTATCGACTCAATCTCAAAGGCCTTCTCTGCCGACAGCGTGTTTGCCCAGAAGGAGCAGTGGATCCAGCTCTTCAACGCACAGGGACGCACAAACGCCATCGAGAACTCGCAGCTCGACTCCCTCCTGAACGCCGGAGGCCGCTACATCACCATGATGTCTACCCCTCAGGGCTCGGTGCTCGCACAGGTTGTGAAGCGCAATGCCCCCGTGGAGATATATGAATTCGAGGAGGTGATCTACGACCTCAAGCCCAGCTCAAAGACAATCAACGACGAGCGCGCCAAACTTGAGAAATTCCTCGACGAGAACCCCACCGCCAAGGCTTTTGCCGAGAATGCAGCCAAGGCCGGATACTCAATCCAGAACTACAGCCTCGACGCAGCCACTCCCGCTGTGCCCCGTATGGCCGGTATGCAGAGCTATTATCCCGACAGCCGCCAGGTGGTGCGCTGGGTTATGATTGACGGCGAGCCCGGCGACGTGAGCCACGTCTACGAGAGCAAGGATGCCCTCACCCCGGCCCTCTACGCAGTGGCAGTGACCGGCGAGTATGAGGACTACGCCCCCCCCACCAACAAAGAGGTGAACACAGTCGCCACCGACCGCGCACGCCGCAGCAAAGCCGGCGACGAGCTCATGAAGCAGTATCAGCCCAAGGCCGGCAGCATGGCTTCAGTGGCCCAGGCCATGGGTGTCGAGAGCCAGAACAACCCGACATTCCGTTTCGGCCGCAACTCGCAGATCCGCGACGCCGCCGTGATGGGTAAGATAGCCGGTTCACCCAAAGGTAAGGTGGTTCTTGTGAAGGGAGACAACGGTGTGTATGCCTACGAGATAGTGGAGCAGAAGACCGAGACCTTCCCCTACAGCGAGCAGCAGTATGAGCAGCAGTATTTCCAGTTGGTCAACCCCAATCTCCAGGAGATGCTCAAAGGCTCGAAGAAATACACCAACAACATCTACAAATTCGAGGCAGGAGACTGACCCGGATTGTAAGAAGCTAATTCAAACAGTTTCTGAGAAGCTACTGAAAAAGGGTCGTCGCCTATGGCGATGGCCCTTTTCTGAATTTATCCACAAGTATGATAATTTGAAATGGATGCATTGATAGGAAAGACACTCGACGAGCTTACGAAAGTGGCTCTGTCGGGAGGGATGCCGAAATTCGTGGGCAAGCAGCTCGCCGAATGGCTATATAAGAAGAGAGTCACCTCGTTTGACGAGATGATCAACATATCGAAGAAGAACCGCGAATGGCTCTCGGCCAATTACGTGACCGGCCGCGAGCGCCCCGAGTCGCGCCAGAAATCGGCCGACGGCACGGTAAAATACCTCTTCAACGTGGGTCCGGGACGCAACATAGAGAGCGTCTACATACCCGACAAAGACCGCGCCACGCTCTGCGTGTCGTCGCAGGTGGGCTGCAAGATGAACTGCTACTTCTGCGCCACAGGGCGCCTCGGCTTCAAAGCCAACCTCACCCCCGCGCAGATCATCAACCAGATCCTCAGCATACCCCCCGCGCCCGCCAAAGGGGAGACCCCGGCCACAGAGCTCACCAACGTGGTGTTCATGGGTATGGGTGAACCCCTCGACAATCTTGAGGCCGTGCTCCCCGTGATAGAGATCATGACCGCCCCCTGGGGTATGGCCTGGAGCCCGAAAAGAATCACCGTATCCACCGTCGGGAAACTCCCCCAGCTGAAAGACCTTCTCGAGAAGACCCAGGTGCATGTGGCCATAAGCGTACATACCCCCGACCCCAACGAGCGCGGCCAGCTCATGCCCGCCCAGAAAGCCTTCCCAATAGCCAGCGTCATGAAGATGCTCGCCGGCTACGACTTCAGCCATCAGCGCCGTCTCTCGCTCGAATATATAATGTGGCGCGGTGTCAACGACGACATAGCCCACGCCGAGCAGCTTGTGCGCCTCATAGGGAACCTCGACTGCCGGGTAAACCTGATACGCTTCCACGCCATACCCGGAGTGGAGCTGCATCCCTGCAGCGACGAGAGGATGCTCATGTTCAGAAACTTCCTCAACTCAAAAGGTATAACGGCCACAATCCGCAGCTCACGCGGCGAGGATATAGCGGCCGCCTGCGGACAGTTGGCCGCAAAGAAATAAATTTGTAATTTTGCAATATGTCAGAAGCAATAAGAGTGGGTATAACCCACGGAGATATAAACGGCATAGGGTATGAGGTGACCCTCGGGGCCCTTGCCGACGAGAGCATGACCGAGCTCTGCACGCCGGTGATCTTCGGCTTCCACTCATTGGCCGAGAAATGCCGCCGTCAGCTCGGGCTGGAGGATATGCGCCTCTACAAGGCGCCCTTGGCCGGAGCCGCAGTGCCCGGGCGCATAAGCGTGGTGGAGGTGGCTCAGGAGGTGCCCGAGCTTACCCCCGGCAAGCCCACCCCCGAGTCAGGCCGGGCATCCGTGGCCGCCCTTGAGATGGCCATGGAGGCCCTGAAGAACGGAGAGATAGACGTGCTTGTCACCGCCCCCATATCGAAAGAGGCCGTACAGAGCGACACCTTCACCTTCCCCGGCCACACAGAATACCTCGAGGCCAAGGCAGGGGATGGAAGCAAGGCCCGCATGATACTATTCGACGATTACATCCGCGTGGCGCTCGTAAGCACACATCTCCCCGTGTCGAAAGTGGCAGCCGCCGTCACCAAGGAATCAGTAGGTGAGGCCATAGCCTCGCTCAACCGTTCGCTCAAGCAGGACTTCGGGTTCGAGCGTCCACGCATAGCCGTGCTCTCGCTCAATCCCCACGCCGGCGACGGCGGACTGTTAGGCACCGAGGAGACCGAGATCATCACCCCCGCCATCACCGAAGCCCGCGATAAGGGAGTTCTTGCCTTCGGCCCCTACGCCGTAGACGGATTCTTCGGCGCGCGCGACTATACGAAATTCGACGGCATCGTGGCCATGTATCACGACCAGGGGCTTGCCCCCTTCAAGGCATTGGCCGGAGAGAGGGGTGTGAACTTCACAGCCGGGCTCCCCTTCGTGCGCACATCGCCCGACCATGGCACCGCCTTCGGGATAGCCTGGAAAGGTGAGGCCGACCCCACCTCCATGCGCGAGGCCATCTACAAGGCCACCGACATCTTCCGCCGCCGCGCCATCTCCAAGGCCGCCGGCGCCAATCCGCTCCGCAAACATGTGGCTGAGAAACCCGACAAGGGTGAGCGTCAGCCCAAACCAGCATCAACCAACAACCCAGCAACAGAGTCATGAATTTTGGTATAATAGCCGCCGGACAGGGGTCGCGCCTTGTGCAGGAGGGTGTGGCACTCCCCAAGCCCCTCGTGCATATCGACGGACGCCCCATGATAGGACGCCTGATCGACATCTTCGTCCGCTGTGGCGCAGAATCAGTAAGCATCATCGTCAACGACGAGATGAAAGAGGTGGCCGACTATCTGCGTGAACTCGCCCCCTCGCTACCATGCCCTCTCAATTTAGTGGTGAAGACCACCCCCACCTCGATGCACAGCTTCTACGAGCTCTCATCGCTCATGGAGGGGAAAGGGCGCTACATACTCACCACCGTCGACACCATCTTCCGCGAGGAGGACTTCGCCGGATATGTCAGGGCCTTTGCCGGAGCCGGCCCCGAGACCGACGGCATGATGGCCGTCACCACATTCATCGACGATGAGAAACCCCTCTACGTCGCCACCGCGCCCGACGGGCGCATCACCGGATTCCTCGACTCATACGAGGAGGGAATCAGATACATCAGCGGCGGCATCTACGGACTGTCAGGGGCCGCCATCCCCGTGCTGCGCCGTTGCATAGAGGAGGGGGTGGGGCGCATGCGCAACTACCAGCGCGCCCTCGTTGCCGCCGGGCTTAATCTCCGTGCCTACGACATGAACAAGATAATCGACGTTGACCATGCCCGCGACATAGAGACGGCCGACAAATTCCTCACCTCAGAACAGTAAACACACACCATATCTATGGCTGACATCAGAATAGCGGGTGTGATGCGCGCAGGCGCATACTCACCCAATCATATAGGAAACGACGCGGCGATCTTCAACGCCGCCGCCGAGCAGCTCCGCAAACGAGGCTGCGAGGTCAACATCTACAGCGAGGAGGCCTTCCAGGCCCGTGAGATAGATGAGCCGGTAATCCTCAACATGTGTCGCGAGCAAGGCTCGATAGCCAAACTCCAGACACTTGAGGATGAGGGACGCCTGGTGATAAATTCAGGCTACGGCATAGAGAACTGCACACGCGAGCGTATGACCCGCATACTTCTCGGCAACAAGATCCCATATCCCGACAGTCTCATAGTCAACACCAACGAGAATGTCATAGGCGACCTCCAGGAGGCCGGCTTCAAGTCATGCTGGATAAAGCGCGGCGACTTCCACGCCATGCACAAGGAGGATGTGAGCTACTGCCGCCATCCCGAAGAGGCGCAGGAGGTGCTTCACGAATACTTCTACCGAGGCATAAAGAGAGCGGTGATAAACCGTCATCTCGTGGGCGACCTCATAAAATTCTACGGAGTGAGCGGGCAGCCCTTCTTCTACTGGTTCTATCCCTTCGACGAGGGGCACAGCAAATACGGCTACGAGGCCGTCAACGGCAAAAGCCGTGGCCTGAGCTTCGACCTCGAGCATCTCAAAGGGATATGCCAGGCAGCCTCGGAGATTCTCGACGTCAGGATCTACGGCGGTGACTGCATCGTAGACCCCGACGGCACAGTAAGGATAATAGACTTCAACGACTGGCCCAGCTTCGCCCCCTGCCGTATGGAGGCGGCTCCCTACATTGCGAAATGTGTGCTGGGCGCGGTCAAGGAATGGAAAAAACGTTGAAAATGGAGAGAGAGTTGACAGACAACAACAGAGAGCCGGCGCAGGGGAAGAACGCGGCCGGCGAGTCCGGTTTCAAATCATCGCTCAAGTCGATGGACACCGAGGAGACCTTTGACCTGATATTCTACCGTCCGATAGGGTACGGGTGGGCCCTCCTCGCCAAGAAATTGGGAATCACCCCCAACGCCATCACCATAGCCTCGATATTCCTTGGCGTGGGCGCCGGTGTGGCCTTCTACTTCAACAACATCTGGATCAATATCCTCGGAGTGATACTGCTGGTATGGGCCGACTCGTTCGACAGCGCCGACGGCCAGCTCGCCAGGATGACCAAGCAATATTCACGCATAGGGCGCATACTCGACGGCGTGAGCGGCGACATCTGGTTTGCCGCCATCTACATAGCCATCTGCCTGCGCGAGAATGTCACCAGCGACTTCTTCAGCGCCCACCATTGGGTGATATGGGTCATGGCAGTGGTGACCGGATTCTTCCACGCCATGCAGGCCGCCATGGCCGACTACTACCGACAGTTCCATCTCTTCTTCCTCAAAGGGAAGGAGGGTAGCGAGCTCGACACCGCCTCCCAGCTGTGGGAGAAATTCCACAGTCTGTCATGGGGCCGCGACTTCTGGCAGAAACTCACCTTAGCCTTCTACACCAACTACACCGTAGGTCAGGAGAAGCGCACCCCCGGGATGCAGAAACTCCGCAAGGCATTGAAAGAGCGCTACGGCAACGACATCCCGCAGAGCTTCCGCGACAAGTTCCGCACGCTGAGTCTGCCGTTGATGAAATACATCAACATCCTCTCCTTCAACACCCGCAGCTTCGCCCTCTTCGCCGCCATACTGATATTCCGTATGCCGTGGCTCTACTTCGCGTTCGAACTCACGGTGCTCAATATCGTTTTAATATATATGATGTTCCGTCACGAGCGCATATGTAAAAAATTAACAGAAGAGCTATGCAGATAGATGTAAGTAAAATAAAAGGAGTGATATTCGACTACGGTGGCACCCTCGACACCGGAGGCGACCATTGGAGTGAGGTGATATGGAGTGCCTGGCAGAAGGCCGGAGTGGCAGCCGACAAGGCGGAATTCCGCGAGGTGTATGTCTACGCCGAGCGCGAGCTTGCGCGTACCCTTCACATCCTTCCCCACCATAATTTCCACGACCTTCTGCGCATCAAGATGCAGATAGAGCTGCAGCGGCTGGCCGAGATGGGGCATTTCGCCCCCGCCTCGGTGGATGAGATGGCCGGGAAGATAGCCGACCTCTGCTATGCCTCAGCCAAGGCATCGGTAGAGCGCGCGTGCCCTGTGCTCGACGCCCTCTCACGGCGTTATCCGATGGTGCTGGTGTCAAACTTCTACGGCAATGTCGAGACCGTTCTCAAAGACTTCGGCATAGACGGCTACTTCAAGAAAGTGATCGAGAGTGCCGTTGTGGGAGTGCGCAAGCCCGACCCCAAGATCTTCACCTTGGGAGTGGAGGCCCTCGGTCTGAAGCCCGAGGAGGTGCTGGTGTTCGGCGACAGCTATTCAAAAGATATCATCCCCGCCGAGAAAGCCGGCTGCCAGGCCATCTGGCTCAAGGGCAAAGGGTGGACAGCCGAGGAGGATGCCACGGTGCATCCCAACATAGTGAAATCGCTCGACGAGGCCCTGAGCTTCATAGAGGGGGCCTGAGAGGGGAGTATACCCAATTAAGGGAAATTAACTAAAAATAATATTTTAGTTATTCAATTAACTAAAATTGGCTAAATCAAGAGTTGATTTAGATTATTTAAGATTTGAGGGTGTTATTTTTATGCGAAATTCTTTGCCATGTGCAAAAATGAGCGTAATTTTACGCCCGGAATCAGGGAATAAGGCGCTCCGGTTAAAATTGGAGCGCTTTTTTACCCGCCTCAACGTCAGTTTTTCCTAATTTAATGGCACGGGCCATTTGAGGGGAGATATGGCATAATAAAAATGAACTAAACTTTTAAACTGATAGACAACATTATGGCAACAAAGAAAGCTGAAGCACCCAAAGGGAAATTAGGTGTGCTTGTAGTAGGCCTTGGAGCAGTTACTTCCACTTTCATGACAGGTGTGCTCATGACCCGCAAAGGTCTGGCCAAGCCCGTCGGCTCAATGACTCAGTATGACAAGATCCGCATCGGCAAAGGTGAGGATAAGAAATATCTCCACTACAAAGATATCGTACCCTTGGCCGATCTGAACGACATCGTATTCGGCGCATGGGACGTGTATCCCGCCAACGCATTTGAGTCGGCAGTGAATGCAGAAGTGCTCCGTGCCAAAGATATCCTTCCCGTAAAGGAGGAGCTCGAGGCCATCAAGCCGATGAAGGCCGCTTTCGACAAGAACTACGCCAAGCGTCTTGAGGGCGACAACGTGAAGGAATGCAAGGACCGTTGGGACATGACCGAGCAGATCCGCGAGGATATCCGCAACTTCAAGAAAGAGACAGGCGTTGACCGTGTGGTAGTGCTCTGGGCAGCCTCGACCGAGGTATATGTTCCGGTAGACGAGGAGGTACACGGTTCACTCGCCGCTCTTGAGGCAGCCATGAAGGCTGACGACAAGGAGCGCATCGCCCCCTCAATGTGCTACGCCTACGCAGCGCTTTCAGAGGGTTGCCCCTTCATCATGGGCGCACCCAACACAACAGTCGACATCCCCGCCATGTGGGAGCTCGCCGAGAAGACCCAGATGCCTATCGCCGGCAAGGACTTCAAGACAGGCCAGACACTTGTGAAGTCAGGTTTCGCCCCCATCATCGGCACCCGTTGCCTTGGTCTGAACGGCTGGTTCTCAACCAACATCCTCGGCAACCGCGACGGTCTTGTGCTTGACGAGCCCGCCAACTTCCGCACCAAGGAGGTGAGCAAGCTCTCTACCCTTGAGTCGATCCTCGTACCCGAGGAGCAGCCCGACCTCTACGGCCACGGCAACGACGAGGACACACAGTACTATCACAAAGTGCGTATCAACTACTATCCCCCGCGCAACGACAACAAGGAGGGCTGGGACAACATCGACATCTTCGGCTGGATGGGCTATCCCATGCAGATCAAG
>CANPMT010000081.1 GCA_947575235.1 uncultured Porphyromonadaceae bacterium
CGTCGGATTCATAACCCGGAGGTCTCGAGTTCAATTCTCGATCCCGCTACCAAAAGCATGATTGTCAATGACAAATCATGCTTTTAGTTTTTTAATAACCCGTGTCGGCAGATAAATGCCGGCAGAATCAGAATCAGTTCCTAACGCTTAAGTGCTATGGCGACAATGTACGAGATGATCATGGATCTCCCCCTCTTCAAAGGGGTGGGGAAAGACCAGGTGTCATTATTTCTTGAGAAAACCAATATAGGCTTCCAGAACTATACTCCCGGAGAGATTATGGCAGATCTGGGAGACCCTGTCCGTATGGTTCGGTTCGTGATATCAGGAGAGATAAGCCTTGTGCATCCGCTTTCGGAAGCCGGCATCACGGTAGAGGAGCAGACCGGCTTCGGGAAGGTGCTCGGAGCCGACCGGCTTTTCGGGCTTGCCACGGGTTATCCCTACAAGGCGGTTGCGGTGACTCCCACCAGCATCATGGAGTTCAGCAAGGAACAATACGTTAACCTGCTTCATTCCGACCGCATCTACATGCTTAATTTCTTCAATTACCTCTCGCTGCGGGCGCAACGTCCGGTAGATTCCACCATGACATATTGCCGTGGGAATATAGATTCGCGTCTGGCCCAGCTGTTGAGCATAATGACTGAGCCGGCCGCTCATCATGTAGTGGTGAAAGGCACCGAAGATGCTCTTGCCCGTTATTGTTCAGCCAGCCAGCAACAGGTGAGGGAATGGAAAGAGAGGATGGAGACCCGCAATCTTATCAGATATGACAGCGATACGATATGGATATTGTCGCGCAGACAGTTTCTTGACACTGTGAAGTGACCCGGAAACGGTAGCATCCGGGAAGATATGTTGAAAAAACTTGTGCGGATGCCATTGAGTTATGGTTTTTTTGTTTAATTTTGCATACACGCAAGAACGGTCAGATGCTCCTGCGGGTATCTGGCTTGACTTAACCATATGAACTCTAAATACTTTGTGAAAAATGGCACCACAAAAAATACTGAAAGTGAAATTGGCGGCACTCAGCTTTCTTGAGTTTGCCGTGTGGGGATCTTACCTGATTTCGTTGGGCAACTATCTCTCGAGGGTAGGGCTCAGCGAGAGTATCGGCTGGTTTTATACCGTGCAGGGCTTCGTATCGTTGATTATGCCTGCTGTGGTTGGAATCGTTGCCGACCGCTGGATACATGCCCAGCGTATGCTTTCGCTCTGCCATCTGCTCGCTGCCTGTTTCATTTTGGGTGCGGGTCTTTATTGCGCCTCGGCGGGCGATGACGTGGCTTTCGGGCCATTGTTTACCCTCTACACATGTTCGGTGGCTTTCTATATGCCCACCATTGGTCTTGCCAATTCAGTGGCCTATACCGCGCTGTCCAAAGCGGGGCTCGACACCGTGAAGCACTTCCCGCCGATAAGGGTGTTCGGCACGGTCGGCTTCATATGCGCCATGCTCTTTGTGAACTTCACCGGCTTCCAGTCGACCTATGCACAGCTTTTCACGTGTGCCTTCATCGGATTGGTGATGAGCCTCTACTCACTCTCCATGCCCGACTGCCCCACGAACAAGGCGGAAACAAAATCGCTTGTTTCGGCTCTCGGCCTCGACTCATTCGTGCTCTTCAAGGATAAGAAGATGGCCATATTCTTCATATTCAGTATGTTTTTGGGTGTGTCGCTCCAGATAACCAACAGCTACGGAAATGTGTTCATCACCAGTTTCGAGCATCTGAGCCAATATTCCGACAACTTCTTCACCAAGAATGCCAACCTGCTGATATCGCTCTCGCAGATGAGCGAGACGCTTTGTATCCTGCTCATACCGATGTGTCTGAAGCGTTTCGGTATCAAGGGTGTGATGCTTATGGCTATGTTCGCATGGGTGATGAGGTTCGGATTTTTCGGACTCGGCAATCCCGGTGGAGGGGTATGGCTCTTCATACTCTCGATGATAGTCTATGGCATAGCGTTCGACTTTTTCAATGTGTCGGGTTCGCTGTATGTCGACCAGAAGACCGATGTGAAGATGCGCAGCAGCGCACAGGGGCTCTTCATGATAATGACCAACGGCATCGGTGCCGCCGTGGGTACGTTGAGCGCGCAGGCGGTGGTGAACCATTTTGTGTTCAGCCAGACCACGCCCGAGGCGCAGCTGGAGGGATGGCGCATTTCCTGGTACTGTTTCGCCGGTTACGCCCTTGTGATAGGTGTGCTGTTCATGCTTATATTCAGAGAGCATGACAGTCATCCGGCCATAGGGAAGCGCGCGGCCGAGGAGATGGCTGAAGAGCCTGCCGGATTTGTGAATAAGGAAATCAATTGAGATAAGGTATGATACAATTCTATGCCCCCGACATCGAATCAACCGGGCAGTTGCCTGAGACAGAGTCGCAACATTGCTGCCGGGTGTTGCGCATGAAGGAGGGTGATGAGATAGTGGTGGTGGATGGGAAAGGGGGACGCTTCCGGTGTGTTATAGTGGAAGCCCACCCCAAGCGCACGGCTGTGGAGATAACAGGCCGTGAGAGCGTGCTCCCTCACTGGGGCGCACCCATCACCCTTGCCGTGGCGCCCACGAAGAATGCCGACCGTATGGAATGGCTCCTCGAGAAGATTGTGGAGATAGGTATTGACAGAGTGGTGCTTCTGCGTTGTCGCAGGAGCGAGCGGAAAGTCATGAAGGTGGAGCGTCTTGAGAAGATAATGGTCTCGGCCATGAAACAGAGTCTGAAGGCTGTGCTTCCCACAATCGAGGAGGTTGAGGATTTCAGAAGTTTCGTTACCGGAGATGAGGGTGAGAGCCAGAAATTCTTCGGATACTGCGACGCCGCCTATCCCCTCAGGGAATTCGTGAAGAGTTACGAAGGTGGTAAGCCCGTGATAATCATGATTGGTCCGGAGGGTGATTTCTCACCTGAAGAGGTGGAACTCGCCGTGGCCAACGGATATATACCGGTGACATTCGGACAGAGCCGCCTGCGCACGGAGACAGCCGCCCTGTATGGGGTGACGGCTGCCCACATAATAAACCAGATGCAATCATAAAAGCGAGAGCGAAATGAGAGATATAAAGAGTTATCTACAATCAAGTGCCGAGGGGAATTTCTTCCTCTTCGCCGGACCCTGCGTGATCGAGGGTGAGGAGATGGCGCTTGACATAGCGGAGAAGATGGTGGGTATCACCTCCCGTCTCGGCATACCGTATGTGTTCAAGGGGAGTTACCGCAAGGCCAACCGCAGCCGTATAGATTCATTTACCGGGATAGGTGACGAGAATGCGTTGAAGATACTTAGGAAGGTACGCGAGACCTTCGGAGTGCCCGTAGTGACCGACATACATCTGCCCGAGGAGGCGGCCATGGCAGCCGAATATGTGGATGTGCTTCAGATTCCGGCATTTCTCTGCCGGCAGACAGATCTGCTTGTGGCGGCCGCCAAGACCGGCAAATTCGTCAACATAAAGAAGGGACAGTTCTTGTCGCCTGAATCGATGGGCCATGCCGTGCGCAAGGTCAGGGAATCGGGCAACGACAATGTGGCCGTGACAGAGCGTGGCACAACCTTCGGCTATCAGGATCTTATTGTGGATATGCGCGGGTTCCCGTTGATGAAAGAGGCATGCGGTTGCCCCGTGATAATAGACGCAACCCATTCACTTCAGCAGCCGAATCAATCGGCGGGAGTGACCGGTGGTTTGCCTGGCTTGATAAAGACTATAGCCATGTCATCGCTGGCGGCCGGTGCCGATGGCGTCTTCATGGAGACACATCAGAATCCGTCGGTGGCCAAGAGCGACGGAGCCAACATGCTCCCCCTGCATGAGATGGAGCCGCTTCTTGAGAAGCTTACAGTGATAAGGATGGCATACAATGCCACAAGATAAGAGAGATATCCGATAACCGTAACAGATAACAAGGAAGGCGCGATCCATCAGAATCGCGCCTTCCTTGTTATCTGTTACGATAGAATTATCTGAGTTTGAGCACCTGTCCCACCTTGATGATGTCACCGCTGCCCATGTTGTTGATTTTACGGAGGGTTGTGGCCGACATGCCGTAAGACTTGGCAATAGAAGAGAGGGTATCCCCCTTGCGTACGGTATAAGAATTCTTGCTGTCGCTTGCAGCTCTGTAAGGGTTCTCCTTCTCAGCCTTTGCAAGGTTGTTTGAAGGGGCGTAGTTACGAGCCTTGGTATAAGTTTTCTTATCGAAGAGATAAGTGTCGGTGTGAGTGGTTTGATTTGCGAAATCAAAGATAGCCGACGGGTTGATTGCGTATCCCATGAAACGGGTTTCGAAATGGAGGTGCGGGCCGGTGCTGCGTCCGGTGCTGCCGCCGAGGCCGATAGGGTCGCCGGCTTTCACCACTTGGTCAGGTTTCACAAGATGCTTGTTGAGGTGACCATATACAGTTTCCAAACCGTTGGGGTGTCGGATAATCACATAATTACCATAACCTTTGGCCTCATAGTTTGTGAGACGGACTTTGCCATCGAAAGCCGCGTATATAGTGTCGTTGCTTTTGATAGCGAGGTCGATACCCTTGTGCATACGGCCGAATTTGGCGCGGTAACCGTAGTTGGAGGTAATTTTGCCGGGCACAGGCATGAAATAACCGGTAACGTCGATAAGTTTGGTGTCGGGCACCTCATTAGCCTTGAAAGGATTGACGGCCTTGCTGTTCCAGCCTTCGGTGTAGATGTCGGGTTCGGGTTCGATATCATCGATAAGGTCGATGAAAGTATTCTTTTCCACCAGACGGATCTGGTCTTTATTCTTGGCCTGGTTGGCCAGAAGTTGCTTATGTGCGTCAGAATGGGGCGACTTGCTGGTGATGGTCTGAGCCGTCAGTCCGGGTATTGCGAAAATAGAAAGGAGTGCCAGCGCCGCTATTTTTTTAATGCCAGTCATTTTAAAGGGTTAATTTCTTTCGGGAGAGAAATATTTTTAGGTTTGTTTATCTATCAGAGTTCATCGTCGGCATAAAGGAATGCCAGGTTGTCAGGAGTATAGTCGAAAATCTCATCAGGACGGAAGAAACGTGCGATCTCCACCTTAGCGCTCTCTACGGAGTCGGAGGCGTGCACGATATTTGCCTGTCCGCTCATGCAGAAATCTCCACGGAGAGTTCCCGGGGCAGCCTTGCGGCCGTTGGTAGAGCCGGTCATGGTGCGGAACACCTCAACCACGTCAATCCCTTTGAGCACCATGCAGACAACAGGTGTAGCCATCATTGAGGCGCAGAGACCGGGGAAGAAGGGTTTCTCTACAAGATGCGAGTAATGCTCGCGAAGAATCTGCTCATTGAGCTGCATCATTTTCATTCCGATGATAGTGATGCCTTTATTTTGAATGCGGCTGATAACGTCGCCGATCAGGCCACGCTCAACGCATGAGGGCTTCAAGATGACTAATGTCTGTTCCATAGTTCGTTAAAACATTTTAAGATTTTCTTATCCTGTCAGTTCAAAGTTACAACTTGATGTGCTTGATTCCTAATATTTTTGTGTTATTTTTTGTGAAAAGAGATTCCGGTTTCTGAAAAGAGGGTTATAAAAGGGCTTATTTCAGTAAATTAAAGAAATAATATGTTTTACAACATGTTTTTGAACAATATGCACAACCGCCTTTGCTGTGTGCAATTTTGGGGATTTTTAAGTGTGAAAATTTGTTAACGGGAATTTAACCTGTCTATTTTCAGGTTTTTAAGCGGGAGAGGTGAAACGGAATGTGATTAAAGGTAGTGCCCGGAGTGAACCAATGCGGGGTTGAGATTGTATCCAAGATACTATATCGCATCAACGCGGCTATTCTTCACAGAGAGTAGCGGCATAAAAACATTCATCGTATGATTCCACAAGAAATAGAAAAGACACTCACGGCTGTCCCGAAAGTCAATCTTTCCGAGCCGGCGCAGGAGGGCACTTATGAAGTGGCCCAGCTTCTGATGAAAGTGGTAAAATTTCTTTTGTCGCTGGTGGGGCTGGAGAACAACACCACATTATTCACTATTGTCTACGCGGCACTGGTGTTTGTCATCGCCATTGGGGTAGGATATGTAGTGAAGTGGATTGTGATGCTGATAATGCGTCATTTAGGGCGCCATCTCCATTCCAAGATTTACAGTTACCTTGTCGACGAAGGTTTCTTCACGAAAGCGTCGCGACTGATACCGGCACTGGTGTTCCTCCTTTTCATACAGTTCACACTCAACGGCAAGGCAACTCTTGCCACATGGCTTTCGCGCTTTACCTGGATCTACATCTGCTACATAGTGGCCGACGCTTGCTGCCTGATTCTTAATGTGACATGGCGCAATATAAATGAACGCGCCAACAAGCGTCATCTCCCCCTCAACGGTCTGGCGCAGCTGGTGAAGGGTGTGATCTGGATAGTGTTTACAATAATAATCTTCGCCATACTCTTCGATAAGTCGCCGGGTTCTCTGCTGGCCGGTCTGGGAGCGTTTGCCGCTGTGCTGATGCTGGTATTCAAAGACAGCATCTTAGGTGTGGTGGCAGGTGTGCAGTTATCTGAGAATGACTCGCTTCATGTGGGCGACTGGATCAAGGCCGGCGATGCCAACGGCACAGTCATGGAGGTGTCGCTTACCGCTGTCAAGGTGCAGAACTGGGATAAGACCACCACTACATTGCCACCATATAATCTGGTAAGCAACGGCTTCACCAACTACCGTTCGATGCAGCAGAGCAACACACGTCGTATACAGAGGTCGTATATGATTGATGCCGACAGTGTGGTGCCATGTGATGAGGTTCTGCTTGAGGAATTCTCGAAGATACCGATGATGAAAGAGTGGATAGAGAAGAAGATCGAGCAGCGCAAGGCGGGGAAGGAGCAGAACGCCGCCAATCCCGAGGGGCTTGTCGACGGGTCGATCGATACCAACCTTGGCGTGTTCAGGGCTTATCTGAAGATGTATCTCGACAGCAACCCGAACATAGCGAGCACAGGAGCCGGCAACGACTGTTTCGTCACCACACTTGCCCAGACTCCGTATGGCATACCGCTTCAGGTGTATTGTTTCACCTCCACCTCCAAATGGTTGCCTTATGAGGCTATCATGGCTTCAGTGTTCGAGCATATCGCTGTGATGCTCTACAGGTTCCATCTCTACACCTACGAGAGTCCGTCAGGACGCGACACGATTATCGACGGTTATATCTGTCCTGGTAAGAATCCCGATACAGTCTTCGGCATGCCTTATCCCTTCTTCAATGCGAGTGGCACACCGCAGAATCCCTGCTATCCCGTGCAGACGTCGGCCTGTCCGCAACCTGCGGCCATGGATCCGTCGGGCGAGCCTGCGGCCCCGGCAGCCGAGCCGGCAGCGGGTGGTGGCGTGACAGCGGCACCGGCAGCTCCCGCACATCCGGCTACCCCTGTGAATTGATTATCAACAGAAACATGATAGAAAAATGGTCCCGCCTCTTCGATTGAGTGAGGCGGGGCCATTTAAGGTTTATATATGGAGTAGTAATGAGTGTGTGATATTAGCCGAGGGGTTCGAGCTGAACTGTGAAATGACGCATAAGTTCAGCCTCCCAGGTAATCTTCACACCTCTTGTAATCTCATCGCGGCGGTCGAATACATTCTTCAAGGCGGCTGCGATGACATTCATATGATTGTCGGTGTAGACGCGGCGGGCGATTGCGAGGCGTACGAAATCAAGGCCACCGAATCTGTTCTCGCGGGTCACAGGGTCGCGGTCGGCGAGGATATAGCCGATCTCGCATCCACGGATACCGGCTTCCTTATAGAGCTCGATGGTGAGGGTCTGGGCAGGGAATTCCTCCTTGGGCACTTTGGTGAGCACGCGTGAGGCATCGATGAAGATGGCATGGCCACCTGCGGGGCGCTGGTAAGGCACGCCATACTCGTCGAGCTTCTTGGCGAGATACTCCACCTGATGTATGCGGGTGTAGAGGTTGTCGAACTCAGTGTTCTCATCCAGGCCGACAGCGAGTGCAGCCATATCGCGGCCGTTCATGCCGCCGTAGGTGAGATAACCCTCAAAGGGGATACAGAATTTCTTGGCAGCCTCATACCAGTCGTCGTGACGGGTGGCGATGAATCCGCCCATGTTTACGATACCATCCTTCTTTGCCGACATAGTCATGGCATCGGCAAGGTCAAACATCTCACGGCAGATCTCCTTGATAGACTTGTCGGCATAGCCCTCCTCACGGGTCTTGATGAAGTAGGCGTTCTCGGCGAAACGTGCGGAGTCGAAAATGACACGCTTACCATACTTGTCGGCAATTTTGCGCACCTCCTTGAGGTTGGCCATAGAAACGGGCTGACCACCTGCGGTGTTGTTGGTGATTGTTACGATGATGAAGGGAGTCTTGTCGGCATGCTCGGCGAGCACCTTGTCGAGCTTCTCAGGATCGACATTCCCTTTGAAAGGAGCCTCGAGCTGAGTGTCTTTGGCGATATCAACGGTGCAGTCAACGGCGTGAGCCTTGCGCGATTCGATATGACCCTTGGTGGTGTCGAAATGAGAGTTTCCGGGCACGTAGTCACCCTCATGCACGAGAGCTGAGAAGAGCACGTTCTCAGCGGCGCGTCCCTGATGGGTGGGGATAACGAAGTCGAAACCGGTGATACGGTTGATAGTATCTTTCAGGTCGTAGAAAGAACGTGAGCCGGCGTAAGCCTCGTCGCCCATCATGAGGGCAGCCCACTGGCGGTCGCTCATGGCACCTGTGCCGGAATCGGTGAGACAGTCAATGTAGACCTGGTCGGCCTTGAGCTGGAAGAGGTTGTAATGAGCCTCTTTGAGCCATTGTTCACGTTCCTCACGGGTGCTTTTGCGGATAGGTTCCACCATCTTGATTTTCCAAGATTCTGCGAAGGGTATTTCCATGATTGCTGTAATAAAAGGTTAGAATTTTCCCAAAGTTACAATTAAAAAAGAAGCTATGCAAAAAATATTACAAAAATATTTGTGAAAAGTTTTAAGGTGTTGAAAATCAGCAGTCATATTAAGTAAAGAAGAGCGGCCATGTCAATTGAGACACGGCCGCTGGGTGAGGTGAAGGAGAGTTTATTTCGACACCGGAGTGACGGTATAGCCCTGTTTGCGCAATCCCTCGATAATCCCCTTGTCGCCGGGGAGGTGGAGTGCTCCTACGGCAATGAAAGTGGGACCGCGGTCGATGATTGCCGGAAGTTTGGTAAGCCAGTCGGCATTGCGGCGGTCGAGGAGAGCCTCCATGAACTCAGGGTGCTCACTCTCCTTGTCGCTCAGCTCAGTCATCTTTTTAAGGTCTTGCGAGAGATAGGCGTCGGTAAGGTCTTTCGACATTGTGATAGCCTCCTGAGGATTTGTGAGAAGGTCGATCAGCGCCTCCGCCTGATAAGCTATAGGGGTGGTGTCGAACAGGATGGCAGCCTGCTGTTCGGCAGTCTCCAGCGGGATGATAGCTTTTCCCTTCGACTTTCCATTCTCCTGAAACCACTTGTCGAGCTGCTGCGAGGGGTCATAGTCAGGCATGGCCTCAGCGGCAATGCTCACCGACACCATTGTAGTGAGTGCCATAGGTTTCATATTCTCAAACATATTGAGGTCGAATCCCTGCACAGGCGACCATTTCTTGAATTCCTCATTAAGGGTGGCATACTTGTCGGCCGGAATCACTTTCGAGAGAGTGCTGTCGTCAGGTGCGATCATATGCGGCTGCATAGCCTGGGCGAGAGCCATCTGATTCTGGGTCATGTCGATCTCACCGACAATCTGGGCGGTAGACTCGAATGGTTCCAGGGCACCGAACTCCTCGATTACCGACACCGGAGCGAGGTGATGAGTGCCGAAGATATAGGAGGGGGCGGAGAGATTCTTACCCTCCACCTTATATAATACCTGGGCTGAGAGAGGGAGTGAGAGAGCCAGCATGATAGCCGGCATCAAAGATTTGAAAAGTCTCATTTTCATTGTGATGTAAACCTCTTGCGAGGGGTTGTGTAACAGTTTTTTCTTTATTAGACGCGAAGAAGCGAGGAAAATTTCATGCCTGGGATAAAATTTTTTGATTACAGATATGGGAGAGATATGGATTTTTTGATTACTTTTGTTGAATGTTGTGGGCTGGCGTGAAAGTCAGCAATCCATAACCTTTTCATAAAGAAATATATATGGATAATAAGACATTGATTGATACCCTATCAAAGAATCTTGATATATCACGCGATACAGTGACGTCACTGCTTGAGGGGCTTACCAAGACTCTCGGGGAGAGCGGAGCCGAGCTCGACAGCGTGGCGATACCCTCATTCGGGACCTTCGAGCCAAGGAAGCGCATGGAGAGAGTGGCGTTGCATCCGGCCTCAGGGAAGCGCCTGTTGGTGCCGCCAAAGGTGGTTATGACGTTCAGACCTTCCCCCGTATTGAAGCAGAGAATAAAGGAATCAGAGATAGGAGAAAGATCAAGAGATAAAGTGACAGATGGAGAATAAGATATCATTCCCCCAGTTTGTAGCGATATTGGCGATAGCCACAGGAAAGCAGAAGAAACAGTGCGAGGATTTCCTCAAGGAGCTCTTCCGCATCATAGCGGATGAACTGGAGAAGGGGGAGAGCGTTCGCATAAAAGGTTTCGGCACGTTCAAACTTGTAGAGGTTGAGGCCCGCAGGAGTGTGGATGTAACCACAGGGGAGAGCAACGAGATACCCGGTCATTATAAGGTGAGCTTCATACCATCGAAAGAGCTTGCCGCTCTGGTAAATTCGCCATTCGAAGCCTTCGAGGCTGTGGAGGTGGCAGACGATCTTACGATGGATGAACTTGTAGAGCCGGAACCGGAGGAGGAATCGGCATCGGAGGCGGTGCCTGCGTCTGAGGGGAATGGAGTGGCTGAGGAGGTGCCTGTGTCTGAGGAGACTTCCTGTGAGGAGGTGCCTGAGATGGAGAAGGCTGAGGAGCCTGCTGAACCTGAGGCAGCTACTGAGGATGACCAGATCTATTCCTTGCCGGATGAAAAAGAGGAAATCCGCGAGGAGCAGCCGATTGAGCCGGAAGTGAATGTAACCGGAGCGGTAGAGGATGATAGAGAAGCGTATAGAGATGATGACAGAGGATGCGCCATGAAATCGCATAAATTCGGGTGGGGTTTCTTTGCCGGATTCATGACTGCGATAGTTGTGGCAGCAGCCGCGCTTTTAGTGTGGCTCACCTTCTTCA
The DNA here is from genome assembly GCA_947575235.1 of uncultured Porphyromonadaceae bacterium. GTDB lineage: Bacteria > Bacteroidota > Bacteroidia > Bacteroidales > Muribaculaceae > Lepagella. The sequence continues at coordinate 11,214 of CANPMT010000081.1, forward strand.
TAAACCGTGAGGAGGGGGAAGTGGCAGAGATAATAACCGTCGAGGAGATAGATAGTCCGGTTGAAGAGGGTGAGGTAAGTAATGCCGACAGCACATTTGCCGATACCTCAGCTGTAGATACTCAGGACGTTCCCACTCGTCCGTCAGATGAGAAAGTCTACGACACCATCTCCACAACACGTTTCCTCACCACAATGGCCAAGGAGCACTACGGCAATTTCAATCTGTGGCCCATAATATATGAGGAGAACCAGGCCATCTTGGGACATCCTGACCGGATAAAGCCCGGCACACAGGTAGTTGTTCCACCGTTGTCGAAATATGGCATTGATCCGAAGAATCCGGCCGATGTGAAGCGGGTCAAGGAGAAAGGCCTGGAGATTTACGGTCGCTATCGGTGATAGACTATTGTCGATGATAAGCTGGTGGCTGTATCTGTGATAGGATGCTTCTGTGTCAGCGATAGGATGCTGTCTGTATTCTCATTGTCATATTCTCAGTGATAGGCTGTTTAGGGAGAGGGAAACTGTTATTTTTATTGGAGAGGATAAATTTGTGATAAATAACAGATTATGGTTGGGTGGTAAAAATTTTTGATAAAAATTGGGTTAAAAATTTGGAGGAGTCGTAAAAATGTACTAATTTTGCACTCGCAATCGGGAAGCAAGAGAGCTTCTTGAGAGAGCGAAAATGGTGCCATGTCCGAGTGGTTAGGTACCGGTCTGCAAAACCGTCCACAGCAGTTCGAATCTGCTTGGCACCTCTGTTAACGAGCAAGCTATTGATTTTCAGTAGCTTGCTCGCTGCTTTTGTCTGGGTGTGTTTTTGGGCTTGGGCTTTGGCTTTGGCCGGGAGGTGCTTGGCTTTTGCTTGGGGTTTTGCTAGGAGGTGCTTGGCTTTGCTAGGAGGTGCTTGGCTTTGGGTTGGCTTTTGCTGGACCTTTGGGGCCATGGCCCCAAAGGATGTCATTCGATAGACCACTGTTTGGCTCTTGGCTCTTGTCTTTTGTCTTTTGGCTCTGATCTCTGGGCTTGTCTGAATTTGGGAGAGGAGGGCTATAGGAGAGGAGGGCTATAGAGGAAGAGAAAGCCTCCCGGCAGATGAATTTATCTGACGGGAGGCTTGTATTGGATGTTCGTGGCGGTTATTGTCTTTTTATCTTTCTGCGAGAAGACTGCTTCAGCTTGTTTTGGCAGAATCCTGCTTCGGTTTTTCTGGGCTGAATTTTGCTTCAGCTTGTTTTGGCAGAATCCTGCTTCGGTTTGCTGTGCGAATCCTGCTTCAGCTGGGGCTGATCAGTTGGTTTTCTTTTTCTGGCTCTCTGTGGGTTTTGCTTTTTTTGCGTCGAAAGTTACCTTCTTGAGGTTGGTTTTATTTACAGCGGTGGCTTTGCAGGAGCTGCTTGCCTTCTTTGTACATGCTGTTGAATCGGCAGGACAGGCTGCGGCTTGTTCTGAGCATGTCTGGGCTGCTTGGCATGCTGCTGCTTGCTCGGGGCAGGATTTAGACTGCTGGCATGCTGCCGCTTGCTCGGGGCATGTCTGGGCTGCTTGGCATGCTGCTGCTTGCTCGGAGCATGTCTGGGGTGCTTGGCAGGGAGTTGCTTTTGTGCAAGCTGCGGCTTCATTGCAGGTGGGTGCCTGATTGCAGGTGGCTGTCTGATTGCAGGAGGTTGTCTCTGCGGGGAGGGTCTCGCCGGGCTTGGCGGTCTTGCTGACGGTATAGTTGATTTTGCCGAATGCTTCGGTGAGTTTGGTCTCGTTGGTCTGGTCTGCATCGTAGGTTACAATAACGCACTGATGCTCAAGGTCGGTCTGGATGTTCTTGACACCTTTCTCGAAACGGAGGTTACCTTTAATCTTATTCTCACAGTTTGAGCATGACATCTGAGGGGTGGTGGTTACTACAAATTCCTGGATGTCTTTTGCGAATCCGGTCATTACTCCGGCAGCGAGGAGGCAGATTGTAAATAGTTTCTTCATCTCTTCTGAATTATGGTTACCGTTTAATTTATGGTTATGCTTCTGAATTATGGTTGCCGTTTAAACTACGGTTGTCGTTTAAACTCTGGTTGCTGTTTAAACTCTGGTTACCGTTTAAACTGTGGTTGCCGTTTAAACTGTGGTTGCCGTTTAAACTCTGGTTACCGTTTAAACTCTGGTTGTCGTTTAAAATATTGTTTATGTTTAAAATCTGGTTGTCGT
>CANPMT010000082.1 GCA_947575235.1 uncultured Porphyromonadaceae bacterium
GAATGCACGAATAGTATTTTCGTAGTAGTTAAGCGTTTTCTCAGAGCAGCCCTCAATACGTTTGGCCGATATGAACTGACCAGCCAATTCATCGTTAGCTTTCTTGGTTTTATTCTCACCATCTGGGGTGGGGATTAGGTCATATCCCTCCATCTCACATTCAAGAGCCTTCCTTAACGCAAAAAGTCCTTGTGGGCTAAGAGTTTCACCCATTTTGGCTATTACTTTATCGATTAATTTTTCTTTCATTGAGTTTTTGCGCTCAATATATCATTTCTTCCCGATAAATCGCAATTTACCTCTGTCGGCATGACTGACACCTGACCGTTCATCAGCAACGGCAGTAACTCGTCGCGCTGTTTCTGTAATTCTGATATTTCTTTTTTATTCCGGAATATAGATTCAACTAATGGTGTAGTCATTTTCTCGTACTCTGCAATAGTTCCTTTTTGGGGATAAGGTATGATGAATTTTGAAATCTCAGGTACTGTAAGTTGCTGTTGAACTGAGCCATTTTTCTCAAATACCATTCTTTTTATCATTTGATGAATCCAAACATCACCACCTTTTTCATTTGGCGTAATCGCAATCAAACGAATAATGGGAATAAAACGCTCCATGCGTATAAATGAGGCACCAATAGTACCTCTCGCAGAAACAGTAACAGAACGTTCTTGAATACTTTTGGTGTAATCGGCGGTATAGCCATATAGACCGTCATTTACTATGCCATTTGAGTAGATGGGAATTAAATCTCCATTAAGATACTCTCTCGAGAAAGATTTAGGACAATCCCCACCTGCTTTTACAGATGCAAATTCACTTATTCTTTTGGAAGAGATTGGTTTTGATGAAAGAACATAATCAGTTATTGTTTCTACCATCGCCTCTAAATTGCGATTTATATTCAATGGTGTTTTGGTATGTGACTTGTCATATGTTAAAACAACTCACCCTTCTGTTTTAACATGTGTTAAAACAAGCCTCGTTTTCTGTTTGATAACATATATTTCTATTTTTTATCTCTTAACGGTTGGTAAGTTCAATTTTAATTTTTACCTTTGCGACCAGATATACCTCATATCTAACCACAAAGTCATTTCATTACTAACCCTAAATGTGATTTCTATGACGCAAATTTTACACCGCACTTACGTTTGTGCCGGATTTATCGCTCTTTCCAGTCTTTTTTCAATCCGCACTGCCGCCGACACCGTCTATGCAAGCCATGGTGTCAAGACAAATGACATGGTCTATCCATACACCGGTTTCTGCACAACCGAAGATGTCGACGACCTTACTCTCGCCGTGAAACTGACACATGACATCCTGGCCCCGCTCGCAGGTGCCAAGGTCACTGCTCTTCACATCGGCTGGGCAGGATTATGGCAGGATTATACCCCGGATGCCACAGCTTTCCTCCGCACCGAACTCAACAACGACAATTTCCTCTCTACTGAAATCAATCTCGCATCCTCCGACGGCTGGGTCGTGGCTACTTTCGCCGAACCATATACCATCAAGGAGAATGATGAATTCTTCATGGGCTATACCGTAGATATGAAAAGCTATGTCTATGGCCCCTGCACCCTGACTTATGGCTCTATCCCGGAAGGCACACATTTCATGTCTCGTCCGGATATGCCTCTCCCTGATGGCTCACCTGATTGGATTGACCTCTCTACCCCGGGTCTTATGGATACGGCTCACCCTGTCATGATTATTGCTGAGGTGGAGGTGGAAGGTGAGGGTATGCACGACCGTGCTGCAATCAGCGAGGCTATAACCCCGTCACTTGTAGCTCTCGGTCAGCCTACCACTGGTGCGATCAAAATCACCAACAAGGGATCTAACGACATCTCTTCGTTCACCGTATCTTACTCTCAGAATGGCTCGGAGACCTGGAGCCAGGAGCTGGAACTTAACGGCACAATCTCTTCAGGCTCTACCTCTTTCGTGAATATTCCGGTTTATGTGGCCGGTAACGGTGAGTCTACCCTCTCAATCTCGAAAGTCAACGGTAATCCGAATGGTGAGACCTCTGAATATAAATTCAATGCCCTCGCTATCCCGTCTGATATTTCAGAACGCTTCACACGTCGTCCCTTGGTGGAGTATTTCGCTTCTGAATCGGAATACCGCTCTGCCGACTATGACCAGAATATCGTTACCCCCGGACTTTCGGAATACCAGAATCTGACTACCCGCATCGACTGGCATATCGACGACCAGTTCCAGCTTGGTCTCGCCGACCAGCGTGATGAGGTGCTGGATTTCATGGTGGATGTGGCCAAGGGTGACAAGAGCCTCGTATACGCCCCGACTGTCATGGTTGACCGTGACATCAACCTCGGTCTGCCGGCAAATTATCTCTTCACTGCCGTACCCACCCCTATGATCGGTGTAATCTATTCTCCCAGTGCCGAGATGAGCTATGAATACGCGCTGGCTCAACCTACTTTCGCTTCTGTGAATGTGGAGGCCTCTCTGGATAATGATATAGTGACAGTCACCGTGTCAGGCGACGCCGAAACTTCCGTATTGCCTGAGGGTGAGGACCTCATGCTCACGGTAGTGCTTGTGGAGGATGGCGTGGAGTCTGACAGCCAGGAATATCCCGGTGGCTCGGGCGAGGGCTCGAATCCGGGTTATGCCGTTCACAACAATCTCGTGCGCCAGCGTCTCACTGATATCTGGGGTGATGCCGCAGGAATTACCGACGGTAAATACTCGGCCACCTTCACCACTGAACTTGACTATGACAACAAACCGGAGAATATGCGCGCCGTGGCTTTCCTCAACCGCCAGAAGGATAATGGCATGTGGGAACGCTCTGTCATAAATTCAGCTCAGGCCAATCTGAAGACAAGCGGTGTCAAGGATGTTGTTCTCACCCCCTCTGAACTCCGTCCGGCTCTTGTCAACAACTCTTTCATCGCTCCTGAAGGCTGCACACTCTCGGTGTTCAATGCCGCAGGTTGCGCCGTCTCTCCCAAGTCGCTCCGTCAGGGCGTCTATATCGTTGTCGTTAATGACGCAAATGGTAATTCAGCATCCTTCAAAATGACTGTAAAATGATTCTGCATAATCTTATGAATGTACTCCGTACCTCCCGCGGACGGGGTACATTTCTTCTTTCACTCTCTCTCCTGATCTCGGCCAACCTCTACGCGGAGTCTTATTTCGGATTCGCACCTCTTGACCCTGACCCTGAACTGACCACAGCACAGGGTTCCGGCAAGAATGGTTTCGCGGAGGCTGCCATAACTCTTGATCCCGTAAGCAACGGTGTGGTCAGGGCCTTGAAGGGGAGCAGGATTATCGGCGTGAGATGTTTCATGCGGGCTGATTATCCCCAGAAGAGCAAACGCACCTCATCTGTGAATGTCCGTGTCGGTTCGCTCGATGCCGAACCGGTCAAGAATTACGTCAATCTGTTCCAGGGCTGGAATGAGGTGATGCTCGAGGAGCCGGTTGTAATCGGCGACGAACCGATTTTCATCGGCCCGATGGTGTATGAGACGAGTGGCAACCCTTATCCTTTTGTCTCTGCTACAGGGGGCGCTTTGCCTGGGGGTTACTCGGTTTCGCTCAATCTTGAGGAGTGGCAGACCCCCACACAGCGAGGCAACCTGCTCTGCTATGCTATCCTTGACACTGACCCGGCCGATATGCCTCTGGCAGCGGCAGCCGCGCCGTTCAATATCCCCTCTGTGGTGGCGCCGCAGAATGTTTTCTCTTGTGATGCCACTATCCACAATTTCTCCTCCGAGCCTCTGACCTCAGCCGAGATCATGACCTCCTCTTATCTCGATTTTGAATCGTTCGCCTACCAGCTCACCCTCGATCCGCCTATCCCACCTTTTGATTCAAGGAATGTGGAGGTGCTCATGTCCACAGGCACGAGCGAGGATGCCGAGGCTCCCTATTCTCTTGAAGTGAGTGCCGTCAATGGTAAGACGCCGGTCTCATCCCCCTCAACGAAGTTCACGCTCCACGTCACTCACAATGCCTATCTGCGCATCCCTCTGGTGGAGGAGTTCACAAGCCAGCAATGCGTCAACTGCCCCTTCATGGCTTATTATCTTGATATGGCCATTGAGGAGTTCAACCGTCCTTTGGTTTATGTCGGCCGTCACACCGGTTTTGTAAACGACCTCTTCACTCTCCCCAATGAGAAGGAGTTGCTCTATCTTTTCGGCAACAGCGGCACATATAACCCGGCTGTCATGTACGACCGTACGGTACGTTCCGAGAGTGACCTCACACCTGTCTACGGTGCCTCACTCCCATCCATGGAACCGTACATCACAGCTATCGAGGAGATGGCCAACCGTCCGGCTATGGCCAAGATTCTTGTGGAGTCTGTGACGTCTGACGGCAAAGTCTCATGTGTTGTCAAGGGTAAACTCTCCGATTCGGCTCCTACCGACGGCCTTTACCTGAGCGCGATGCTTATAGAGAATAAAATCGCTCCCATACCCCCTTATTTCCAGATGGGCCTTGACGATGCACCGGCTGACGCACCTGCCGACCTCAAGGAGAAGTTCATGCACAACGGCGTGGCACGCATCAATTTCAACAAGGAGGCTCTCGGTGACCCGCTTACCGTAAATCCTGAGACACTTGAATTTACCGTGGATTTCGGTTCGGCCGATTTCAATCCGGCCTGGAACGCCGACAACTGCGAGGTGGTAGCTTTCATATCCCGAGTAAACAAGGATGACCTGCGCGACAATTATGTGCTCAATGCAGGTGGCACACGTTGGAATAAGGAGGTCGAGAACAGCTCGGGATCGGGTATCACCATTTCAGACGCTGACTCACCCCGCCTGAATGTCTACGCCACTCCGGACCATATGATTGCTGTAGAAGGTGACTATACCGCATACAGCATCTTCGGCCTTGACGGACGACGCTATTCAACCGCCAACCCTCTTCCGCGAGGTATATATGTAGTAAGTGTAGCCACTGAGGGTGGCCGACGCTCCTTCAAACTGAAAATATGATTCCTTGCCTATAACTGACATCCCTGTAACCGACATCTCCGCTAAAACGGGGATGTCGCTTTTTTTTAGTATATCTCTATTTTTATCGGCTGTATCCCCCTTTTTCTCTAAACCAATTCTCGGGTGTCGATTGTTATAAGTGTATAACTTTCCGGTCTTTTGCTTGGCCGGGCAAAACTTCATTGCTATGTCTGACACTGTAACAAATAACACCGACAAGCAGGGCGCTGCCCCTGCCTCCTCCCCTTCGGGGAGCTCATTCACCAACACCGAGCAGAGGGTAAACCATATCTTTGAGAAGGGTGGTATCTACTCTATACTGCATCTTATAATCCTGGGACTCTCGATATTCCTTGTGATATGCATATCGATCGATACGTTCCATAACGAGGCATTCTATAAGGTGCCGAAGTTCATGGAGGTGCAGCTCTGGATATGCGTGGTGTTCCTGGCTGATTTCTTTATAGAGTTCTTCCTGTCGCCTGATAAGAAACATTATCTTGCCACGCACTTTATCTTCTTCTTCGTGTCGATACCATACAATGCAATCATCGCGCATTACGGCTGGACCTTCTCTCCCATGCTCACCTATTGTATACGCTACATCCCTCTTATCCGTGGAGGCTATGCCATGGCGATTGTGACCGGATGGTTCACCTATAACAAGGCGGCCAGTCTCTTCATATCTTATCTGGCCACGCTTATCTTCACAGTCTATTTCGCATCGTTGGCCTTCTTCCTCTTCGAACATAATGTCAACCCTGAGGTGAAGGATTATTCCGACGCTCTCTGGTGGGCTGCCATGGATGCCACAACCGTAGGGTCAAACATCGTGGCGATAACACCTGTGGGACGTGTACTCTCGGTTGTTCTGGCGGCTGTGGGTATGATGATGTTCCCGATATTCACCGTATACGTCACCAATATCCTCACCAAGCATCACCAGCAGGGATTGGCAGCCGACCCGCAGGGAATCGACCTTGCCGTTCCCGACAAGACTGAAAAACAAACAAATTAAATATTTCTCTAAATCTATACGCTATGGCTTTTGATACCGTATTTATGCAGCAGTCGGTCAAGGATTTCCCCAAGACCGTCGCACGTGGCGTGGGGCAGGTGATGTTCCAGGACAATATGTGGACCGGCATACTTTTCCTTGCCGGAATTTTCTGGGGGGCTTATGCCGAGGGATTCCCTCTCGTGGCCTGGGGCGGACTTGTAGGAATGCTCGTCTCCACCCTCACCGGATATATCCTTCGTCTCCCCGACCAGAACGGCGCCCAGGGTCTCTGGGGTTTCAACGGTGTGCTGGTGGGTTGCGCCTTCCCTACTTTCTTAGGCAACACAGTGTGGATGTGGCTCGGCATGATTCTCTGCTCGGCTCTCTCCACAATAGCCCGTTCAGGCATGGACAATGTGTTCAGCCGCTGGAAAGTATCATCCTTCACCTTCCCGTTTGTGTTCTGCACATGGATTTTCCTCCTCTCGTCACGTCTGTTCATAAGTTTCCCGCCTGAATATATGGGGAGCCCTGAGTTTGCCCATGGCTCGCACGACACGGTGAGCCTTGCTTTCGGAGATCTGGTGGTCTATTGGCTGCGCGGCATATCTCAGATATTCCTGATCAAGTCGTGGGTATGCGGCGCATTCTTCCTCGCCGGACTGGCGGTGAGCAGCTGGCGCGCGGCAATGTGGGGGGCAATCTCCTCGGCCATAGCTCTCTTCATAGCCCTTGTGTGGGGAGGCCCGCAGACCGATATCGCCAACGGTATGTATGGCTTCTCTGCTGTGCTTACAGGCATAGCGTTGGGCGCCACTTTCTGCAATTTCTCCTGGCGAAGCGCCATATGGACCGTATGCGGCATAATATCCACTGTATTCGTGCAGGCGGCCATGAACGCATTCTTCGCCCCCATGGGTCTGCCCACTCTCACAGGCCCGTTCTGTGTAACAACCTGGATGTTCCTTTTACCCGCGTATAAGTTCCTCCAGCCTAAACCTGCAAAATAATGAATTATGAATTAAATAACGCACCCTTCTCATGGCGGCATCTCCGTATCGTGGCTGTAGCCTCTCTGGGCCAGCTTATCGGTACGGGTCTCGCCACCTTGGTGTCGGTAATCATACCACTCTATCAGATTCTCGCGCATCCGGAACTAAGTTCCGTGATGCAGGGTCTGATTGGCGCAATGGACCTTATCGGCATCATTTTCGGCTCTTATATCCTCGGCAATCTCTCTGACCGTATCGGGTATATCAGCCTTTTCCGCATATGTCCGCTCGTAATCTGCGCGGCGGCTGTGGCGGCGCTCCTCTTCCCATCGCTGCCGGTACTTATTCTCTCCCTCTTCATCATGGGTTTCGCTATCGGCGGTGAATATAGTCTCGATTCAGATTATGTGTCGGAACTTATGCCCGACAAGTGGAAGTTCATGATGGTAGGCTCAACGAAAGCGGCAAGCGCGTTCGGCAATATCGTCGTGGCTCTCGTATGTTTCCTTATCGTCAAGGATTGGACTGACTCCGCACTGTGGCCGCGCCTGCTATGGATCATCATTGCCATATCGGGCCTTATGTTCCTGCTGCGAATCCGGTTCTGGGAGAGCCCCCTCTGGCTCCAGGCACACGGACGCGACAAGGAGGCCGTGGCCGACCTCCACAAGTTTCTCGGCGACAATATCTCGCTTCCTCCTCTCCCACCGAAACCTGACAAGGCTCCCGCCAAGAGTGTCTCCACCTCTGACTTCCTGAAAAAGAACTGGCGCAATATAATCTTCACCGGTATTCCATGGGCCTGCGAGGGTCTCGGTGTATATGGCATCGGTGTCTTCCTCCCTATCCTGGTGATGGCCTTGGGAATTGAGCATGCGGCTGCCGGGGAGTCTGCCATACGCCATGTGGCGAGCTCGGTTGAAATCACTCTCTGGATATCGTGCATCATCCTGCCGGGCTTCCTGTTGGGATTAGCGCTTATCAACAAGGTGAACGGAGCCCGGCTGCAGACTATCGGATTCCTTCTCAGCGGCGTGTCGCTCCTGATTCTTCTCTTCGCTTATCAAGGACACTGGATGAAATGGATTTCAATCGGGGCGTTCATGTGTTTCGAGCTTTTCCTCAATATGGGTCCCCACCTGATGACGTACGTGCTCCCCACCAAAGTCTATCCTGTTGAAGACCGTGGCCTTGGTGTCGGCATAGCCACAGCCATCGGTAAGATCGGCGCAGTCTTGGGTGTGTTCTTCATACCTATTCTTCTGAAAGCCGGTGGCTCGGTGTTGGTGCTCTGGGTCTCGATCGGGGTAATGTTCCTCGGTGCGCTGATCACGTTCCTCTTCTCCCCGTCACGTAAAATCTGAAACCATTTGGCACTTCATACGTTTTATAGATGAAAGGCATCTGCCTGAGGGCGGGTGTCTTTCATCTAACTTATTACTTATTATATTATGAATACAGCACCACTTAGTGGAATCAAGGTAATCGATTTCACAGAGGTCCAGTCAGGACCTTCATGCACTCAGATGCTCGCTTGGCTTGGAGCAGACGTTATAAAGATTGAGCGACCCGGTGTAGGCGACGCCACCCGCGATGAACTCCAGTTCAACCCAAAACTCCCCTCTTATTATTTCCTGCAGCTTAACTCCGATAAGAAATCGCTGACTCTCGACGCCGCCACACCCGACGGCAAGGAGATTCTCACCAAACTCATAAAGGAGGCTGATATGTTTATCGAGAACCTCCACCCGGGAGCTATGGATAAACTCGGATTCTCGTGGGACGTCGTGCATAAACTCAATCCCAAGTGTATCTACGGCACCATCAAGGGATTCCCGCTCTCCTCGAAGTATAAGGATCTCAAGGCGTATGAGCCTATAGCACAGGTTACAGCTGCCGCCGCCTCCACCACAGGATGGTATGACGGCGACTATAACATACCTACCCAGTCGGGAGCTGCCTTGGGCGACTCCAACACGGGTATGCACCTGCTTATCGGTCTGTTGGCCGCGCTTGCGCAGCGTGAACGCACGGGTGAGGGTTGCTTCGTGTATCAGTCTATGCACAACGCCTGCCTTAATCTCTGCCGTATCAAGACCCGCGACCAGCTTACGCTCGACAAGATTGGCTACCTCACACAGTTCCCGCAGTATCCCGACGGTAAATTCGGTGATTGCGTGCCACGTTCCGGCAACATCGAGGGTGGCGGCGTTCTTGGCTGGACCTACAAGTGCAAACCGGCCGGAGGATATGACTCAGCCGTTGATGCCAATAATTATGTATATGTTATCCTGCAGCGCGGCGAGAAGGATTTCGAGAAGTTCTGCAAGGCCACCGGTTTCGAGGACTGGCTCACCAACCCCGACTTCGCTACGGCTGACGCGCGCGACCGCAACAAGCAGGCCATCTACAAACGTATCGGTGAGTGGACGGCGGATAAGACAAAATTCGAGGTGACCGAGATATTGGGCGCGGCCGGTGTGCCGGTGGGTCCTGTGCTCTCCACCAAGGAGCTTATGACCGATGAAGCCAACTACGACGGCAACACTCTCGTCAGAATCAACCAGGGTGGCGAGATCGGTGAGTTCGTCACTGTGGGATGTCCGTTCACCATGTCGAGCTACCAGCCCTCTTACGGACCTTGCCCCTCTTTAGGCGGCAACAATGAGGAGATCCTGAAATCATTGGGCTATACCGACGAGCAGATTGCCCAGTTCGCCAAGAATGGCACAACCCAACCACTCCCCGATGGTAAAATGTGATTTTATTATGGAAAAGAATGATTCTAAGGTTACGGCTCCGAAGTTTCCGGAGCAGGTAACCGGTATGTATATACTTGCCGAGTCGCTCAAGCGACTCGGTATCTCTGATGTTTTCGGTCTGGTGGGAATTCCGATTACGGAGGCGGCTTATGCCATGCAGAAAATCGGCATGAATTTCTATGGTTTCCGGTTTGAACAGCAGGCAGGTATGGCGGCTGCCACCTATGGCTATCTCACGAAGAAACCGGGAGTACTGCTTACGGTTTCCTCCCTCGGTTTCATGAACGGCCTTACCGCCACTGCCAACGCCACTGTCAACTGTTACCCTATGATTCAGATATCGGGTGCGTCCGACCCTACGATGGTGGATATGAATATGGGCACATACGAACAGCTCGACCAGCTTAACACGGCGCGTCCGCTCGTGAAGGCGGCTTTCCGCTGCTCGTATGCCAAGGATATCCCTTCAGCTGTGGCCCGTGCCTACCGTGCCGCTGTGAGCGGCCGTCCGGGTGGCGTATATATCGACATGACCACTCCGGCTCTCGGTGAGGTGATGGATGCGAAGGATGCCGAGGCTCTATTCTATTCTCCGGTGGATATCTATTCGGAGACCATCCCGAATCAGGAATCTGTCGACCGTGCGGTCGGACTTCTCCTCAATGCCAGACGCCCGGCTATTCTTCTTGGGAAGGGGGCGGCTTACGCACAGGCCGACGATAAGATCAAGGAACTTATCGAGACCTATGGCATACCTTACCTACCGATGTCGATGGCCAAGGGTCTTATGCCTGACAACGGTGAACTTAGCGCGCTGAGCTGCCGCTCGACAATCATGCAACAGGCCGATGTGGTGATGGTGATTGGCGCACGAATCAATTGGATGCTCTCTTTCGGAAAGGGTAAATGGAACAAGGAGGGTAAGTTCATACAGCTGGAGGTCGACCCTCAGGAGATTGACCGTAACGTGCCTGTGGCTGCCCCGGTTGTGGGCGACCTCGGCCAGTCGCTCTCACTAATCCTGCAGGGGATGAAAGGAGGTAAGATGAACGCCGATCCTGAATGGGTTAAATCCCTCCAGGCTGAGAGCAAGGAGAAGAATGCCAAGTTCACGGCTCGTCTTGCTGAGGCTGCCAACCTGCAGCCGATGACTCACTGGAGCGCACTCTCTGCCATCAAGCCTGTCCTGGAGAAGAATCCTGATGTGGTGCTTGTTAATGAGGGTGCCAATACACTCGACGATACCCGTGATTCTATCGATATGTCGCTCCCGAGGCATCGCATCGACTGTGCAACATGGTCAATAATGGGTATGGGTATGGGCTCCTGCGTCGGGGCTGCCGTGGCCACCGGAAAGAGTGTTGTGGCTATCGAGGGTGATTCCGCTTTCGGTTTCTCGGGAATGGATTTCGCTACGATATGCCGCTACAAACTCCCTGTCACTGTGGTCATATTCAACAACGGTGGCATTTATAACGGTGTGGGTGTGAATCCTTCGGGTGGCGACGCTCCGGCGCCTACCACGCTCGATATCAATGCACGATACAATCTGATAGGCGAGGCTTTCGGTGCCGACAATTACAGGGTTGACAACACTGCCGACCTTGCGAAGGCTCTTGAGGCAGCCATAGCTTCCGGACGCCCCACGCTGATTGATGTGCAGCTTGCACCCTCCTCGGGCAAGGAATCTGGCCATATCGGCTATCTCAACCCCACCCCTCTTATCAATTACACTGTCTAACTCTGGTTACGGCCATTATTAACAATTCATTATGGGCATTACTCATGTTATATTATACGCCATCGTCCCAATCATAGTGGTGATGCTGGCGGGCTACATAGCCGGCAAGAAGGGTGCCTTTTCGGGCGATGATGCCAAGAAGTTCAACAAGGTTGTGCTTGACTTCGCATTGCCGGCGGCGCTCTTCATATCGATAGTGCAGGCCACCCGTGAAGATCTTCAGAAGGATATCAAGCTCACGCTTGTATCCACCATCGGTATTATGGCCTGTTTCATGGCCGTATACTTTATATTCAGGTATTGTTTCAAGAAGAATACCGGCGCTGACGCTGCCGTGTCGGCTCTTATCAGCGGTTCGCCGACAATCGGATTCCTCGGTTTCGCGGTTCTTGAACCGATTTTCGGCACATCGCCTGAAGTGGCGCTTGTAGTGGCGATAGTGGGCATTGTGGTGAATGCCATCGGTATTCCGGTGGGACTCTCCCTTATGAATGCCTCGCTTGCCAAACAGAATCCCGGCACTGTGAAGAAGCGCGAGAGCGCGTGGAAGCCTGTGCTCCACGCCTTGGCCCAGCCCGTGGCCTGGGCCCCGATTCTGGCGGTGGTGTGGGTGCTCGCAGGGATTCCCTGGCCTAAGGAGCTGTCGCCATCGTTCAACCTCATTGCCAAGGCCAACGCCTCTATGGCGGTCTTCTCGGCAGGTATCACCCTTTCAGCCATCAAACTTCAGATCAACTGGCAGGCTGTGCTCGGTTCTATAATGAAGATGGTTGTCATGCCGGCTGTAGTGCTTGTGTTGGGCATACTCTTCAAGATGGATCCCTTCAACCTGAAGATGCTGGTTGTGGCAGCGGCCCTTCCCCCGGCTTTCTCGGGCATAATCATTGCCGACGAATACAACACCTATGTGGCCACAGGCACGTCATCGCTGACACTGTCGGTTATTCTCTTCATCGGATTCTGTCCGCTCTGGATATGGCTCACCAATATGTGTCTGGTCCACTTCTGAGCAGGTCAGCATATTATAAAAAAACATCAGGCAGCCTTCTTGCGAAAGCTGCCTGAGTTTTTTTATACCGGTGACAGTGTGGATTACTTCACTTTGTCAACGATAGCCTTGAAAGCCTCGGGGTTGTTCATAGCGAGGTCAGCGAGCACCTTGCGGTTGATCTCGATACCTGCCTTGTGGATGAGACCCATGAGCT
>CANPMT010000083.1 GCA_947575235.1 uncultured Porphyromonadaceae bacterium
AAGATCAAAGGGTATACGGGCGACTGCTGCGGTGCCTTATGTCTGATTACCCAGGTAACTTATTTCGTTGTATTCACCTTCCTCTTTTTCATCAATCCATGGTACTCTATTTAGTACGCCACACCACCCCCGACGTCCCGAAGGGGGTATGCTACGGACAGACGGATGTCACGCTTGCCTCTACCTTCGAACTGGAGGCGGAGCTTGTCAGGGCACGCCTGAACGGCCTACATTTCGACCGTGTCTTCACCAGTCCGCTTTCGCGGTGCTCCCGTCTGGCTGAGTTCTGCGGATTCGATGACGCAATTCCCGACCCTCTCCTGATGGAGATGGATTTCGGGGAATGGGAGATGAAACGATATACCGAGATTACCGACTCCCGCCTGGAGGATTATTTCCGCGACTGGCAGCATGTCGAGGCCACAGGGGGAGAGTCGTTCATGCAGCATAACAATCGAATAAGGGATTTCATCAATTCCCGTCTTGCCGAAGGGAACCGCTCAGTACTCGCGTTCACCCACGGCGGCTCCATACTCCATGCCATGATACTCACGGGCTTAATCACCACAGAGTCGCCGTTCGACCATGTGCCTCAGTTCGGCAGTCTCACGCGACTCTGTGTTGACCATCCCCTTTAGGGTTTATCTGAGTACTCAGTAGGTGGTATGTATATGCACGCGCGAGAGTGCGGGCGACTCACGGCATACGCTGATATGTACAGGGATTCTCTCGCGCATCTCCGGCACGTGGCTGATAAGACCGACCTTGCGTCCACCTATCTGATGCAGCTTCTCCAGAGTGTCCATGACATTGCCGAGCACGTCAGGCGACAGCGT
Source organism: uncultured Porphyromonadaceae bacterium (assembly GCA_947575235.1). GTDB lineage: Bacteria > Bacteroidota > Bacteroidia > Bacteroidales > Muribaculaceae > Lepagella. The sequence goes on from CANPMT010000083.1 coordinate 837, forward strand.
GCCGAATCCTTCGTCGATGAAGAGCACATCCACTCCGTTACCACCCGACCGCAGATTCGACAGCGCGAGCGCAAGCGAAAGCGAGGCCATGAAGCTCTCCCCTCCCGACAGTATCGAGGCCGGCTGTGGCTCACTCGGTTTATGGTTGTCTTTTACCAGTATGGCGAGAGTGCCTGAGTTGCAGGTCAGCAGATATCGGTCGGTGAAACTGCGCATATACTGGTTGGCATTCTCCAGCAGCGATTCAAGGATAAAGCTCTGGGCCACGGCTCTGAACCGTGTGCCGGAGGCATCGCCGAGAAGACGGTAAAGACCCTCCCAGCGCTCCATCTTCCCTCGGGCTTTCTCCACCTCGCGCCGCTCGGCCTCCATCGACTCACGGCGCTCCTCATCCTGGGTGAGCTGCAGGTTCAGATTACCAACATTCTGGTTGAGTGCATCAATCTCGGCATCCATACCACCCTTCGCGGCGGTAAGACTCTCCATATTCTCATCCTCGGCAAACTCCGGACGTTTCCTCTCCTGCTCCTCAATCTGCTCGTCGATAGTGGCGCATTTCACCTCAATATCCCGTTTGTCGGACAAGGTCTTATCTATCTCCGCGCGACGCTTCTTCATCTTGTCGGGCTTCATCAGCGACAGTTGTTCCAGGCGTCCGTATGTAAGCTCAAGATGCTCCTCAAGGAAGCGGTTGAGCGACTCACGGTGCTCTGTCAGACGCGACTCATGGGCCTCTTTACCCGTGCGCCATAACTCAAGCGCAGTCTCGCACTCCTTCTCAACATCCTTCGCTTTTGTGAATTTATCCTGCTCGGTCCTGACCTTTTTACGCAGACGGGTCACCTCCTTGTTCTTGGCCTCCGCCTCCGTCTGGAGCTGATGCACATCCTTCAGTTTCTCCTCGATCATTGAACGTTCGTCAGCCACTTTCACCAGGGCAGCATCGAGAGCCAGACCCATATACCCGGCTTTCACCACAAGCATCTCTACCTCCTCCTCCAGTTTCGCCACATTCGCAGTGATCTCTCCGAGCTGTTTCGTAACATGCTTGAGGTCGGTCTCTGTCTTGGCTTTGGAGCTGACAGCCGCTGTATGCTGTGCCAGAAGCTTGAGGTATTCCTCCTCGGCCCTCACCTTCTCATCGCGTCGAGGCTGAAGGAGCGATACAAAGAACTCGTCATTTACCAACGTCATTACCTTCTCGCCGCATACAGGGCAAATGTCCCCCACCTTCAATTGGGCACGGAGTTCCTTCACCTTGCGGTCCATCGACATCTCCATCCCCTCAAGCTCCTTGGTGAGCCTCTCTTTGAGAGCCAATGAGGCTTCCAACGGCTCTGTCAGACTCTCGATAGTGCCGACACACTCTTTCAAGGAATCCTCCAGACTATTCAGCTGTGCCCGGTGGTCGTCAAGACGTTTGCGCTCGCCGGCAATCTCCTTATGGCGCGTCTGTATATCGGCCAGCAACTTATCGCGCTCCGAATACAGCTTCGAATCCTTTATCAGTTTCTCACGGTCATATTTCTCAAGCGCCCCCTCCTGAACCTCAAGTTCTTTCGAGAGAGTGGTGTAAGAAGCCTCCTGTTTCTTTCTATCCTCGCGGCTCTTCATCATCCGGCTCTGATGTTCCGGGAGGAGAAGCTGATGCTTGGCCAAAAGCGACTCAATCGTGCGTATCTCTTTCAGCTGCAGTCGCCCCTCGGAGGTATTCTCGTAATCCTCAACCTCACGGCATTCAGCCACAAAAGTCTCCTCAGCCACCCGCTCCTTCAGTTTGTCGAGTTTCTCAAGAGTCTTCTTACGGTTCTCCTGAAGTTTCTCATTAAAGAGCAGCCAGTTGATTTTTGCCACAGCCACCTCGCGCTCCTTCTGAAGCTCGGCCGCCCGCTGGTTCATTGCGTCGCGCTGCGCCACAAGCGCGGTGCGCTCCTCATCGGTGAGAAGATGCACGGCGTCCAGCCGCCGTTTCTTCTCCTCCCAGTCACTGCGCAGCATATTGAAACGCTCCGCTATACGGCTTCCGATTTTTGAATAGATCTCCGTGCCGGTAAGTTTCTCCAGAATCTCCGACTTCTCGGAGGGCTTGCTCTTCAGGAATTTGGTAAACTCCCCCTGTGCCAACATCACTGTGCGGCAGAACTGGCTGTATTCCAGTCCGGTCACCTCAACAATCTTTATATCTATCTCCTTCAGACGGTTCTCCTCGTAACTACCGTCAATAGCACGCAGTCTGCGCTGGCAATCCTGGAGTTTCTTGTGCGGCTTGTTATGCGCACGGTGAATGTGCCAGCGGGCTTCATAATCAACGCCGTCATTACCGGTGAAAGTCAGTGTCACCCAACCCTCGCCCGAGCCACGCCGCAGAAGTTGCGAATTATCGTTGGTATACGATTTGTTCTTCTCACCCGCCTCATACATCTCAATCTCCTCCTTCGCCACCGACGCCATGCGCGGTGTCTCGCCATACAGCGCCAGACAGATGGCATCAAGGATTGTGCTCTTTCCGGCACCGGTCTCTCCGCATATCAGGAAAATGGGGGCGCCTCCAAGCACGTCGCCCGAAAAATCTATGGTGGTCTCCTCGATCGAGGCAATGTTTCTTATCTCAAGTGTCTTGATAATCATCTCTTCTCCTCCGGTTATCTGTTCTGTTCGGCTGCTATCTCACTCTCAATCTCCGCTATGAGCGACACATAATCATCGGTCACCTCCTGCGAGAAACCTCTCGACCGGAAGAAACGGGCCGCAATGTCGCAGGGAGTGGTATCCCTGAACTCGAACGCGGTTATACCTTGCATCCTCTCCTCTTCGGCAAGCTCGCTTCTGCGCGTATATTTGTAGGTGCAGAACCGACAGCTCTTCTCCTTGGCTATCTCTGTGGCCACCTCCAGACAGTCAACCGGCAACGGTTCCTCCTGAACCACATTCAGACGTATGTAGCTGGGGTCGGCATTGTCAAGTTTACGGAATAATTTTATCGCCTCTTTGAAAGTACCTCCGTCGGCAGGGATCGTCAAGAGTTCACGCACGGGCATTATCGGAATCTGTTCGATTTCGGGAGCCTTACCCTTCTCCACGTTCACGATGTTAACACCATGTTCAAACACCTCGTCGAAGCTCACCGCCATGGGGGTGCCGCAATACGTCACACGGCCGCCATCCATCTGCTGGGGTTTATGGATATGGCCCAGCGCCACATAATCGAATATCTCACCAAATATTCCTGGGTCGACAGCCTGCATGCCACCGATGGGAGATATGCGGTGGCCGGTCATATCGCATCCGGCCACGGTAAGATGTGCCATGAGCACCGTAGGGAGGCCGTCACAGGCACTTTCAGCAAGCATAGCGCCGATACGCCCGAAGAAACTCATCTCAGGCAATTCCCTTTCCGATTTCTTAGGCAAGAAAGCGGCGTTGATATAAGGCACAGCCACAATTCTCCCCTTCCCGGGGATTTCCACAACAAGGTCAGAGAAATCAAACTCCCCCTCCACACGTCTTATACCGCCGATGACATGGATACCGCCGGCACGCCAGAGGTTGCGGTCAACGTCGATACGCGAGGCACTGTCATGGTTACCTGCCGTGATTACGATAGTCATGTCGGGCAGAGCCTCATGCAGATCGAGAATATTATCCTTAAACATTCGGGCCACGGTAGCCGAGGGTGCCGACACGTCGAATATATCGCCGCTTACCACGAGAGCGTCCGGACATTCCTTCCGGGCTATATCTTTAAGCTGGCTGAAGAATCCGGCATATTCATCAAGCCGGTCATAGCCATAGAGCACCTGTCCAAGGTGCCAGTCGGAGGTATGGAGAATTTTCATAATAACCTATATCTGCTGTTGGATAGTTTATGCAAATTTACTACTTTTCCACCATATCCGCGCTAAAAATCCACCCTAATAATACACACAGGGAATCTGCATGCCCTCACCCCACCGTTATTATTGGTTTGCCAAAGAACGTAGACAGCATGGCGAGAGTAGAAATTGTGAAGTTATGTTCCCCGCTAAGCCATCTTGTTATCTCACTCGGCCGCTTTCCTATAGCATCGGCAAGTTGCTTCTTTGACAGGCCTTTCTCCTTCATGAGCCAATCAAGACGATTAGAAATCTGAAAAGAAAGTCGAGCCTCAGCTCGTTCCTCCGGCTTTATATCGCTTAGAAGCTCTCTCAATGAAATTTTAGCTCTTTTCATAACTCAAAAGTTTTGTCTGTTTCTATCTCGCTTGCCGTTATTATAACACTTCCATCGGCAACTCCTTCTTTAAGAAGTGCTTCAAAACGCTGCAATGTCAGAACATATCCCTTCAATGTATCATCATCTTCATAGGTGCGAGATTTTTTCTGCGCTCCGTTTCCAAGAATCAGAATACGATCGGAAAGCCGTAATCCATATAACCGAAGTTTAGATCTCAAGGTAGGAAGAGCTACAACAGAATCCTTCATCTTTCCTTCAGGTCTGAAATACCTTTCCAATGCACCGAAATCAAGAATCTGATCAATGAATTTTGCAATAATTCGGAAATCCTTATCAAATTCCCCATTTGCTTGGAATTTTTCAACAAATTTCTCAAACTCATTTAAATCATCTGATAAAAACTGTATAGTGTAAACTGTACAATTTTTTGTTTGATCTAAAAGGAGCAGTTCTGCTTCACTCATATATTATAGGTTTTTATTGATATAACGCACACACTCCACAAATGTTTCACATATATGTAAAACAAATAGGAATTATTTCTTGGAGTATATTTGAATTTAATCCACTTACACCAAAGCAGATTAGTTCTGACAATTAGGGCCAGATGAACAATGACAAGGTGACGACAACGGCCATAATCACTATCAAGAGCATTAAGCTGAAAAAGTTTTGCTTATCACTTTCTTCAGTATATCTCGACACTAACTTCTTGACTCTCGGCCAACAGAAACATGATATTGCCGAAAAGATCATCAACAACCATATTGGCGTTGCGTTTGGATTCTGTGATAACATAATTTCTTCTGTTTTGTGGTTTATGTCATATTGAAAGGCATACACCTATCCATGGCAAAGATAATCAAAATATCCGATATACGTTCTATTATTTCTAAAAAATATTACCATTTATGATAAAAAGTCCTATTTTATCATAAAGATTAGCAGAAACGCCGTAAGTTCTACGGTGTTTCAGGCATGACCCTCACACCGCCTCAAGCAACAACCCGATGGTGGGATACTCAACCCCGTTATACAGGAAACCGTCTCCGGTTATCTCAATCACCGCAAGCCCATCCGGATTCTCCACCGGCTCATCTGCCGCAACCTCCCTGACCTCTTTTCCACAACGGGCCAGAGCTTTCCTCAACAGATTCAGCCTGGGTCCCGAACCCTTTACAATGACGCATCCCTCGATGTGATGGTTTATCTTGAACAAGCCTGAGTCCATGTCAAAGGCCACACCCTCACGTGAGAAGTATCTACTCATATCTCCATTTATAGCCATATCCTCAGGCGTGCCCATCCTTACGCCGTTCACCTTGTCGATAAGCCATACCTTATCGGCAATCTGGAGGGCCAGCTCAAGGTCGTGTGTTGAAAGGAACACAGTCTTCTGTTTGAGTCTTGAGAGCCGCTGCAGCAATTGCATTATCTCCACCTTGCTGGGATAATCAAGAAATGCCGTGGGTTCATCAAGGAATATCACCGGTGTCTGCTGAGCGAGGGCTTTGGCTATCATTACTTTCTGCCGTTCGCCATCACTCAAAGTATGTACCATCCGGTGGCGGAGGTCCTCAATCTTGACAAGTGATATGGATTCATCTATTATACTCTTATCCTCCTCTGACAGACGTCCCCAGAAACCGGTATATGGGGCACGTCCCATACCCACCATCTCCTCAACCGTCATGTTGCTCAACGTGAGTTTCTCCGTGAGAACCACCCCTATCACTTTTGCCAGATCCGATGGACGGTAATCTCTCAAAGCTTTCCCCTCTATTATTATCTCTCCTGACAGAGGGGGAAGAAAACCGCTCAACGTCTTCAGCAATGTCGACTTGCCGGCACCGTTCGGACCGAGCAGACATGTCAGCTCCCCCGACAGCAACGACGCGTTTATACCGTCGGTCACAGCCACAGTCTTATGTTTATCCTTGTATCCGGTGACAAGGTTCTCGACCCTGATGGTCTCTTCTCTATTATTCATATCTCACTCTTTCTTTTATTAAACAACAACCACATCACAACCGACACCAAATCTTTTACAAATTTATACATTATAATCCATACCCACAATAATACACCCTGTTTTCCCTCTTCCTATTTTATTTGGTTTCTAAGCTTTGATATTACAAAAATAATCTTTAAATTTGTAGTTCAGAACCATCTATTCTTACGGAAGAAAAGACAGATCATCATGAGTAAGTTCAATGAAGCTACCCGTGTTCAGATGCCAGCCATGGTGCATCTGACTCGACTGGGATACACATATTATGGAAAAATCTCCGAAGAGAATGCAGGCACAGTCTACGATCCTTCCACAAATATCTTGACTGAGATATTTGAAAAGCAATTTGACAGGCTTAATCCAAACTCTCCAATCTCCGCCAAACAAATTCTACAAGACATACGCAATGACTTGAAGAATGACGACCTTGGCTACGCCTTTTATCAGAGACTGAAAGCTGTTTCACCTGTCAAGTTAATTGACTATACGACGCCATCAAACAACACATTCCATTTTACTGCCGAGTTTACTTGCAAGAATGGTCAAGATGAGTTTCGTCCTGATATAACCTTATTTGTAAACGGGTTGCCCTTGGCTTTCATTGAAGTAAAGAAGCCTAATAACTCCGGTGGCATGGTTGCGGAAAGCACGCGCATGAATCTACAGAGATTCCCCAACAAGCGTTTCCGTTCATTTATCAACATCACCCAGTTGATGATATTCTCCAATAACATGGAGTATGATACAATGGGAGGAATTGTACCTTTGCAAGGTGCATTCTACTGCACTGCCGCAAGAAATTCTGCTTCATTCAATTGCTTCCGCGAAGAAAACCGTTCCAATGCAGATGTAGCACCTTACAATAGGAATTTTCCTTACAAGCGGATTGACAAAGAGGTAGAGAAGAGGATTCTCAAAGATTTCAATTGTGAGGTAATCCACACAACTCCGGAATACAAGACTAATCTCGACACTAACACTCCGACTAACCGCATACTGACCTCAATATGCTCTCCGGAGCGTTTACTATTTATCCTCAGGTACGGCATTGCATACGTAAAGTCGGAGCGTGAGGTGGATGGTAAAATTGAGATTACCGACCAAAAACATATTATGCGTTATCAACAGATGTTCGCGGCTTTGGCAATCCGAGAGCATCTTGACGCTGGGGCAAAGTCTGGTGTGGTTTGGCATACACAAGGAAGCGGCAAAACTGCATTGTCCTACCATTTAACCTATATACTTAACGACTATTTTGCCAACCAGAATAAAGTCGCTAAGTTTTATTTCATTGTTGACCGCCTCGACCTGCTTGAACAAGCCACACAAGAATTTGAAGCCAGAGGCTTGGTTGTTACAACTGCCAATTCCAAAACAGAATTGATGGAGCAGTTCCGAAACAATCAGTCACAGCAGGGAGCAAGCGGCAAGCAGGAGATAACCGTGGTAAATATTCAGCGTTTCTCTGAGGACAAGGGAAAAGTGGATCTACCTGACTATGCCACTAACCTTCAGCGAGTATTCATCCTTGATGAAGCTCACAGAGGTTATCGCCCGGGTGGATGTTTCCTTGCCAATCTTTTTGATGCTGACCCCAATTCCATTAAGATTGCGCTGACCGGAACTCCTCTTTTGAAAGACGAAAAGGCAACCGCAACAGTCTTTAACGACTATTTCCACACATATTACTATGACCGCTCGATAGCAGACGGCTATACTCTGAAAATTATCCGTGAAGAGATTGAGACCTCCTACAAGGAGAAACTCACTCAGATTATGGATAAGTTGGAGCAGCTGGTTTTGAAAAAGGATGTTCAGAAGTCAATCATTATCGAGCATGAGAACTATGTAAAAGAACTTATCCGCTACGTTATAACCGACCTTACAAGATTCCGTCGGCAGCATGGCGACAACAGCCTCGGAGGTATGATTATCTGCGAGACAAGCGGACAGGCCAGTAACTTGACAAAGTATTGGGATGAGGTGCAACGTGAAATGAACAAGGGCACCTCTTTCCCTACCGACATCAAGGCAAAACTCATTCTTCACGATACAGAGGATAAGGAAACCCGCAAGCAAATAGTAAAGGACTTTAAGAAGAATATGACAGTCGATGTGCTGATTGTGTACAATATGCTTCTGACAGGTTTTGATGCACCACGTTTGAAGCGTATGTACTTTGGAAGAAAGCTGAAAGACCATAATCTCCTTCAAGCTTTGACACGCGTCAACCGTCCTTATAAGAATAACCGCTATGGGTATATAATTGATTTTGCTGACATCAAACGCAATTTTGAGGAGACTAATGAGGCTTATCTTCAGGAATTGAATCGTTTCAATGATCCGGAAGAAGACGGTAGCGGAGTAACCAACACATTTACACAAGTGCTCGAAAATCCACAGGAGATTCTTGACACCATGCGAGATATACACGATACCCTGTTTGAATATACAGTTGACAATGTTGAGGAATTCAGTTCAGAGGTTTCAACAATCCAAGACAAGGTGGAACTGTTGAAGTTGAAAAAAGTGCTGGAGGCAGCTCGCGACTGTGGCAACCTTGTCCGCACTTTCGGCGATGATGAGTTGAAGGAGAAATTTTCAAAGGTGGAACTTACCAAACTTCCCGATATGTTGAAAGAGGTACAGCACCACATCGCCATCATCAATCAAAAGGAAGCTTTCAATGCAGATGAGCGGACCACTATTCTTGTCAATGAGGTAATGCAGAACATTGAGTTTACCTTTTCAAAGATTGGTGAGGAGGAGTTGAAACTAATTTCCGGTGGACGAGAACTGCAAGACAAATGGCGAGACACTATCCGTGCCTTCATGGATAACATCGACCAGGAAGATCCCGAGTTTATCACTTTAAGGGAAGCATTTACCCAGAGGTTCAAGGAACATGGTTTTGTGATTGACTCCATCGCCAAGTTCAATGAAGAGACAGCGGCTCTCGATTCAATAATTGAAAGATTGAAAAATATTCAATCCACAAACAACGCTCTTCTTAATAAATATAACGGGGATGTCAAGTTTGCCCGCGTTCACAAAAGAATTCGGGAGATAAATCATGACCGAAAAGAGAAAGCGGCCAAACCTGTTTTCACTTTCAGTGATTATGAAATCAGTGTAATTCTTAATATGATTAAGAAGGAAATAGATCAACGAGTATATGATAAGAACGACATATTGAAGAAGGATGCCTATTTCGAGCAGACAGTTTTGCATATCATAGTGGGACTGTTCAAATTTTTTCCCCAAATAACCGATAATGCTAATATTGATGATTATATTTTTGTTAAAAATGGTATAGCTCGTCAATATTTGAATCAATATAAAGCCACATACACAGTAGTATAATGAGCATCAAAGAGAAAACCATACGTCTGATTGACGACTTGAAAGCCACTTGTCAGTCATACGGCCTCGGTAACGATGGCAACGAATACAAGATTATCACACAGGTATTCATGTATAAATTCCTCAATGATAAATTCGGGCATGAATTAAAAATTGCAATGAGTCCCTTTACAACTAAAATTCATGACTCCGAGCGTTGGGAACTTGCCTATTCTGAGATGTCGGATGCCGAGCGTCAGCTTCTTCTCATCTCTTTACCACCAGAGACTCTGAAACTGCGTCCTGAGCATTTGATGTCTAATCTTTGGAATCGTCAGGGTCGTGGTGAGTTTGATGAGATATTCGATGCGACCATGACCGATATTGCAGAACAAAATATCGATATCTTCTCAACACAGACAACTCAAAACACTAAGATACCCCTCTTTGAACGCCTCACGCCATACGTTACCGACATCGACCAACGCCCGGCTTTCGCACGTGCATTGGTTGACAAACTTGTAAACTTCTCATTTGAGGAGGCATTCTCCGATGAAAAAGGCTATGACTTCTTTGCAACTATCTTTGAATACCTCATCAAGGATTACAACACTGCAGGGGGAGGTAAATATGCAGAATACTATACTCCTCACGCCATCGCCACTATCATGGCCCGTCTACTTGTGAGTGATAATGACGACCTCCATAATATCGAGGCATACGACCCCTCTGCAGGAACCGGTACTCTCCTTATGGCCTTGGCTCATCGTATCGGAAACAGCAAATGCACAATCTTTGCCCAAGATATTTCACAACGAAGCAACAAAATGCTGAAACTGAACCTCCTTCTCAATGGATTGGTTTCATCACTTGATCATGCTATTCAGGGGGATACCCTTGTCTCACCCTACCATAAGAATGATGAGGGAACGGCAATCCGGCAGTTTGATTATGTTGTATCAAATCCTCCATTCAAGATGGATTTCTCCGACACTCGCGAAAAGATTGCAGCACAACCAGCCCGCTTCTGGGCCGGTGTTCCCAATGTGCCGGCAAAGAAAAAGGAGAGCATGGCTATATACACTTGTTTTATTCAGCACGTCATTAATTCACTGAAGAAAACCGGCAAAGGTGCGATTGTTATCCCTACTGGTTTTATTACAGCAAAATCTGGGATTGAGAACAAGATTCTCAAACACATTGTTGACAACAAGATTGTTTATGGCGTTGTGTCTATGCCTTCGAATGTGTTTGCAAATACCGGAACCAATGTATCAGTTCTTTTCTTCGACAATTCCCGTGCCAATGACAAGGTGATACTTGTTGATGCTTCCAAACTTGGAGAAGAATACAAGGAGGGCAATAATCAGAAGAAGCGTCTTCGTCCGGAAGAGATTGATAAGATTGTCGATACTTTCCGTGCACGGAAAGCTGAAGATGGATTCTCAGTTGCTGTCACCTATGATGAGATCAAGGAGAAAGGGTATTCACTCTCTGCGGGTCAGTACTTTGACATCAAAATCGAATATGTCGATATAACCGAAGAGGAATTCAACCTGCGTATGGCTGGCTATGAATCCAAACTGACTGAATTGTTTGCTGAAAGCCATCGACTTGAAGGTGAAATACTTGCTCAGCTTAAAACATTAAAATTCAACAGCTAATTTCAATGGCAAAGGAGATACAGTTCATACTATATAATCTGCCTGATAATTCGGGCACTGTACAAACCATTGTACAGGACGAAACAATATTCCTTACTCAAAAAGCAATGTCAGAACTTTTTGGCATTGAGGTTAACACCATCAATTATCACTTGAAAGAGATTTATTCGTCAGGTGAATTGACTGAAGAGGCAACTATTCGAAAAATTCGAACAGTTCAAACGGAGGGAACTCGTCAAGTCGAACGAGAGAGGGCCTTTTATAATCTTGATGCTATTATCAGTGTCGGATACCGTGTCAATAGTAAAAGGGCTACCTACTTTAGACAGTGGGCAACCCGTGTCTTGAATGAGTATATCCGCAAAGGTTTTGTTCTCGATGATGACCGCTTAAAGCAGGGAAACGCCGTGTTTGGTCAAGATTATTTCCGGGAACTTCTTGAGAGAGTTCGCTCAATCCGA
>CANPMT010000084.1 GCA_947575235.1 uncultured Porphyromonadaceae bacterium
GGGACTTGCACCCGTTAGATTATGCCCATGTCGGGCGAACAAAAACAGAGGCTGCTACGCTCACGCGCAACAGCCTCCTTCTTATTTGATTGCTTGCAATTATTACTTGCGGAGTGCCTCCTCTTCAGCTGAAACCTCGGGATCGAGTGCCCAGCTCTGGGCTGCCATACGCTTGTAGTTGTTATAGCGCCAGCGTGCATTATCCTGGGCAGCCTGGAAAAGCTCGCCTGCTGCCTCAGGCTGCATCTTGAAGAGCGATGCGAAACGAACCTCACCCTTGAGGAAGTCGTTGAACTTGCTCCAGTCAGGTTCCTTGCTGTCGAGTGTGAACGGATTCTCACCCTTCAGCTCGTTATCGGGATTGTAACGCCAGAGGTGCCAGTAACCGCACTCTACAGCCTTGCGCTCCTCCTCCTGTGCATGACCCATACCGGCCTTCAGACCGTGGTTGATACAGGGAGCGTAAGCGATGATCAGTGACGGACCGTCATAAGCCTCTGCCTCACGGATTGCCTTGAGAGTCTGTGCGTTGTCAGCACCCATGGCAACCTGCGCCACATATACATAGCCATAAGTTGTGGCAATCATGCCGAGGTCTTTCTTGCGTACACGCTTGCCGGCTGCTGCGAACTTCGCGATGGCGGCGATAGGTGTAGCCTTTGAAGACTGGCCACCGGTGTTGGAGTAAACCTCTGTGTCGAGAACGAGGAGGTTGACATTCTTGCCCGATGCGATTACGTGGTCAAGACCACCGAAACCGATATCGTAGCTTGCACCGTCACCACCGATGATCCACTGGCTTCTCTTCACGAGATAGTGTGAAAGCTCTACAACCTGTTTGCCGAGGTCGCAGCAGGGCTCACCGTTCTTGGTGATGGCTGCAACGAGAGCCTCACCCTTCTCACGAGAAAGGTCGGCATCCTCACGAGCCTCAAGCCATGCCTTGGCAGCCTCTTTGGTCTCCTCGCAGGGTGAGTTCTCGGCAATCTTGCCGCAGAGCTCTACCAGACGGGCACGCATCTTCTCGTAAGCGAGGTTCATACCGAGACCGAACTCGCAGAAGTCCTCGAAGAGTGAGTTTGCCCAAGCCGGACCCTGACCCTTGTCATTGGTTGCATAAGGTGTAGAGGGCACTGAACCGGAGTAGATTGATGAACAACCTGTAGCGTTGGCCACTACCTCACGGTCGCCGAAGAGCTGGGTGATGAGCTTCACGTAGGGAGTCTCACCGCAACCCGAGCATGCGCCCGAGAACTCAAAGAGAGGAGTTGCGAACTGGCTGTTCTTAACGTTGGCCTTGATGTCAACGAGTTTCTGCTTGGAAGCTACGTTCTTCACGCAGTAATCCCAGTTCACCTGCTCGGCGGTCTGAGTCTCCTCATGCTTCATCGAGAGGGCCTTGTTACCCTTCTTGCCGGGACATACGTCAACACAGTTGCCGCAGCCGAGACAGTCGAGCACGTCAACCTGCTGAACGAAACGCATGCCGGTGAAGGTCTTGCCGATAGCGGGGATTGTGTGCTCCTCGCCGAAAGGTGCGGCAGTCATCTCAGCTGCATCGAGCACGAACGGACGGATGGCAGCGTGAGGACATACATAGGCACACTTGTTACACTGGATACAGTTCTCGGGATTCCACTCGGGAACGAAAGCTGCAACGCCACGCTTCTCGTAAGCGGCTGTGCCCTGGGGCCAGGTGCCGTCGGCACGGTCCTTGAAGGTTGAAACCGGGAGAAGGTCGCCATCCTGTGCGTTGATCGGGAACACCACGTTGGTAACGAAGTCGGGAGCGTCGACATTCTTGCTCTCCTCATCGGCAAGATTTGCCCATGCGGGATCAACGTCGAGTTTCTTATACTCGTTGCCACGGTCAACAGCGGCATAGTTCATGTTGACGATGTTCTCACCCTTCTTGCCATATGACTTCACGATGAATTTCTTCATCTGCTCAACGGCGAGATCAACGGGGATAACCTCGGTGATGCGGAAGAACGCGCTCTGGAGGATGGTGTTGGTGCGGTTGCCCAGACCAATCTCCTGTGCGATCTTCGACGCGTTGATATAATATACGGTGATGTTGTTCTGTGCGAAAAGACGCTTCACCTTGTTGGGAAGATTCTTGGCCAGCTCCTCACCCTCCCAGATTGTGTTGAGAAGGAATGTGCCGTTGGGCTGCAGACCGCGGCATACGTCATACATATGCAGGTAAGCCTGTACGTGGCATGCCACGAAGTTAGGAGTGGTCACAAGATATGTGGAGCGGATGGGCTCGTCGCCGAAACGGAGATGTGAGCAGGTGAAACCGCCCGACTTCTTGGAGTCGTATGAGAAGTAAGCCTGGCAATACTTGTCGGTGTTGTCGCCGATAATCTTGACAGAGTTCTTGTTGGCACCTACTGTACCGTCTGCGCCGAGACCGAAGAACTTGGCCTGGAACATACCCTTGCCACCTACGCTGATCTCCGGAAGGAGGGGAAGTGAAAGGAATGTGACGTCATCCTCAATGCCGATGGTGAAACCGTTCTTGGGCTCGGGAAGGGCGAGGTTCTCGAATACCGACACAATCTGTGAAGGTGTGGTGTCTTTTGAAGAAAGACCGTAACGGCCACCCACGATGAGGGGGGCATTCTCTTTGCCGTAGAAGCAATCCTTGACATCAAGGTAGAGGGGCTCACCCACTGCTCCGGGCTCTTTGGTGCGGTCGAGCACTGCGATACGCTTGGTTGTTGCGGGAACGGCTGCGAGGAAGTGCTTGGCTGAGAAGGGACGGTAGAGGTGTACGCTTACAAGACCTACCTTCTCACCGTTGGCACGGAGATGGTCGATTGTCTCGCGGATGCACTCTGTCACTGAACCCATGGCGATGATGACGCGCTCTGCCTCGGGATCGCCGTAATAATCGAAGAGACCGTAGTTGCGGCCTGTGATCTTCGAGAGCTCTTTCATATATTCCTCAACGATGGCCGGAACTGCGTCATAGTATGAGTTGCAGGCCTCGCGGTGCTGGAAGAATACGTCGGGGTTCTCGGCCATGCCTCGCGCTACGGGTGCGTCAGGGCTGAGGGCACGCTTGCGGAAGTCGGCAAGGGCCTCCTGATCGATCAGCGGAGCCAGGTCGTCCTGGTCGATGGCCTCGATTTTCTGAATCTCATGTGAGGTGCGGAAACCATCAAAGAAGTTCACAAACGGAACGCGGCTCTTGATGGTGGAAAGATGAGCCACAGCTGCGAGGTCCATTACCTCCTGCACTGAACCCTCGCACAACATGGCGAAACCGGTCTGACGGGCTGACATCACATCCTGATGGTCGCCGAAGATGCTGAGTGCGTGTGAAGCGAGTGTACGTGCTGAAACATGGAATACGCAAGGGAGAAGCTCACCGGCAATCTTATACATGTTGGGGATCATCAGAAGAAGACCCTGTGACGCTGTGTAAGTGGTGGTAAGCGCTCCTGCCTGAAGAGAACCGTGAACGGCACCTGCGGCGCCACCCTCGCTCTGCATCTCCTGCACGAGCACTGTCTCTCCGAAAATGTTCTTCCTGCCTGCAGCCGACCAGTCATCGACATATTCCGCCATTGTTGACGACGGGGTGATCGGGTAGATTGCCGCTACTTCAGTGAACATGTAACTGATGTGCGCAGCTGCCTGATTACCGTCGCAAGTCAGGAATTGCTTTGCTTTGCTCATAGTCTAAAAGTTATTAATGTTGAGATATTAGTCAATTTTGAGGATAGATTCGCCTGTAGACTACCCGCCTGATGAGTACAGACGGGATTGTAATTAGGTATACAATCTTTTCCGGCTGCAAAGTTAACGATTTTCGCACACTTTTTCAAAATAAAACCCTATCTATTTACTTAGACAGGGTTAATTTTCATTAAGTATGGTTATTTCAATGGTGTGATTCTCATTGAAAACGGTCATTTCAACGGGGTGATTCTGCGTTTCTCCCCTTTTAGCTTCTTACCGCTGACTGCATCGAGCAACCGGGCCACTTTATCCTCTTTCACGGCTGCGAGAGCGTAGTGGTCGTAGACGTCGATCTTTCCTATGTCGCCGCTCTCGAGACCACCCTCTTTTATCATGAACCCGAGGATGTCGCCGCGCGATACCTTCTCACGCTTACCCCCTCCGATGTAGAGGGTCATGTAGCCTGAACGCAGATTGGCGCGCCTTGTGTGGTCGAGGCCGGTGGTGTCGTCAAATTCCACAAATTCTTTCACATCCTCCTGGGGGCCGACAAGCACGTAGATGTCTCCCTCGGCCTCCACACGGGCCGTGCGGCCGTTGCGGTGGGTGTAGGCTTCGGGGGTGAGGGGCTGGTGATAGTGTATCACTGAGGCCACTTTCTCGATGTCGAGTCCGCGGGCGGCAAGGTCGGTGGCTACCAGCACGGGACGGCTCCCGTTGTTGAAGAGGGCCACGGCAGTCTCGCGCTCGCGCTGGTCGAGCGCACCGTGATATAGCACGGCATCGACGCCGTTCTTCCGCAGGAATTCGGCCACTCGCTCGGCACTCTCGCGGTGGTTGACGAATATGATGGTCTTTTCGGGACGCTCACCGCGGGTGATGTTATGGAGCAAGGCCAGAAGGGTGTCGAGCTTATCTTTACCGTCGGAGTCTACGCGGTGTACGCGCATCCTCTCGCGGAGGTCGCTGTTGTCGCCCACAAAGTTGAGCGTCAGCGGATTGGTAAGCTTCAGGAATTCGGGGAGCACGTCGGCCTTTGTGGCTGAGGTGAGTATGTAGCGGCTCACGTTTTTCATCCTCCGTGATAGTTTCTCCATCTCCTCCTCGAATCCTAATTCGAGCGATTTGTCAAATTCATCGAGCACGAGTATCCTTACCGGCAGCAGGTCGACGTTTCTGCGCACGGCATGGTCGAGCAGACGTCCGGGTGTGGCCACGATGATATCGGGCACTACCTTGAGACTGTTCACCTCATCCTCCACCTTATGGCCTCCGTAGAGGGCTATGACGCGCAGCTCACCGGCCACGTGGCGTATCACGGAGGCTATCTGCATCACGAGCTCGCGCGAGGGAGCTATAACCACACACTGCACTCTTCCGGTGGATGGCTTCATCAGCTTCATCACCGGAAGGGCGAAGGCCAGGGTCTTTCCGCTTCCTGTGGGGGAAAGGAGGATTATATCTCTCTGTTCGGAAGCCGAGGCCATCATCTTGAGCTGCATCTCGTTGAGCTGCTCTATGCCGAGACGGTCCTTGACCGCCGGTAAAAATTCTTTTTCTCTCATGACTTTATAACATCTGTAAGGGGAGTTCTGTTTTTCTGACCCCTCGGAAATGGGAGGCCGAGGTCAGGATATCTTCGACCAGTCGTCGCTTCTCGAGAAACGCAGTGTCATCTCTCTCTCCATAATGGCCTTTCCGGCGGCGTCGAGACGGATGGGATCCCCTTTGAGCACTGCCATGGCTCCCTCTCGTGCCCTGGTGAGTATCTGGCCGTCGCGGGCAAGGTCGGCCACACGCAGATTGAAGGCGAGACCGCTCTGCTGGGTCCCCTCCATGTCGCCCGGACCGCGTATCTTCATGTCGGCCTCGGATATGAGGAAACCGTCGGTGGTCTCGGTCATTATCGTGAGGCGTTTCTTTGTGTCGGCACCTGCCTTTATCTTCCCCATGAGTATGCAGTAGCTCTGGTCGGCACCTCGCCCTACGCGTCCCCTGAGCTGATGCAGCTGCGAGAGACCGAAGCGCTCGGCGTTCTCTATCACCATCACTGAGGCGTTGGGCACGTTCACACCCACCTCTATCACTGTTGTGGCCACCATTATCCTTGCCTCTCCCCTCACAAAGAGATCCATCTGGTGGTCTTTCTCATCGGGTTTCATCTTCCCGTGTACGAAGCATACCCTGAAACTGGGGAATGTCTCGCATGTGCGCCTGTAACCCTCCTCAAGACTCTTGAGGTCGAGTTTCTCGTTCTCCTCTATCAGGGGATAGACAATATATACCTGTCTCCCCTGGCTCAGCTGGGAGTAGATCAGACGGTCCACCTCGTGGCGGTTGCTGTCATATCTCAGCAGGGTTGTCACGGGTTTGCGTCCGGGAGGGAGCTCATCTATCACCGACACCTCAAGGTCGCCATAGACGGTCATCGCCAGGGTGCGGGGTATCGGTGTGGCTGTCATTACAAGCACATGGGGCGCCACTTTGTTCTTATGCCACATCCTGGCACGCTGTGCCACGCCGAAACGGTGCTGCTCATCTATCACGGCCAGGCCGAGGCGATGAAACACCACTGTCTCCTCGATCAGGGCGTGGGTGCCGATTATGATGTTGATCTCGCCTGACTGCAGTCCGGCATGTATCTCGCGGCGTGCCGCGGCGCGTGTGCTTCCGGTGAGCAGGGCCACTTTCACCCCTATTGGCTCGGCCCATTTGCTGATGGTCTCGTAATGCTGCGTGGCGAGTATCTCGGTTGGGGCCATAAGGGCACCCTGGCAGTTGTTGTCAACGGCCATGAGCAATGACATGAAGGCCACCATGGTCTTTCCGCTCCCCACGTCCCCCTGTAGCAGACGGTTCATCTGGTGGCCGGTGCGCATATCGCTCCTTATCTCTTTGAGCACGCGCTTCTGCGCCCCGGTGAGCTGGAAGGGCAAGACGTTGTAAAAGAACCCGTTGAATTTCTCACCTATGGTGGTGAAGACGTAGCCGGGCAATTTCGCGTTGCGCTCCATCGAATAGCGCAGTATGTGGGCCTCCACGTAGAAGAGCTCCTCGAATTTCATTCTCTCGGTGGCTTTCTGCAGCTGGCGCGCATCCTGTGGGAAGTGCATCTGCACCAAGGCCTCCTGAAGGGGCATGAGATGATAGCGCTCCACAATCTCGCGGGGGAGGGTCTCGGGTATTGTGGCAAACCCTTTGTTGGCGAAAAGATTACCCGCAAGGGTCTGCATGAGCCGGGTGGAATACCCTCTCTTGCGCATCGTCTCTGTCAGGGAGTAGACCCCCCTGAAACCTGTGGGTGGCTTGGCAGGGTCGAATATCTCTACCTCGGGATGCACGATGGAGTAGACGTTGCGGTAGAAGGATGGTTTGCCGAACACCACGTAGTCAACCCCTAATTTGAAAGCGGTCTGGAAGGTCTTTATTTTGGAGAACCATACCAGTTCTATGAATTTGCGGCCGTCGGTGAAGGCTCCCACAAGACGCTGCCGGGCCCCCTCCCCCTCTATGCGCAGGTTCACGAACTGCCCTTTGATCTGTAGTGCGGGAAGGTCGGTGCCCTGGAGCTCGGCTATAGCATAGAACCGGCTGCGGTCGATGTGGCGGAAGGGGAAGTAGTAGAGAAGGTCGCGGAATGTGGATATGCCGAGTTCTGACGCGAGTACTTTCCCCCGCGCCTCACCTACACCTTTCAGAAATTTTATGTCGCTTTCAAGAAATTCCATATCTCCTTATAACCCTTCCGGTTGCTGTCACTTATCTCTCAGCATCAATGCCGCGATCTCGAGATCGCCGGGATTGGTGACTTTCATGTTGCGGGGTGAGCCTTCGTAGAGGGCCGGTTTCATGCCGGCTGCCTCAAACACTGTGGCATCGTCTGAATATATGCCGGGGGGCACCTTGCCGTAGGCGGCCTTGAGAAGGTCGCTGCGGAACACCTGGGGTGTCTGCACCACGGCGAAGTCGTCGCGGTTTACGGCCACTGAGCCATCCTCGGTGAGGCGGCGCAGGGAGTCGGTCACGGGCACTACGGGCACAGCGCCACCTGCGGTAAGGGCGGCCATCCAGCCGCGTGATATCATGTCGGTTGTCACCAACGGACGCGCGGCGTCGTGTATGGCTATCAGGGCGTCGGAGGTCGCCGGTATACCGTTGATGCCGTTCATCACCGATTCGGTGCGTGAGCGGCCTCCGCATATCACCTCGTGCTCAAACTGCTCATCCGTGGGAAGGGCTTTGATCATGAGATCCCAGTCATCGAAAAATCCGGGATGTAGCACCACTCTGAGGCGTGTGGAGGGATCCTCATCATGAAATGCCTTGAGACTCCACCATAGCATGGGGCGCCCGTCAATATCGCGGAATTGTTTAGGGAGGGCACCGCCTATGCGTGTGCCCTCCCCGCCTGCAACTATAACTGCATATTTTTCCATACGGAAAAAATTGTATTACATGTTCATGCCGCCGTCAACCTGTATCACCTGACCGCTCACATAGCTTGAGAGGTCGGAAGCGAGGAATGTAGCCACATTGGCGATATCCTCGGGCTTGCCACCGCGACGCAGGGGTATCTTCTTGCACCACTCCTCACGCACGCTGTCGGGAAGGGCGGCTGTCATGGCTGTCTCGATGAAGCCGGGGGCGATGGCGTTGGCACGGATGCCGCGTGAGCCTACCTCCTGGGCGATGCTCTTCGCAAGGGCGATCAGACCGGCCTTCGAAGCTGCGTAGTTGGCCTGGCCGGCGTTGCCATGCACACCTACCACCGATGCCATGTTGATGATCGAGCCTGAACGCTGACGCATCATGATGGGAAGCACGGCGTGGATGAAGTTGAACGCTGACTTGAGGTTCACTGCAATCACTGCATCCCACTGTGCCTCTGTCATGCGCATCATCAGGCCATCTTTTGTGATGCCTGCGTTGTTGACGAGAATGTCGATCGAGCCGAAGTCTTCCTTCACCTGGTTAACGACTTTCTCTGTATCGGCGTAATCAGCCGCGTTTGAAGCATAAGCCTTGCATTTCACACCGAGAGCCTCGATCTCCTCGCGGGTCTTCTCTCCGTTCTCGTCAATAACGAGGTCGGTGAATGCGATGTTGGCACCCTCTTCAGCAAATTTGAGAGCTATGGCCTTTCCAATGCCACGGGCAGCTCCTGTGATGAGGGCTGTCTTTCCTTCAAGTAATTTCATTTTTTATTCTGTGTTATGTTGTTTAATTGGTCAGAATCTCACTATAAAGCATCCGCATGAATAGCCGCCGCCGAACACCATCAGAGCCACCTTGTCACCCTTCTTGAACTTGTCAAGATTCTGCGAGAGAACCAGCGCGGCCGATGCCGAACCGGTGTTGCCGAGAGTCTCGATGTTGTTGAGGAAATCGTCGAGGGGTTTGTCGAGCTGATGGGCCACCTGTGCCACAATGCGTTTGTTGGCCTGATGACAGATGAGCTTGCTGATATCCTCAATCTTGAGTCCGGTATGCTCGAGCGAGTTATTCAATGCGTAAATCATATATTTGCAGGCGTGCACAAATACGTCGCGGCCGTCGGGCATGGTTATGCCATCCTCGCCGGGACGGAGTTTCACACCCTCCGGACCCTTACCGATATCCCCCAAGCC
Source organism: uncultured Porphyromonadaceae bacterium (assembly GCA_947575235.1). Classification (GTDB taxonomy): domain Bacteria; phylum Bacteroidota; class Bacteroidia; order Bacteroidales; family Muribaculaceae; genus Lepagella. The sequence continues at coordinate 9,321 of CANPMT010000084.1, forward strand.
CTCGGTGAAGATGTCCAGAATCTCGATGTCGGTGTCGGCCTCACGCTCTTTGCTCACGAAATATGCCACAGCGGCGTCACCCCAGAGGTGTCCTGCCTTGGGGTCTTTCTCGTTGCTGTAGTAGGTATTGTGCTCGGGGCAGATGAGCAATGCCCTTTTAGCCTTTCCGGAGGCGAAGTAACCCTCGATAATCTCAAGACCGTTGATAAATGATGAGCAGGCGGCGGAGGCATATACGCACTTCGCGCCGTGGATTCCGAACTCACGCTGTGCCACGTGGGCCGGAGTGGCCACCGTGTCGTAAGCGGCATAGAATGCGCCCACAATCAGGTCGACGCTTTTGATGTCGTAAGGGAGTGTGGGGAGAGCGGCACGTATGGCGTCGAGCGCCATGGTGTCAGCGTTCTCATCGGCATTTGCCTTTGCGCGGCTAACCATACCGGTGCGCTGGATAATCCACCCTTCGGGAAGATTGTTCAGTTTCTCGAAATAATCATTAGTTACTCTTGCAGATGGCACATAATGGCCGATGGAGTTTATATACATAATGTGGATATTGACAATTAAAGTGTTAATTCAGAGGAGGGAATGATTTCGAGTATGAGAGTTTTTAAAGTGTCTTACGTGCGTCACCTCCGTTTTATACCGTTGAGGATCAGCTCTGATATGTAGGTCTTCAGCGTCTCTTTGTCGATACCCTCCTCAATCAGGTTATCGCGAATGTAGGGAACGTCAAGACCATGTATAGCCTGGGTTATGATCACTGCGCAGTGTTGCAGATTGGGTATGTGGAACACTCCCTGGTCAACCCCCTCCTGCAGTATGTCGCGGAGCATGGCTATCTCTTTGCGGGTTATGATTTTCCTGGCTCTGTCCACCTTGCGGACGTCGCGGAAGAACCCGGCCCTCAGCGAACCGTTGCGCGAGACAATCTCTTTCATCGTCTCGAAACGGCACTCCACGTATTCCATCAGTTTCTCCTCCGGTGAGGAGGGACGGGCCACAATCAGACGCAGACGGTTGAGCAACTGGTCGGTCTCGCTCTCAATGACTGCGTTGAAGATGTCGCGTTTGCTCTTGAAATATGTGTAGATGGTGCGCCGACCTTTGTCGGAGGCTGAGGCTATATCGTTCATAGTTGTATTCTCGACACCTTTTCGCGCGAAAAGCTGCCGGGCTACCTCAATAAACTTGTCTCGTGTCTTCATTACCATATTTCTGTGAATTTGGGGAGCCGAGGCTTATGAAACATTCTCAAGATGCGCCTAAATCCTTGCCAACCCGCTTCCCGGGGGCCCGAGCTGATTCCAAGCCTCAAACCCGCCGAAGCATCCAGGCCGGTAAGCTCTTTCAAAGCCTAAAGCCTGCCGAAGCATCCAGCCCGGTAAGCTTCAAGCCCGATAAGCTGATTAAAGGCATCAAGAATTGCACACCTTTGTAAATTCTGAGCAAAATTAACAAAAGTTTTCCATTTCCGCCATATATTTTTATAAAAAATTTCCTCAACCCTATTTTCCACATATTGATTTCACCACATCTCCCCCCTTTTATATCCCCTCCACGTAGAAAGGCACCTAATCATAATTAGCACTCCTCATAATTAGCACTCCTCATTCCATTCAGAAGACAGGCTAATCGCAATTAAAGGGAGGTTCATCCCGGTTATCGTACCTGTTTAACGAAAATTCATCAGCAAATACCCCACTTTTCAACCCTTCTTTATTTAACTATCACTCAAATCTTTATAAATAGCTTTACATTTTTTAACATAATTATAAGTCATTTTTTAGCCGAAAAATTTGGCTGGTATGCTCAAAAGCAGTAATTTTGCACTCGAAATCAACACCGCGGGGTGGAGCAGTGGTAGCTCGTTGGGCTCATAACCCAAAGGTCGTAGGTTCGAGTCCTGCCCCCGCCACTAACTAAGCCGGTTCTTTTGAACCGGCTTTTTTCATACCCTTTTATGGAAGTAGTTTACGAAGACAATCATATCATTGTTGTGAATAAGGCTCCGGGCGAGATTGTCCAGGGCGACAAAACCGGCGACACTCCCCTCTCCGAGACTATCAAAGCTTATCTCAAGGAGAAGTACAACAAACCCGGCAACGTATTCTGCGGCGTCGTTCATCGCATTGACCGCCCCGTCGGCGGTCTGGTAATCTTTGCCAAGACCTCCAAGGCCCTCACACGTCTCAACGAGATGCTACGCAAAGGAGACATCCACAAAACCTACTGGGCGCTCGTCGAAGGCCGTCCTGACAAGGAGGAAGCCACCCTCACAGATTATCTCGTGAGCGACGGCCGCCTCAACAAGACATTCATCGCCCCACCTCCCGAAGCAAAGCAATCAGCCAAGGCAGAAGCCAAGGAACCAGCAAAATCAAAGGCAGAAGAATCAGCCAAATCAAAGGCTGACGCCAAGCAATCAGCAAAATTAAAACCCGAAGCAAAAGCATCAGCAAAATTCAAGGCTAAAGAATCAGACAAATCCGAAGCCAAGAAATCAGTGCTGAAATACAAGACGATTGCCAACGGCGACAGATACACACTTCTTGAGATCAATCTTCTGACAGGCCGCAAGCATCAGATTAGGTGCCAGCTCTCCGCGACAGGCCATCCCATCAAAGGAGATTTGAAATACGGTGCCAAACGCAGCAACCGCAACGGCGGCATCTCCCTCCTCGCGCGTCGCATCGAATTCATCCATCCCGTCTCGAAAGAGCTCATCCAGCTCGAAGCTCCCATCCCCGAAGAAATGCAAAAGCTCCTCTAATCCCCTCCCAGCGAAAGCGAAAGCGAAAGCGAAAGCAAAAGCGAAAGAGGAAGCGGAAGCTATGAGGAGGCTATGAGAAAGCTAAGAGGAGGATAAGAGGAGGATAAGAGGAAGCGGAAGGTTTGTGGTGCATTGCGGTTTGTCGGGTGTTCCGAAGTAGCCGCCCATAGCTCCATCACAGCCCCAAAAGCTAATCGAGTAGGAGGTAAACACTAATCGTAGGTGTTTATCTCCTACTTTCGTGTT
>CANPMT010000085.1 GCA_947575235.1 uncultured Porphyromonadaceae bacterium
AAACGAGAAGATGAGAATGGCGTTGCTCGACAAAGTGAGCGAAATCTACAACGAATCGCATAAGAACAACAAAGTAAGCTTCAACACCGCACAGAAGCAGGCTTTCAGCAAACTCGGCGTGTTCGGTGTGCCCCTCCAGCAGATGGGTGAGTTCCTTGACCTCGCCGACCAGCAGGAAGGCCTCACCAAAATGGACACCTGGCTCGCCGGTGAGGATGAGAACCGCCAGCATGTGACCGGCATACCCATCTCACCCAACTCTGACGAGGCTAACCCCAACGAGTTCCAGATGTGGATGAAGGCACTGCGTCAGACTGAGAACGAAACCCTGGCCGGCGCCATCAAGGACGGTACAGGTATCGCCATCAAAGCCGATGACAACACTTCGTTCAACATCATCCATATGGTTATGGATAACCTCCAGACCATACACATGAATAAGTTTACGTTTTTGACCGCATTAAAAGCAGGAGAATAAGACCATGGCAGAAGTTCAACAGAATACGGGCGGCAACGGTAAGAAAGGCGCCCAGAAAAAGATGCAGATCCGCGTGGATTTCACGCCGATGGTCGACATGAACATGTTGCTCATAACATTCTTCATGCTTTGTACCACAATGATCAAATCGCAGACTCTCACCATCGCCCTCCCCTCTAACGAGAAGGTCGAGAATCAGGAAAACATGTCGCAGGCTTCGGCCGACGACGCTGTCACCATCATTCTCGATGCCAAACGCAAAGCCGGCACTAACGTTGTCGACTCTGTAAACGGCAAGGTGGTTAACGAGGTTTACTACTACTTCGGAAAACCCGGCGGTGACACCGGCATGTTCGGCCCCGGCGGAGTTGTACTCACTGAGAACAACAACCTCCAGAAGTCGGAATTCCTCACTGACGAGGTTAACGCTGGCGTTCACACTTCTCGTGGCATCCGCCAGATTATCCAGCAGCGCAACCAGGATGTTCTCCGCGAAATCAACCAGATCAAGGAGAAATATGCCAACGGCGGTTTCGGCAGCCTTGAAACCAAGGCCGACCGTGAGAAAGCCCAGGCAGCTTATGATGAGGCAGCAAGCCAGATCCGTAAAAACGAGAATCTCAAAAAGCCTGTCGTTATCATCAAGTCTACTCCTGAAGCGAAGTTCGGTAGCCTTGTCGAGATTCTCGACGAGATGCAGATCAACTCTATCTCGAAATATCAGATTGATAATATGACCGCTGTCGATTCCGTAATGCTCTCTGAGTATTGGAAACAGCACCCCGGTCAGTAACGTTAGATTTATTAACCCTTAAAGCAAGAAACTAAAATGGCTAAAAGAAATGTAGATCTGACATCTAAGGAATGGCGCGATATTGTCTTTGAAGGCAAAAACAAGGAATTCGGTGCATACGAAATCCGTAAGAACAGTGACAAACGTCACAATCTTGCCGTGCTGTTCACACTTATCGGTCTGGTTGTAGTGTTCATCTGTCTCATCGCCTACTCTAAGTATTCTGATTACAAGGCTGAGCAGGACGCGATTGCCCTTCAGGAACAGAGAGAGAAAATGGCTGCTGCCGAGCTCCTTGAGCAGGACCAGCAGGATGAGCCGGAACCCGAACCCGAACCCGAGGAACAGAAATTTGAACAGGAGATTCCTGAAGTACCCGAGGAGGTGCTCGCCACCGTACAGGTTACCCAGATTGCAATTGTCGACGCTGACAAGGTGCAGAATGAGGTGATGGATATGGAGACCCAGAAGGAGGACAATACCGCTCGTGGTGTTGTTAACCAGGAGGGTTCTGACGACGCCGACAAATTCAAAGCCGTTCAGGAACAGGTTATCGTTAAGGAACCCGAACCTGAGGTTAAACCCGTGGAGGAGGAGATCTTCCAGGCGGTTGAGCAGCAGGCTGAGTTCCCCGGCGGTCAGGCTGCCCTTATGAAGTGGCTCAGCCAGAACATCCGTTATCCCGAGGCTGCACAGCAGAACGACATCCAGGGTCGTGTGATTGTGAAGTTCGTCGTTGAGAAGGATGGCTCTATCGGCCAGGCTACTATCCTCAAGGGTGTCGACAAGGACCTCGACCGTGAGGCTCTCCGCGTCGTTAAGAAGATGCCGAAGTGGCAGCCCGGTAAGAACAATGGTGTTGCCGTTCGCTCTTACTTCAACCTCCCTGTGACATTCAAACTCCAGAACCAGTAATAGCACTCACTGCAGTGACTGATACTGACTGACAATAAAAAAAGAGACTCGCCTCACCGACGGGTCTCTTTTTTTTGTTTTCCTCCTATTTTTTTGCAAATTGTCTTGAACATACTTTAACGGCATTTGTTAAAATTATAGAACTTAAAAATTTACAAGTTATGAGCGGAAATTATTCAAACGACAACATGCCCAAAGGCGGGCGTCTTGTATTCGGCATATTCATGGTTATCGTATATGTCGCTGTCGGATTACTCTTCATATTCGATGTCTTCAATATCGATAACGTTGCCGTTAGTGCAACTTGTGGTGGTCTTCTCTGTCTCTACGGACTCTGGAGAGGTTACAGATTATATAAAGGAATGAACTGATTACCTATGCACAACTTTTCTCTTTCTAAAATCTCTGCCGCTATCCTGCTCGTGGCTGCCTCTCTCGGCATAGCCTCATGCACGCAGGTGAAACGTGGCGAATACGCGGCCGGCAGCGCGACTGTGTTCTGCGATGACGGTTTCAAGAATATCCTTGAGGAGGAGATCGAGGTGTTTGAATACACCTATCCCGAATCCTCCCTCATTCCATTCTATGTGAGTGAGGGGGAGGCGATGGATTCTCTTCTCGCCGACGCCACCCAGGCAATCATCTCAACCCGCGAGCTCTCCAAGGAGCAGGTTGAATACATGAAGTCGAAGTTCAAGAGAGTGGTGAGACAACAGTGCATCGCCGTAGATGCCGTGGCTCTAATCACCAACAAGAAGAATCCCGTGCAGGCTCTCTCCATGCAGGAGGTAAGCGACATCCTGAACGGTAAGATCTCGAAATGGAATCAGCTCGCCGGCAACGACACAACCGCCATCAAGGTGGTCTTCGACAATGCCGAGTCATCAACCGTCACTTATCTCAAGGAGAAATTCCTCCCCGAGGGGAAGAAAATCTCCGAGAGCGCCAACACATTCGCGCAGAAAAACAACGCCGAGGTTTTCGACGTTGTCAAGACCGACCCTGATGCCATCGGTGTGATAAGCGTGAGCTGGTTGGGCGACGATCTCAGCGTAGCTAAGAAAGTGCCGATGGACCAGAGGATGGCCGACTATCAGAACCAGAACGACACAGTCACCTCAAACCTCACTTCCGAAGTGACTATTCTGAAAATCAGCAATCCCACCGAGAAGAACGATTTCAGTCCTGTGGCTTACAAGCCCTATCAGGCTTATATCTACTCAGGCGAATACCCTCTTGTCAGAAAAGTCTACATGATTTCAACTGCAAGCAACTCTACCGTGCTTCACAGTTTCTATGTATTCGTGACAAGTTTCGTCGGGCAGAAGATTATCTCCAAGACCGGAATCCTCCCCTTCCATATGAATCCGCGTGTGGTGGAACTCACAACGAGGAAATAACTTCGACACCGGCCCGGAATTATGCAAGACTTATTAAACCAAATATGCTCTGTCATGTCAATTCCATGACAGAGCATTAATTTTAACCTTAAAAATTCAGGCTTAACAAAAGATTAACCTTTTTAGTAATTGTCAAAACACGTTTTTTTATTAATTTTGCAAAACCTCTCGCCCAAGGTGCCGACAAGGCCCCGGGTTGCGTGTTAACCGTCAACACGCGCCAAGTTTGTTATTAAGGAAAAATTTAAAAGACTATAAGATGAAATTCAGATTTGTTTTCTGCGCTGCCTTCCTGGCAGCAGCCTCTCTCACCTCTATGGCCCAGACCCACGCTGAAGGTGCTGAGTACTACAAAGCCGACCAGCTCGCAAACGCAAAGGAGCTTCTGATCCGCAACATGAACAATGCCGGCACCGACAAATCAATCTCTGATTACTATCTCGGCCTTATCGCCCTTCAGGAGGATAACACCGCCGACGCCAAGAAATATTTCTCAGAAGGTGTTGCCGCAAATCCCGACTATGCCTACAACTATGTAGGTCTCGGATGGCTCGACCTCAAGGCCGGCGACAAATCAGCTGCCGAGAAGAACTTCAAGGAGGCTGACTCACGTGAGAAGAAGAGCGCTGAACTCCAGATTGCCATAGCCCGCGCCTATGACAATGTCGATCCCGTTGCATACGCCAAGGAGATCGCGAAACGTGTGGAGAAAGCCAGAAAGATCAACATGCAGGAGGCCGACATCTACCTCTTCGAGGGTGACCGCAAGAAAGCCGAGAAGGATTACGGTGGTGCCGCCGGCCAGTATGAGATGGCTGCCAACTACAACCCTGATGCGACAGAGGCTTATGTGAAATATGCCAACCTCTTCACTCAGGTCAACCCCGAATACGCAATCCAGATGCTCACCAAGCTGCTCCAGCAGAACCCCACTTCCGCTCTCGGACAGCGTGAGCTCGCCAACGCATACTACAACGCAAACAAATTTGCCGAGGCCGCTTCTGAATATGGCAAGTATGTCCAGAACCCCAACCACTTCAAGCAGGATGAGGACCGCTACGCATTCCTCCTCTTCTATGGTGGCGACTACAAGAAGGGTTACGAATATTCAAGCCAGCTCCTCCAGAACAACCCTCAGAACTTCACCGCCCAGCGTTATCAGTTCATGAACGCCGCTCAGGATAAGGATATGGCCGACAAGCTTCTCCCCATGGCTGAGGCTCTCGTAAGCGCACACAAGGCAAATCCCGCCAACAAGTTCGCTCCCATCGACTACATCCTCATCGCCGACGAGTTCAACAAAGCTAAACGTGCAGGTGAATCACAGGCTCTCCTTCAGGAGGCTATCGCCGACAATCCTGACAACGCCGAGTTCTACAAACAGCTCGCCATGGCTTATGTGAGCGACAACCAGCTCTCAAAGGCAGCTGAGGCTTTCCAGGGTTACATCGACCACTCTGAGAAACCCGGTTACAACGACTTTATCCAGCAAGCTACTTTCGCATTCTATGCCGGTGTGGAGAACAAGACCAACGACCCTGCAGCTTCCGACAAGTATTACACAATGGCCCAGGAATATGCCGACAAGGCTCAGGCTATCCTCCCCGACAACTACAAACCGAAGAAGATTGCCGGTGACATCGCCAAGCAGAAAGCTTCAGAGGCTGACGTGGCTTCTGCGGCAGTGCCCTTCTACACCGAGGCCATCACTATGCTTGAGGCAAGCGCCGACCCCTCACGCTACGCATCTGACGCAAAGGAGATGTATAACTACATGGGCAACTACTACCTCGACCAGAAGGATGTGGCTACCGCCAAGGAGTACTTCAACAAGTATCTCAACTACGATCCCAACAACGAGGCTTACCGCAAATTCGTGGAAGGTCTCAAATAAGAGTTAAAAATACATACTATCTCAAAAAAACTTCCGCTGCTCAAAGAGTTGCGGAAGTTTTTTTTGCATGAAATCACGATTATTAGTAATTTTGCAAAATATTCGGAAACAATGTATAAATGCTGATATACTATGAGTGTGTTTATCTTTAACTCGCGTTACGGCTGCAAGTATTTTTAAACATACTCTGATTTTCAAATTAACTCTGACAACCCAATTATTAATTCATATATGGCTGAAATCAAACGAATAAAGAGGGGACTCGACATTCCGTTGAAGGGAGAAGCATCCCTCAGCACGTCTGAAGACACCACAACGACCTTGTTCGCGATTTTCCCGGACGACTTTCCCGGGCCCGTGTGGAAAGCTGTTGTAAAAGCCGGCGATAAAGTGAAAGCCGGGCAGGCTCTGCTCAAGGACAAGGCGTCGGGCAAAGTATGCCTCGTGGCTCCCGTCAGCGGCACCGTTGAGGAAATCCACCGTGGCGAACGTCGTCACATCGAGTATGTGAGCGTCAGAAAAGAGGCTGACGAATATCTGGAAGCTGCCCCCGCACGCACTCCGGATGAAATCAAGGAGCGTCTCATGAGCTTCGGCTTATGGGCTATGATGCGTCAGCGCCCTTTCGACATCGTGCCTGAAGCTGATGTCGAACCCCGCGACATCTTTGTCACTGCTTTCGACTCCGCACCTCTCGCCGGCCCGATGCTCAACGATGAAATGAAACCCTGGCTCGAAGCCGGTCTTGAGGCGCTTGCCAAACTCACTCGTGGAAAGGTATACCTCGGCATCGCCCCCAATGCAGGCATCTCTTCCAAAGCTGCCGAGGTATTTGAATTCCAGGGACCCCACCCCGCCGGAAATGTAGGCACTCAGATCGCCGCCATCAAACCGGTCAACAAGGGCGAGACCGTTTGGACCCTCGACGCCCGCACAGTATGCCGCATCGGTATGCTCTGCTCAAAGGGGAGACCCGACTACTCCACTTGGGTGGCCGTGACAGGACCCGACATCATCAACCCCGCACATGTGTCAACCAGAATCGGTGCTAAAATCGATAGCCTCCTCAAAGGCAATATCAAGAGTAGCGACGATGTGCGTATCATCTCGGGGAACGTCCTCACAGGTGTGAAGGTAGGTATCGACGGTTTCCTCCGTTTCCCTTACCGTCAGATATGCGTGATCGATGAGGGCGCCAACACCGATGAGTTCATGGGATGGGCCTCGATCAACCCGATGAGATACAGCGTGAAGCGCAGCTTCCCCGCTTTCCTCCGCGGACTCTCCAAACCGTTTGACTACGATGCACGCATAAAGGGTGGACACCGTGCCATGATTCTTAGCGGTGAATACGACAAGGTATTCCCCTTCGATATCTATCCCGAATATCTTCTCAAGGCCATCATCGCCGGCGACATCGACCGTATGGAGAAACTCGGCATCTACGAGGTGGCTCCTGAGGACTTCGCACTCCCTGAATTTGTCGACACTTCCAAGAACGAGCTCCAGAAGATTGTGAGGAATGGTCTTGACAACCTCAGGAAGGAACTCTCCTGAGTATTTTTCCAGAATATATTTTCGCACATTTTCCAAATCTACAGATGAAAGGATTAAAGAAAAAAATCGACAGTGTGAAGCCTCAGTTTGAGGAGGGTGGGAAGTTCTCGAAACTCCACTCTGTCTTCGACGGCTTCTACACATTCCTTTTCACCCCTAATGAGACATCGCGCTCCGGTGTGCATATCCACGACGGAAATGACTCCAAGCGCACGATGATCATGGTGGTGCTCGCCCTGCTCCCCTGCTGCCTCTTCGGCATGTGGAACATCGGCCTGCAGCATGCCATCGCCACAGGCGACATGGACCACAATTTCTTCCACCTCTTTTTCTATGGCTTCTTCGCCGCGCTCCCCCAGATAGTAACTGCCTATGTGGTGGGTCTCGGCATCGAGTTCATCGTGGCTCAGATCCGCGGCCATGAAATTCAGGAGGGCTTCCTCGTGTCGGGTATCCTCATTCCGATGATATGCCCCATCGACACCCCCTGCTGGATGATTGCAGTGGCTGTGGCCTTTGCCGTAATCTTTGCAAAAGAGGTGTTTGGCGGCACCGGCTACAACTTCCTCAATGTGGCTCTCGTGACACGTGCTTTCCTCTTCTTCGCCTACCCCTCGCAGATGAGCGGCGACAATGTGTTCGTTTCTCTCGGTGGCCTCCAGGCTGTCGACGGCTTCTCGGGCGCTACCCCTCTGGGTCAGCTCGCCGCCTCTGACGGGGCCGCACAGGTGCTCGGTGTCAACGGCACTCCCCTCTCTTTCACTGATATGTTCATGGGATACTACCCCGGTTCCTGGGGCGAGACCTCAACCCTCTGCATCCTTATCGGTATGGTTATCCTCCTTGCCACCGGAATGGCCTCATGGAAAATCATCCTCTCGGGTGCCCTCGGCGGTTTCTTCATGGCTCTCGTGGCAAACCACTTCGCCACTCCCCTCTATCCCGTCACCTATCTCAATCCCTGGGAGCAGCTCTCGCTCGGTGGCTTCGCTTTCGCTATCGTCTTCATGGCAACCGACCCCGTGACCGCATGCCGCACCAATACCGGCAAGTTCATCTACGGTTTCCTTATCGGTGCGATCGCAATCATAATCCGTTGCTACAACACAGGCTATCCCGAGGGCGCGATGCTCGCAGTGCTCCTGATGAACTGCTTCGCCTCGCTCATCGACTGGTGTGTGGTCAACGCCAACATCAACCGCCGTATGAAACGTTCACTGGTAAAGAACTAATAACACTCCTGAAGTTATGAATAGACAAAGCAATACCTATACCATAATCTACTCCACCGTTCTTGTGATAGTGGTGGGAGTGGTTCTTTCAGTCGTTTACCAGGCTCTCCGTCCTGAACAGGTAAAGAATATCGAGAATGACACCAAGCGACAGATTCTCGCCGCGGCACGCATCGTGCCTGAGAACGGCGAGAGTGTGGCCGACCTCTACACCGACCACATCACAGCCAGCTATATCGTCAACACCGAGGGTCAGAAGACCGACAGCAACATCGATGCGTTCAACGTTGATGTGGCCGCACAGTCGAAGGTGGCTGCCGACGAGCGCCTCCTCCCTGTATTCGAGTGCAAGACTGACCAGGGTCTGAAGTATATCATCCCTGTCTACGGCGCCGGACTCTGGGGCCCGATCTGGGGTTATATCGCATTCGATAACAACGGCGACACTATCTACGGTGCATACTTCGCCCATGCGGGCGAGACTCCGGGCTTGGGTGCCGAAATCGAGAAACCGAAATTCCAGGACCAGTTCGAGGGTAAGGATATCTTCTCACCTTCAGGCGACTTCACCTCTGTGGCTGTGGTGAAAGTAGGCAAAGAGCCGCAAGGCCAGGCTTGGGTGCATGCCGTGAGCGGCGGCACTATCACAAGCCAGGGTGTGCAGAAGATGCTCTATGACTCTCTGGCTCCGTATTCTGCATTCCTTAAAAGTCTCTAAGATTATCGCATCATGAATATCAATAAATCAATTCTGCCTCTCGTTAATCCGTTATCGAAAGACAACCCTGTGATTGTGCAGGTGCTCGGCATCTGTTCGGCTCTCGCCGTTACAGCAAAGCTTGAGCCGGCGGTGGTGATGACCATTTCAGTTACCGCGGTGCTCGCCCTCGCCAATGTGATTATCTCATTGCTGCGCAACACCATCCCCACTTCAATACGTATCATCGTGCAGCTCGTGGTTGTGGCCGCGCTCGTTGTCATTGTCGACCAGGTGCTCAAAGCCTGGAACTATGAGGTAAGCAAGGCTCTCTCGGTCTTCATCGGCCTTATCATCACAAACTGTATCATCATGGGCCGTCTTGAGGCCTTCGCCATGACCAACCGTCCCTGGCCATCCTTCCTCGACGGTATCGGCAACGGCCTCGGCTACGGCATAATCCTCATCATCGTAGGTTTCTTCCGCGAGCTCCTCGGCAGCGGAACCCTCTTCGGTTGCCAGGTTATCCCCCAGTGGTGTTACGACCATGGCTACCAGAACAACGGTATGATGATTCTCCCCCCGATGGCCCTTATTACCGTGGCATGTATAATCTGGGTGCACCGTGCCCGCAACAAAGATCTTCAGGAATGACCCTGGATTTTGATTCCACAATCTAAATCAACATTGTGATATGGAAAATCTTAATTTATTCATACGGTCGATCTTTGTCGACAACATGATTTTCGCTTACTTCCTCGGCATGTGCTCTTTCCTTGCTGTGTCGAAGAATGTGAAGACCGCCTTCGGACTGGGTGTGGCTGTAAGCTTCGTGCTCATCATCGCCCTCCCCGTCACCTGGTGCATCAACGAATATATCCTCAAGCCAGGCGCCCTCACATGGCTCGGTGAGGAGTATGCCGAGACCGACCTCAGCTTCCTGGGGCTCATCATGTTCATTTCGGTAATCGCTGCCTTGGTGCAGATTCTTGAGATGGTTATCGAGAAGTATTCACCCGCGCTGTATTCATCGTTGGGTATCTTCCTGCCGCTTATCGCCGTTAACTGCGCCATCCTCGGCGCCGTGCTCTTCATGCAGCAGCGCGATTTCAGCAACGCCTGGACAGCCACTGTCTACGGTGCCGGCTCAGGTATAGGCTGGCTCCTCGCCATCACCTGCCTCGCGGCCATACGCGAACGTCTCGCCTACAATCAGATTCCGGCTCCGCTCCGCGGCATCGGCATAACATTCATCATCACCGGCCTTATGGGAATTGCCTTCATGAGCTTCCTTGGCATTAAACTTTAATCAGTAAGGATATGGCATTACTTAATATGATTCACTGGAATTCCGTCCTGGCGGCGGCTCTGATATTCCTTGTCATCGTTCTGGTGCTCGTTGTCATCCTGCTTGTCGCCAAGGGCTGGCTCGTCGCTTCGGGCGAGGTTACCCTATCTATCAACGACGGTAAGAAGGAGATCAAGGCTGCGAGCGGCAAGTCGCTGCTCGCGACTCTGGCCGACGGCGGTGTGCACCTATCTTCAGCCTGCGGCGGCAAAGGCAGCTGCGGCCAGTGCAAATGTCAGGTCATCGAGGGTGGCGGCGACATGCTCCCCACCGAGGCTGTACACTTCACCCGCAAGCAAATCAAAGACCATTGGCGTCTCGGTTGCCAGGTAAAGGTGAAGAGCGACATGGAGATCAAGATCGACGAATCGGCTCTCGACGTGAAGGAATGGGAGTGCGAGGTTATCTCAAACAAGAATGTGGCTACCTTCATCAAGGAGTTTATCGTGCAGCTGCCTAAGGGTGAGCACATGAACTTCATCCCCGGTTCTTACGCTCAGATACGTATCCCGAAATATGAGATGACCTACGATAAGGATATCGACAAGGCTCTTATCGGCGAGGAATACCTCCCCGCATGGGAGAAGTTCGGTCTCTTTACCCTCAAGGCCAAGAACACCGAGGAGACTGTCCGCGCATACTCAATGGCCAACTATCCTGAGGAGGGCGACCGCTTCATGCTGACCGTGCGTATCGCAACGCCCCCCTTCAAACCGAAACCCCAGGTTGGATTCCAGGATGTGCCCTGCGGTATCGCCTCATCTTATATCTTCTCGCTCAAACCGGGCGACAAGGTGCTCATGAGTGGCCCTTACGGCGACTTCCACCCCATCGTCAACAGCAAAGCGGAGATGATATGGGTAGGCGGTGGCGCCGGTATGGCTCCTCTACGCGCCCAGATTATGTGGATGACCAAGACACTTCACACCACCGACCGTGAGATGCACTACTTCTACGGAGCACGTGCCCTGAACGAGGTGTTCTATCTCGACGATTTCCTGAATCTCGAGAAGGAGTTCCCCAACTTCCATTTCCACCTCGCACTTGACCGTCCCGACCCCGCAGCTGATGCAGCAGGTGTGAAATACACCGCAGGATTCGTTCACCAGGTTATGTATGAGAACTATCTGAAAGACCATGAGGCTCCCGAGGATATCGAATACTACATGTGTGGTCCCGGCCCGATGAGCAACGCCGTGAACAACATGCTCTACAACCTCGGTGTCG
>CANPMT010000086.1 GCA_947575235.1 uncultured Porphyromonadaceae bacterium
CGATACCTACAATACTCCTCTCCATAGCCGCCCTGACCGCATCTTAGCAAGGGCTAGACGAGGCCCGCGACTTTTACGCGGAGTTTCGCAAACACCGCGAGAAGGCCGGACTCGTGCCCGGTGAAACCGTAGAGGAGCTTGAGGCGCAGCTTGCCTCAGCCGAGAACTCGCTCAACCGCGTGGAGCGGATAGCGGTCATAGACTCGATAGCTGTGCCCACCGAGGAATTCTTCAAAGCCTACCGTCTTCCCCATTCAGCAGGCCGGCTCCTCACGCCCGACGAGATGCCTCTCGAAGAGCATCGCGGAGGGGCTGTGGTGGCCTTTGCGAATGAGGGTAATGACTTTATGATGTGGGGTGAACCCGACAGCGTGGGTAACGTCCGCCTTGTGGAGAGTATCCGTCTCACCGACGGACGCTGGCAGGAACCTGTGGCCACCCCCGACTTCCTTAACAAGGGGGGATATGCGGATTATCCCTTCATGATGCCCGACGGCGTGACTCTCTATTATGCCACAGACGGCAACGATTCGATGGGTGGATATGATATCTTCGTGGTGACACGCGACCCACAGACCGGAGAGTATCTCCAGCCCCAGAATCTCGGCATGCCCTTCAATTCCCCCAATGATGACTTCATGCTCGCCATAGATGAGGAGAACGGCGTAGGATGGTGGGCTACCGACCGTAATCTACTTGGCGACAAACTCACAATCTACGTGTTTCAGGTGAATGAGATGCGCAAGAACTACGATCCAGACGACGAGGATATCCTTGCCAAGGCAAAACTTACCGACTACCGCTCGACACAGGATCCCACTAAGAAAGAGGAATACGAGGCCCTGCTGCAGACAATAAAGGGTATCGACCCTGACAAGAAGGTAAAGAAAGCCGACTTCCACTTCCCCAAAGAGGGTGGAACATACTATACTTCGCTCGATGATTTCTCCAATGGGTCGGCGCGTTCCGCAATGAAGAGCTATCTTCTTGCCGAGGAATCGCTCGCCAAGAAAGAGGAGAGACTCAGAATGCTTCGCAAACGTTATGCCGACACCCGTGCCGACAACGTGAGAGAACAGATAAGACAATTTGAGAAAGAGGTAGAGAAAGACCGTGCGGATCTCCGGAAACTGCGCAGCGATGTCTACCGTGCCGAGAAAGGAGAGAAGAGATGATATCATTCGCAGCAGCCATCCTCTTATTGGTGGCAGGTTATCTTGTATACGGCGCATTTGTGGAGCGGGTGTTCGGCTCCGACCCGAAGCGTCAGACACCGGTCAAGACGATGGCCGACGGAGTGGACTATGTGGAGATGCCCACATGGAAAATCTATCTCATACAGTTTCTCAATATAGCCGGCCTGGGACCGATTTTCGGTGCCATAATGGGCGTGATGTTCGGTCCGGCGGCGTTCCTGTGGATTGTATTCGGCACTATACTGGCCGGAGCTGTCCATGACTATCTTGCAGGCATGCTCTCTCTGCGGCGCAAGGGTTCGTCGCTTCCCGAACTTGTCGGCGAACAGTTAGGCAGTGGGATACGCAATGTCATGAGGGTGTTCTCGCTCCTTCTTATGATACTTGTGGGGGCCGTGTTTGTGTACAATCCCGCCGATCTGCTGGCGATGCTGACCCCCGACTATCTTGACAAGATGTTCTGGATAGCCCTGATATTCATCTACTATATGGCTGCTGCCGTGTTGCCGGTGGATAAACTCATAGGGAGGCTTTATCCGATATTCGGAGCTGCGTTGCTCTTCATGGCAATCGGAATCCTTGTGATGCTCTTTGTGCATGGGGGCTCCATGCCTGAGATGTGGGAGAATTTCTACAATCATAAGGCCGACCCTGAGACGTCGCCCATCTTTCCGATGATGTTTGTGTCGATAGCATGCGGAGCCATTTCAGGATTCCATGCCACACAGTCGCCGATGATGGCCCGATGCCTCGACAACGAGCGTCACGGCCGCGTGGTATTCTACGGCGCGATGGTCACCGAAGGATTGGTGGCACTGATATGGGCAGCCGCCGCCATAGTGTTCACAGGAGGATATTCCGAGCTGCAGTCAACCCTCGGCTCCTCATCACCCGCGATACTTGTAAACAGCATATCCGAGACCTGGTTAGGGACAGTAGGCGGTATACTCGCCATACTCGGAGTGATAGCCGCGCCTATCACCTCAGGCGACACAGCGCTGCGCAGCGCGCGCCTCATAGCCGCCGACTTCATGAACGTGAACCAGGGTAATGTTATGAAACGTCTTGCCGTATCGGTGCCGATATTCCTGCTATGCTTCATCATCATGCTTCTTCCATATGAGGTGCTCTGGCGTTACTTCGCCTGGTGCAACCAGGTGCTGGCCGTGTTCACTCTATGGGCATTGACAGTATGGCTTGCATCCGAACGTAAGATTTACGTCATAACCCTTATTCCCGCCTTATTCATGACCTGCGTCACCGTGTCGTATATATTCTTCGCACCCGAAGGATTCAGTAGTCTGACACAATATCTCCTTTCCACCTCAATACCGTATGAGCTCGCCATAGGAGCCGGTATCGGTGTGGCTTTCATATTCCTGCTTATGTTCATGCGCTGGCAGAGAGGACTCGCCGCGGAAACGGGACGTCTGGCGGCGGATTGATATAGCCCTGGCCCGGCTTAAACTATATGAGGGCCTCAGATTGATATAACAGAAAAAGATGGCAACAGATATAAAAGAGATAATAAAGAGCACACGCGAATACAATCTTCATTCACATTCGCAATTCTGCGATGGTCACGACACAATGGAAGCGATAGCAAATTCCGCTGCAGAAGCCGGGATGCTTCACTTCGCATTCACACCACATTCTCCGGTGTGCATTGACTCCCCCTGCAATATGAAGCGGGAAGATATGGATGCATATTTCAGTGAGATAGATCGGCTGCGCGATATACATCAGCCCGGAATGGAGATACTCCGCTCGCTTGAGATAGACTTTTTCGGAGCGGATTTCGGTCCGCATATCGACTACTTCCAACGCCTTGACCTTGACTTCCGGTTGGGGTCGGTTCACTTCGTCCCGAACCAGGAGGGTGTTCTTCTGGATTGTGACGGGAGCGTTGACCGATTCAAGCGGTATCTCAAAGAGGGGTATGAGGGGGATTTGCGTTATGTGGTAGAGAAATACTTCGAGCAGGTGCTTCTCATGATTGAACGTGGAGGGTTCGACCTCTTGGGCCACTTCGACAAGATTGCCGGCAATGCCTCCGCCGTAGACCCTACGATAGAGGAACAGGGATGGTACAAGGCGCTCGTGGCCGACGTAATCGGGAAAGCCAAAGATAGCGGGGTAGTGGTAGAGATCAACACCAAAGCCTATGCCGACAGAGGGAGGTTCTATCCCGATGTGAGATGGTGGCCCTCACTGATAGCCTCCGGTGCGCCCATTGCCGTAGACAGCGACGCACACTACGCCTCGAAAGTGACAGCCTCTCGCGCCGAGGCCTTCCGCCAGCTCGACGCGGTGGGTTTTAACTGACTCTACAGAAAAAGATTTGGAGGAATGGAATTTTTTTTGTAATTTTGCAGCGGTTTTTGCGGACGGTAGGTCATGTGATGGCTTATCGGAGTGAAAATCAGAAGAATAACAATAATAACCAACGTAAAACGTATGAATACTTACGAAACCGTTTTCATTTTAACTCCCGTTTTGTCTGATGAGCAGATGAAGGAAGCGGTAGTAAAGTTCAAGGACGTTCTTCAGCAGAATGGCGCTGAGATCGTCAATGAAGAAGAGTGGGGCCTCCGCAAGCTCGCTTATCCCATCCAGAAGAAATCGACAGGCTTCTACTGCCTTCTCGAGTTCAAGGGCGAACCCACCATCGTAAAGAAGCTCGACGTGGCTTTCCGTCGTGACGAGCGCGTAATCCGTTTCCTCACATTCCGTCTTGACAAGTATGCACAGGAGTATGCAGAGAAGCGTCGCAACCTGAGAGCAAAGAAAGGAAGTGAAACACCCGCTGAGGCAACTGCCGCAGCAGAAAACAAGGAGGCATAACCATGGCAGCAAACAGCGAAATCCGTTACCTCACTCCGTTGTCAGTCGACACCAAGAAGAAGAAATACTGCCGTTTCAAACGTAGCGGCATCAAGTATATCGACTACAAGGATCCCGAGTTCCTCAAGAAGTTCCTCAACGAGCAGGGCAAGATTCTTCCCCGCCGCATCACCGGAACATCACTCAAGTTCCAGCGCCGTGTGGCTCAGCGCGTCACCTCGCACTTCTTCCCTACGTTACCGACCTGATGAAATAATCATTTATTAACCCGACAAATAGAATCAAGATGAAAATCATACTTAAAGAGAACGTAGCCGATCTCGGCTATAAGGACGATGTTGTCGAAGTGAAGGATGGTTATGGCCGCAACTATCTCATCCCCCAGGGAAAGGCGATAATCGCTTCAAAGGCTGCTCTCAAACAGCTCGCAGAGGATCAGAAACAGCGTGCCCACAAGATCGCCAAGATCAAGGCTGACGCTGAGGCTGCCGCCGCTGCCCTCGAGGGTGTTAAGCTCACTATCGGTGCCAAGACAAGCTCTACAGGCACTGTATTCGGCTCTGTCAACGCTATCCAGATTGCAGAGGCTCTCGAGAAGCTCGGCCACAACGTTGACCGCAAGATCATCTACATCAAGGAGCCCGTCAAGGAGATCGGTGTCTACACAGCCACTATCAAATTCCACAAAGAGGTTTCAAAGGATATCGAATTCGAGGTTATCGCTGAGTAATCAGCGCCTGACTTGCAGTCAGACCCGGTTCCATTCATACAAAGCCGTTACGCCATCACGACGTAACGGCTTTTTTTTCATGCAAACTTTTCTTGGACTCAAAAATTTTGACTAAATTTGCATACCATTGAAATTGTAAATAATTCAAAATAAGATATGCGGTTTAATATCGACGGGAAAATATTTCAACAGCAGCTCCAGGCTGTAAACAAAGTGATAAATTCTAAGAACGCACTTGCTATTCTCGATAACTTCCTCTTCGAACTTCAGGACGGATGGCTCACCATCACCGGAAGCGACCAGGAGAATATCGTTTCGGCAAGAGTGGAGGTGATGGATGCCGATGGCGACGGCGCTGTGGCAGTGCCCGCCAAGACTCTCCTTGAGATTACCAAGGAGATAAGCAACCAGCCACTGACTTTCGACCATAACGAGACCACGAACGAGATTGACGTTGTGTTCCTTACCGGCAAGTTCCGTTTCATGGGTGTCAACGCCGCTGAGTTCCCGCGCGGCGAGCAGATGGATGCAGATGCCATTACACTCACTATCCCCGCCTCAGTTGTAAGAAAAGGTATTGAGAAAACCATTTATGCTGTCAGCCTCGAACCTATACGTCCGATGATGACCGGTATTTACTGGGATATTCATGAGGGTGACATCACTTTCGTGGCCAGTGACACACATAAACTGGTGCGCTATATCAACTCGGAGGCTAACCCCGGAGTGGTGAAATCGTTTATCATGCCGGCCAAACCCGCCAATATCATCAAGGGTATCCTTGACAAGGAGGCTGAGGAGGTTACCCTCACTATAGGCGCCAAGGGCGCGAAGTTCGAATTCGGCGCATTCACTCTCACATGCCGGTTCATAAAAGGTAATTACCCCAATTACAACCGTGTTATCCCTGATTCAAATCCCTTCACAGTAAGAGTGGAGCGCAGCGACTTCCTCAATGCGATGCGCCGCGTGGCTATCTTCGCCAGCAAGGCATCCAACCTTGTGAAGTTTGACATCTCTGCATCGCAGATGAAACTCAGCGCACAAGACCTCGACTATGGCACGTCGGCCAAGGAGAACGTGATGTGCGAGTATGAGGGTAACCCCATGACTATCGGTTTCAATTCAAACTTCACGGTTGAGATTCTCAGCAATCTCGGTGGCGAGACTGTGCTTGTGCGCCTCTCGGATCCTGCCCGCCCCGGAATCTTCGAACCCCTCGAGCAGGAGCCCAACGAGAATATCGTCACCATACAGATGCCTCTTCAGGTAATCGAATAAGCTCTACTGAAATGGAGAATAACAATGTGAAGCTCAAGCTTGAGCGTCCCATCATATTTTTTGATCTCGAGACTACCGGTACAAATGTCACTCATGACAGGATTGTCGAGATATCATATATCAAGGTGTACCCCGACGGACGCGAGGAGAAGAAGTGCCGCCGACTGAATCCGGAGATGCCAATTCCGCCCGCAAGTACCGCCGTACATCATATCACCGACGAGGATGTCAAGGATGAGCTGACTTTCCGTCAGATAGCCAAGTCGCTTCTCGAGATTTTTGACGGCTGCGACATCGCCGGATACAACAGCAACAAGTTTGATGTTCCTGTGCTCATGGAGGAGTTCGGACGCTGCGGAATCAACTTCGACATTACCGGGCGCCGTTTCATCGACGTGCAGAATATCTTCCATAAGATGGAGCAGCGCACCCTGGTGGCCGCCTACAAGTTCTATTGCGGCGCAAACCTTGAAGGGGCCCACAGCGCGTTGGCCGACACCCAGGCCACTTATGAAGTGCTCCTCGGGCAGCTCAAGAAGTATGACGAACTTGAGAATGATGTGGAGTTCCTTGCAAAGTTCTCAACCATAGGCCGTAACGTTGACCTTGCCGCGCGTATAGTGCTCGACGATAACGACCAGCCAATCTTCAACTTCGGCAAACACAAGGGGCGTCTCGTGACAGAGGTATTCCGCCGCGAACCCTCGTTTTACGACTGGATGATGCAGGGTGACTTCCCGAAGAATACGAAGGATGTGCTGTTTCAACTCAAGTATAAGTATGATCAGGAGCGCAGAGCCGCTTCCGGCAGACGGTAAATGATGAAAGGTAAACATATAGTGCTCGGAATATCAGGAGGTATAGCAGCCTATAAGGCTGCATATCTCCTGCGTCTTCTGATAAAGAGAGGGGCTGAGGTGCAGGTTGTCATCACCCCCAACGGGAAGGAGTTCATAACTCCGGCCACTCTGGCTGCCCTGAGCGGAAAGCCGGTGGTGAGTGAGTTCTTCGCAGCCAATACAGGCGAATGGCACAGCCATGTCGACCTCGGGATATGGGCAGACCTCATGGTAGTGGCACCCGCCACAGCCAGCACCATAGGAAAGATGGCCAACGGCATCGCCGACAATATGCTGATAACCACCTATCTCTCAGCCAAGGAACAGGTAATGGTGGCTCCTGCCATGGATCTTGACATGTGGCGTCACCCATCAACGCAGAGGAATATCGCCACACTGCGTCGCGACGGTGTGATCATCGTCGAACCAGCATCGGGTGAGCTTGCAAGCGGTCTTACCGGAAAGGGTCGCATGGAGGAACCTGAGAGGATTGCCGAAGCCATCGAGAGATATTTCAATAACGTTGAGTCGCTCAAGGGGAGGAGAGTAGTGGTGACTGCCGGTCCAACTTACGAGAATATCGACCCTGTGCGTTTCATCGGAAATTACTCAAGCGGCAAGATGGGTTTCGCGATAGCGGAGGAATTTGCCTCACGCGGCGCGGATGTCACGCTTGTGGCCGGTCCGGTGAGCCTTAACCTTGAGAATGAATCGGTGAGGAGGATAAATGTAACCTCAGCTCGTGAGATGCATACCGCTACTCTGGAGGCAGCCGCCGACGCCGATTGCGTTGTGCTTGCGGCCGCGGTGGCTGACTATGCCCCCGAGAGAAGCGAGGAGAGAAAGATAAAACGTGAGGGCGTGGAGGAGATGACCCTGCGCCTTGTAAGGAATCCGGATATCGCAGCCTCTCTCGGAAAGGAGAAGGGTGACCGTCTGTTAGTGGGGTTCGCTCTCGAAACCGACCATGAACTTGACAACGCGCATAAGAAACTCGAGAAGAAGAACCTCGACATGATAGTTCTCAACTCACTGCGCGACCCTGAGGCCGGATTCATGAAAGATACAAACCGCATCTCAATCATCAGCCGCGATGGAGAGGTGAAGGAATATCCTGCCAAGTCGAAGCGTGAGGTAGCCGCCGATATCGTGGATGCCGTGACTGCGCGTCTTGTAAGGTGAGAATAATAAAGAGTATCTGAAACCCGTTAATATATCTATGATTAAAACGCTATTAAAATCAATTGACAGATTTCAGATATACACTGTGGCGCTCCTGATGCTTGCAGTGGGATGTGGCGTTGCCAATGCCCAGGAACTCAACTGCACGGTTGAGGTGAACACACAGTCGATCGAGGGTACCACCCAGACAGTGTTCGAGGAGTTGAAGCAGGGGATAACGGAATATTTCAACGAGACGAAATGGACCAACACCCAGTTCTCGCCCAACGAGCGGATTGACTGCCGTTTCTTCCTGACAGTGAAGGAATATGCCGACGACCGCTTCAAGGGTGACCTTCAGGTGCAGGTGTCGCGTCCTGTCTACAACAGCACATACACCACCACCCTCCTGAATTTCAAGGATACAAAGGTGGAGTTCGATTTCCGCGAGGGTGACCAGCTTATACGCAACGACAACAGCTGGGACAGCAACCTCACCGGGATACTCGATTTCTACGCCTATCTCTTTCTCGCCCTCGATTTCGACAGTTTCTCTCCCAAGGGTGGCCAGCCGTATTTCGACAAGGCTGCCCAGGTGGTTCAGATGGCACAGTCGAGCGGAGAGATCGGGTGGAAGACATTCGAGGATACCAAGAACCGCAGCGCAGTGCTGAGTGCCTTCACCGACTCCAATACAGGAATGATACGCGACATGAATTATCAGTATCACCGGAAGGGGCTCGATGAGATGGTCACAGCGCCCGACAAAGGGAGGGCAGTCATCACCGAGGCTATAAAGACAATAGGCGACGTCTACAAGAACGCTCCTATGTCGGTGGCCCTCACGATGTTTCGCGATGCCAAGCTCGATGAACTGGTAAACATATATTCCAAAGGGACTCAGACCGAGCGCGATGAGGTATATGAATTGCTGCGCCCGATCTACCCGGCCGATACAGAACGGCTCGACAAGATAAAACAACCGGACGAACAATAAAGGAGAGAAAGGATGTTAGAGACACTGATAATACAGAATTACGCGTTGATCGACAATGTAAGCCTGCGCTTTGATTCCGGTTTTACAATCATAACCGGAGAGACCGGTGCCGGCAAGTCAATCATGTTAGGTGCGCTGTCGCTCCTTCTGGGGGAACGTGCCGAGAGTAAGGCCATATCCGACAAGACGAGAAAATCCGTGATAGAGGCCACCTTCTCGCACCCCGATCCTGAACTGATGAGCGTCTTCGAGGAGCAGGGCCTTGAATGGAACCCGGCTGAGATACTCGTGCGCAGGGAGGTGTCGGCCTCAGGCCGGTCAAGGGCATTCGTCAACGACACTCCCGTGACGCTTCCCGTGCTGACCGCCGTCACCGGGAATCTTCTTGACATACATTCACAGAACAGCAATATCCAGCTCTCGCAGAGTTCGAGCCATCTCTCCATACTTGACGCCTTCACGGGAAATGCCGGTCAGCTGGCCGAATACCGTGCCGACTTCGGACGTTACGTCACTCTCCGCGCCAAGATACGTAAAATAAAGGAGAGGATTGAGAAGAACCGCGAGAACCGCGAATTTATCGCCTTCCAGCTTGAACAGCTCGACAAGATAAATCCCAAGGAGGGTGAGCTGAAACAGATAGAGCAGGAATTCGACATGCTCAGCGATGCCGACCAGATACGCGAGGACCTCGGGTGCGCCTACGACAGTCTTGACGGTTCAGACAATGCCGTGCTCGGACTCCTCACTGATGCCGAGGCATATCTGGGTAAGGTCAACCTGACCCTCTTTGAGGATGAGGAGGCCGACCTTATGAAGCGCATAGAGAATGCCCGGATTGAACTTAAAGATATAGCGGAGACAGTAAGTGACTATCTTGACCGTGTAGGTTCCGACCCCGGACGCCTCGCCAAGGTGACAGCCCGGATGAATCTGCTTTATGATGCGATAAAACGCTTCAAGGTGGCCGATGAGGAGAGCTTAGTGGCACTTCATCGCGACCTGCGTCATAAACTCAATGCCATTGACTTCGGCGATGACAATGTGACAGCGCTCGAACTTGAGGCCCGTAAACTGGCCAAGGTGCTCAAAGCCAAGGCCGACGCTCTCACCGAGAGCCGCCGCAAAGGAGCGGTGGAATTTGCACGCAGTCTTGTGGCGACCGCCATACCGCTGGGTATGCCAAACCTGCAGTTTGAGGTAGAGCTCACCCAGGGTAAGCTTACCGCCGACGGTCAGGACACAGCCGAATTCATCTGCAGTTTCAACAAGAACCATCCCCTCCAGCCGATGTCGAGGGTGGCTTCTGGTGGAGAGACAGCCCGACTTATGCTCAGCATAAAGTCGATAATGGCTCGCTGCATGCACCTGCCCACGGTAATCTTCGATGAGGTCGACACCGGAGTGTCGGGCGAGATAGCCGACAAGATGGGAGCCATGATGAAAGAGATGGGGCACGATATGCAGGTACTCGCCATAACCCATCTTCCCCAGGTGGCGGCCAAAGGGGACAGCCATTTCAAGGTGTATAAACGCGATGAGGAGGAGCGCACAGTGTCGCACGTGATGCGCCTCGACACAGAGCTGCGCGTAAGGGAACTCGCCGGGATGCTTTCAGGCACCGAGGTGAATGATGCCGCCATCCTCAATGCGAGAGTACTGTTGGGGGATAACCTCAAATAACATTAACATAGAAAGTTATGGAAAAAAGTGACTATATATTCGGCCTTCGTGCCATAATGGAGGCTATAGACGCAGGTAAGAGCATCGACAAGGTGCTTCTGCGCCGCGATCTCGGAGGAGACCTCGCGAAAGAACTGCTTGAGAAAGTCAAGGAATACGATATCGTAACCCAGAGGGTGCCTGTGGAGAAACTCAACAGGATAACGATGAAGAACCATCAGGGAGCCATAGCGATTCTCTCACCCGTGGGTTATCATAAACTCGACAACATCATTCCGATGCTCTACGAGGAGGGTAGAACCCCATTGGTAGTTGTGCTCGACGGAATCACAGATGCCCGCAATTTCGGAGCCATAGCCCGTTCGGCCGATTGCGCCGCCGTGGATGCGATAGTAATTCCCGAGAGAGGGAGTGCCTCAGTCACGAGCGATGCCGTGAAGGCCTCGGCGGGAGCCTTGTTCTATGTGCCCGTATGCCGTGAGCGCGACACACTCACCGCAGTGAAGAAGCTCAAAGAGAACGGCTACCTTATTGTCGGGGCTTCAGAGAAGGGAGCCGAAAGCTATGTCAACGCCGACTTCACAGTGCCTGTGGCAATAGTGATGGGGGCAGAAGACACCGGAATCTCAAACGAAGTGCTCAGGCAGTGCGACACACTGGCCGCGATTCCCATTCTCGGCAACATAGGGTCGCTCAACGTGTCGGTTGCCGCCGGAGTGATGCTTTACGAAGCCGTGCGCCAGCGTCTGGCCTCGGGATTCAGGAGAGAATAATCCCTTAAATTCACCTCCGCCGGCATA
>CANPMT010000087.1 GCA_947575235.1 uncultured Porphyromonadaceae bacterium
CTACAGTTCACTCTACTACAGCTACTCAGAAGACTGTCGACGGTCCCTCTATGAAGGACTGGCGTGGTGGTCGTGCCGCTTCAGGCAACATCATCCCCTCTTCTACCGGTGCTGCCAAGGCTGTGGGTAAAGTTATCCCCGAGCTCAACGGCAAACTGACAGGTATCTCTATGCGTGTCCCCACTCTCGACGTATCTGTTGTTGACCTCACTGTCAACCTCGAGAAGCCCGCTACAAAAGAGGCTATCTGCGCTGCCATGAAGGCTGCCGCTGAGGGTGAGCTCAAGGGTGTGCTCGGCTACACTGAGGACGCTGTAGTAAGCTCTGACTTCCTCGGCTGCCCCCTCACTTCTATCTTCGACGCAACTGCCGGCGTATACTTGACCGACAACTTCGTGAAGGTTATCTCTTGGTATGACAATGAGATCGGCTACTCTAACAAGGTGCTCGACCTCATCTCTTACATGAAGAAAGTCAACGGTTAATATGCCGTCATGACGCTCAGGTGAGCCTGGAGCAGTCACTCGACTCTCCGCACCTGACTTCACCCAACCTAAGAGATGCCCCGCAATCCAGCTTCCCCTCGCGGGGAAACGATATGATTGCAGCGAAGGCAAAAATAGATTCCCTGGTCTCAGTTCCGAGGCCAGGGAATTCTTTTTATCCTATATGGATAGGCTTCAACGCATCATGCAGCGGCGGCTCACTCGCTTGCCGGCGGCATCAATGCCCATCACAATCACAATCTTGCCATGCTCAGGAGCAATCACGCGGCGCCCGGCAGCGTCATAATACTCCACATTCTCCAGCCCTGAGGCTGCACCTACGAGCGATATGCCCGATGTGGCGAAATGAAGCGGAGCAAGCTCCTCGACAGCAGCATAGTCGCGCTCACTATCGGCCGGACAGCTACCCTTGGCCTCCGGATCGATACCGGCAAAGGCATCCCGGCCCACCACCGGCGGAACATATGAGGCGAAAATCACAGTCTTCAAAGCCCCGCAACCCTTGAAGGCCTCAGCACCGATTGAGGTCAGACCTCCACCCAGCGAGGCAGCCGCAAGCGACTCACAGCCCTTGAAGGCGGCATCACCGATTGAGGCGATATCCTCTGTCACAGTGAGCGACACCATCGAAGTATTACCCTCATAAGCACCCGCGCCTATGCCGATGACCTCATAGCTGATATCATCATAATTCACCATCTCAGGTGTGCGATAGAGAGCGTCATTGCCCGTATAAGCCTTGATGATGACACTGCGCGCACCCTCCTCATCAGTCACGATTGTAAACACATGGTCGGCCACCGTGAACTCCGTATACTCCGGACGCGGCACATTCACCGTCAGCGTCGGGCTCACCGGCACCTCCACACCCTCGTAGAGAGCCTTCACCGCCACAACATAATTCTTACGGTGCTCAGCAGCCTGGAACACCCAGGGGGAAGCCACCTCGCCGACGCTCACGCCATCGACATATCCCTCGAAGCCGGTGGCCCGGGTGTACTCTCCCGACGGGTCGGCCCAGCTGATAATCGCCGTGCAGGCATCGACATCATATTCCACCGCCAGCTGCCCTACAGAAGCATAATTGAGCAACGCGATATCATCTATCACTGCAGCCGCATACGAAGTGGGGGCATCGAAGCGCAGCCGCACAACCACATCCTTCACACCCTCCATATCCTCAAGCGGGAACGAAGCCTGCAGCCACTGCATACCCTCCTGACCGGGAGTGGTGATATTGACTTTGCCAAGCGACTCAAACTCACCGCCGTCGCGCGAAAGCTGCGGAGTGATGGTAATGTCGGTCGACGGCAGAGCGAAATACCAGAACGACAACACATCGGCGCCACCGGCCGGAACCTCTATCTTATACGACGTCAAATCATTCTGCGCATTCCCGCGCGAAGCCGCATAATCGATATATATCAGACCACGCCCCGAATGCGGAGCCACCGTCACATCCTCACTGCCGAGACTGAACTCAGCCTCAGTGGCCAGACTGAACTGGCAATAGTATGAGGAATATGAAGTCGACCACACATGAGTCATGCCGCCGTTGAAATCCTCTACAAACGGCATCTTCTCGGCCGGACCCACAAGGAAGTCGTAGGAATAACCCGTAAACTCGCTGCCACCCACGCCCACAGAGTTGGCCGCAGTCACCTCATAGCGCACTGCACGCGGAAACTCCATGTCGGTGCCATAATCAGTGTATTCGGTGGCCGTCAGATTGTCGGCTATCACCTCGCGCTCGTCGGCCCCCTGGCCCCAGCAGCGCGATACTATATAATAGGTGTCAGCGGGGTCAATCTCGCCATAGTTCTCACCCGAGTCGGGAGCGGTCCAGTAGATATACACACCGCCATCCACAGCCTCCGCCTTAACCGGATAGGGAGCCGACGGAGTGTCGTAACCCACATACACATGCGCCGAAGTCTCAGCATAGCCGAAGGGGGAGATGCACTTCACCACATAGTAGTTCTCGGCATTCTGGATAGGGTCGGAATCCTTATATATATAGGTCTCACCCTTCTGCGGATTCTCGATTGAACCCATATATTCGGTAGGGTAGGGCCATGCCTTGGGGTCAGTGACACGATAGAACTCCAGCGCCGTCATCTCGACCGGGATATCCACAATCGGAGAATTCAGCTTCGAAGGCACCGTCACCTGCACATCCACCGTAGCCTTCTCGCCCGAGGCCGGCAGTTCAGACAAAGCCTTCACATCGCCATATCCAAACGAGAAATCCAGCCCCGGAGTCAACGACCCATAACCCTGCGCACCCTTGCGGCCATCGATCGACGCCACCGGAGTATACGTATACTGCTGGCCATACTTCCAGGCCGGCTCGGCAGTGTCGGTGAAAGTCACCGTCTCACCCGGCGCCAGCCCCGAGAAGGTGGCAACCTCCACATTCGACTCACCCAGCGAGTAGCATGAGCGCGTGACAGTGATGTCAATCTTCACCGAAGCATCCAGAGCCTGCCACTATGAATTCTTGTCGGGAGCAATCACGGTGCCCACAACTTTTCCCACATTGCCATCGATTTCAAACTCCATGCTCACTGACGGAGCCCCCGGAGTGACAGATGCCGCCGCATTGACCCTCATAGCAGCCATTCCTACCAAAAGAAACAGCAAAAGGGTAAAAGTACGAATTTTTGCCATAATTAATCAGTTTTAAAGATTATGGGTTCATTTTTATTTTTCAGCAAAAATAATTAAAAATTTTTAGAAATAAACTAAAAAAAACGTATCTTTGTATTCGAAGTTTGAATCCATCTAAAAAAACGACAGTGGAGGATAACATATACTTTACAACTTAATCTAAACCCCCTGAAGCATGTTGAAATCTACAAAATCATTGCTACTCGCGGCGTTGGCAGCCACATTCGCAACCTCAGCGGATGCCCAGACCACGCCCCAAAAGGGAGAAGGCACACAGATGCCAGAATCTTACCGCAGTTTCTTTCCGGCCGCCGCCCTGCGCGGAGTGAAAAGCCAGATGCCCTCGACATCTCTCTTCAACGAGCGCATCAGCGACAATGCACCGATGGCCCGTCCGAGACTCAACCCCCCGGCAAGCGCCATAAAGAGAGCACCTGCCGACCAATCCGATATCTACGGCTACCTCTATTATACGAAGGCCGATCAGAATCTCGGCATGTACCGCATCAATCCCTCCGAGGGGGCTACATATATGTGGACCGACGAATACACCGACTGGTCGATGCCAATGACAGGCGGCTGGATGCGCAACGGGCTACTGTGCGGCCTTAACGCCATGTCCTTCATGGGGGGCGTGCTCTCATACGGCCAGGTTGAACTCGACCTCAGCAACGGCGATGTAGTCTCCTGGCACGCCCTGCGCAACAACGGCGAGGAGCTGCAGAACACATATCTCACCACCGCCTACCGCGATCTGGACGACCGTGTCTACGGTTTCGGTTATGCCGACGACGGCCAGAGCTACTCATTCAACTCAGCCGAAGCCGACGACATCGACACCTCCGTGATGGTGCGCTCGCTTGAATTCGCCGACCTCTGCGTGTCGCTCTGCTATAATATACAGGAGGATATGTTCTACGGCGTCACCACCGACGCCCGCTTCGTGAAAGTCGACCCCAAAGGCAACGTCACCCCCCTCTTCAAACTCAATGTAGGCTCAAAGAGCACCCTCACAGGCCTCGTCTACAGCCCCAGCCACGAAGCCTACATCTGGAACGCATATTTCGAGGGCGACAAATCAGCATTCTATGCCATCAAGCCCGAAGAGAAGAGTGTAACCAAACTCTATGACTGCCCGGCAGGCGAGGAATACATATATATGGTATGCACCGAACTCAACGTGCAGAAATATCGAAAACCGCACCCCTATATTTGACATTTTGAAAAAAATAACATAACTTTGATTAATCGTAACCCCCGGCCGAATCCACCGGCAGTTGCGATAAATCATCGGAGACGGCGTCAATCAACCATTCTCCTTAAAAAAACCGACACACGGCATCTCACAAGATCAGCCCTGACACCCCGAAAAGCCCGGGCTGCCCGAAGAGAGAGCCGCATATTAACTTTGAGAGAAACATATGGCTAAACCTAAATTAGTTGTCTCCACCGGAGCCGGCATATCGGCCGAAAGCGGCATAAAGACCTTCCGCGATGCCGATGGACTTTGGGAGAATTATCCCGTGATGGATGTGGCCTCGGCCGATGGCTTCAGACGCAATCCCGAGCTGGTGCATAAATTCTACAACGAACGCCGCCACGCCCTCATCAATGCCAGGCCCAATGCCGCCCATCTCGCACTGGCAGAGCTCGAGAAGGATTATGACGTCTATGTCATCACCCAGAATGTCGACGACCTACATGAGCGCGCCGGCTCAAGCAAGGTGCTGCATCTGCATGGCGAGCTGATGAAGATTCGCTCAGTCAGCGACCCCGACTATATCGAGTCGCTCGACATCGACCATCTCGACACCACCCCCGCCACACGCGGCCGCCGCGGCGACTTGATGCGCCCCCACATCGTGTTCTTTCAAGAGCCCGTACCGATGATTGAGCGCGCCATCGAGCTGGTGGAGCAAGCCGACATTTTTGTGGTCATCGGCACATCACTGGTGGTGTATCCCGCCGCCGGACTCCTCAATTTTGTGCGCCCCGGGACCCCGATATACTACATCGACCCCAATCCCGCACCCACTCCCGGAATAGCCGGACTGACGGTGATCAAAGCCACCGCCACAGCAGGAATGAAGATACTGGCCGACCGGCTCGCCCATTGATGCCGCTCCCAGCAGCGGACTCATCGGCATTCTTAGCCGGAAAGGTAAAAAAATAAACTGATGTGCTGCACAACATATTTTTTTATTATCTGCGGATTTTACAAAATTAGTATATTTGTAGACAGTAACATCATGAAAAACAGACTCGCCACCTGAGTGCGCGTCAACTATCTAAAAATCAACAAAGTATGGCAAAAGTTAAAGGTGCCGTCACTGTCAACGTAGAGCGTTGCAAAGGGTGCAACCTATGTGTGGTGGCATGTCCGACAGATACTCTGTCGCTTCAGGCAAACGAGGTCAACGACCGCGGTTATCACTATGCGTATATGGCTAATCCCGACGCGTGCATAGGCTGCTGCTCTTGCGCGTGGGTATGTCCTGACGCCTGCATCGAGGTCTATCGCGTCACTGCGAACTGAGACATCTGCTACACCCGGACAGAAGACACAACAACCTTAAACAAAACCCTGAACTAACATTACACACCGAATATGAAAGAAGAGGTAAGACTCATGAAGGGCAACGAAGCCATCGCCCATGCGGCCATCCGCTACGGTTGCGACGGCTATTTCGGCTACCCTATCACCCCCCAGTCTGAAGTGCTGGAGACACTTGAGGAGCTTATGCCGTGGGAGACCACAGGCATGGTTGTGCTCCAGGCTGAATCTGAAGTGGCTGCAATCAATATGGTCTATGGCGGAGCCGCATCAGGCAAGGCTGTGATGACCTCCTCCTCCTCGCCGGGCGTCAGCCTCAAGCAGGAGGGTATATCATATATCGCCGCAGCTTCGCTGCCGGCTCTGATTCTCAACGTCATGCGCGGAGGCCCGGGCCTGGGCACCATCCAGCCCTCGCAGGCCGACTATTTCCAGGCCACCAAGGGTGGCGGCCATGGCGACTATCATCTGATCGTGCTCGCTCCGTCGACGGTGCAGGAGATGGTGGATTTCGTAGGTCTCGGCTTCGACCTGGCCTTCAAATACACTAACCCGGCCATGATTCTTGCCGACGGCATCGTGGGCCAGATGATGGAGAAAGTGGTGCTCCCCGCACAGCGTCCGCGCCGCACCGAGGAGGAGATCCGCAAGCAATGCCCCTGGGCTGCCGACGGCCGCAAGGATGGCCGCAAACGCAATGTGGTGACATCGCTCGAGCTTGAGTCAGCCCGCATGGAGGTCATCAACCATCAGCTCCAGGCCCGCTACCGCGAGATTGAGAAGAACGAGACCCGCTGGGAAGAGATTGATGTCGAGGATGCCGATTATCTGATTGTGGCCTTCGGCTCAATCGCACGTATCTGTACCAAGGCCAAGGAACTGGCAGCCGAAAAGGGTATCAAGGTGGGCATCGTGCGCCCGATCACTCTCTGGCCCTTCCCCACAGAGGCCATCGCACGCGCCGCAAAAGGAAAGAAGGGTATCCTCTGCGTCGAGCTCAACGCCGGACAGATGATCGAGGATGTGCGCCTCGCCGTGCATGACTCACTCCCCGTAGAACACTTCGGACGCCTCGGCGGCATCATCCCCAGCCCCGATGAGGTGGTGAAGGCTCTTGAGGAGAAAATCGTGAAGTAAGCCCCCTACATCCCTAACATTCAATCCATAACTGAATCTAACGATGGAAATCCAAGATATAATCCGCCCGGAGAACAAGGTGTATTCCACTCCTGAACTTCTCGACAATGTGCACATGCACTATTGCCCGGGCTGCAGCCATGGTGTGATCCATAAGCTCCTGGCTGAGGTCATCGCCGAAATGGGCCTGACCGAAAAGACTGTCGGCATCTCTCCGGTGGGATGCGCCGTGTTTGCCTACAACTATATCGATGTTGACTGGGTAGAGGCCGCCCACGGTCGTGCTCCGGCTGTGGCAACTGCCATCTCGCGCCTCTGGCCCGAGGATGTGGTGTTCACTTACCAGGGTGACGGCGACATGTCGGCTATCGGCACCGCTGAGTCTATCCACGCCGCCAACCGTGGCGAGAATATCGTGATGGTATTCGTCAACAACGCCATCTATGGCATGACAGGCGGACAGATGGCCCCCACTACTCTCGTGGGCCAAAAGACTGCCACCACCCCCTACGGACGTCGCGTGGACCTCAACGGCCACCCGCTCGAAATCACCAACCTCATGGCTATCCTCGACGGCACATGCTATGTCACCCGTCAGTCAGTACATACTCCCGCCAATGTGCGCAAGACCAAAGCCGCTCTCAAGAAGGCATTCCAGAATGCACTCGACAAGAAGGGCACCTCTGTAGTGGAGGTCGTGGCCACCTGCAACTCCGGCTGGAAGATGAGCCCCGAAAAGGCCAACGAATGGATGGCCGAACACATGTTTGCCAAATATCCCCTCGGCGACCTTAAGAACGAATAATTCCCATACAGCAGATAACACTACTATGAAAGAAGAAATCATCATCGCCGGCTTCGGCGGACAGGGTGTGCTCTCGATGGGCAAGATCCTGGCTTACTCAGGATTGATGGACGACAAAGAGGTGACATGGATGCCTTCTTACGGCCCCGAACAGCGCGGTGGCACCGCCAACGTGACTGTGATTCTCTCTGACGAGAAAATCTCATCTCCTGTGCTCGATTCATTCGACAATGTAATCGCTCTCAACCAGCAGAGCCTCGACAAGTTCGCTCCGAAGGTGAAGCCCGGCGGCATACTTATCTATGACACCAACGGCATCCACAATCACCCCAAACGCGACGATATCACCATCTATCCCATCGACGCGATGGAGGCCACTCTCGAAATCGGCAACTCAAAGGCTTACAACATGGTTGTGATGGGTGCCCTTCTTGAGGCCATGAACTACAAACTCCCCATGGAGAATGTAATCAAAGGTCTGAAAAAATCGCTCCCCGAACGCCACCACAAGCTCATTCCGCTCAATGAGCAGGCCATCGAAAAGGGACGCACCCTCCTCAAAAAGTAATCAACCCCAATCAGAATACACAGATAGAGGGCATCCGGACGAATCCGAATGCCCTCTATCCTCTTTTACATAAAGAAGCTGCCCCACACCATTCCGTTGCCGTGTGTTTCCAGTCGCCGTGGAGTTGCAACCCACGGCTTAATTAACATCTTAAAATAAGACTTTTGGCAACTACTACGGATACCATTGCCGCAAGGTCATGGCGATTACGCCCCTCCCAATGCCGGTAAGTCAAGGCTCTTCCTGAAACGAAAGAACGGTAG
The DNA here is from genome assembly GCA_947575235.1 of uncultured Porphyromonadaceae bacterium. Lineage (GTDB taxonomy): Bacteria > Bacteroidota > Bacteroidia > Bacteroidales > Muribaculaceae > Lepagella. Next base: position 8,504 of record CANPMT010000087.1, read on the forward strand.
TTACGGAAGAACGATGGCTAACGGGAGAACGAAGTGACGGGAGCACGGGGCTAACGGGAGGACTGTGGTTACGAGAGAACGTAAACCACGTTCTCCCGTTAGCCTCCGTTCTCCCGTCACATAGATGTATTTACGATGATGAGTGGATGTCATCTACATACGACACCATCCAACTTCATATGAAGAAAATTTGACTCCAAAATATATTACAACAAATTTAATATCAATAATTTATAAGTATTTTATAAATTATTAGTTGACACTAACGATGGATATAAATAAAAAATACCCTTTTGTGTTGTGTTTAGTAGTCTTCTTCAATCTATCTTTGCATTGATTTAATATATACAATATGGAAGAAAGATATACCAGAAACAGAATTTATATCAGCCTTGAAGAACAGAATAAGATTCGCGAGACACGGATTTTGCTCGCTGGGGCTGGCATAGGAAGTATAATTGCAGAATGTGCCTTGCGCTTCGGGTTTGAAGATATCATCCTCATTGATGGGGACAAGGTCGAACTCAGCAACCTTAACCGTCAAAACTATGAAAAACGGGATATCGGAAAATTCAAAGCTGAATGTCTTGCAAAAAGGCTCCAAAGAATCAATCCAAAAGCACAAATTCAATTTTACAATACCTACATTGACCAAAGTAATGTAAAAGGCTTGCTTGACGGTGTAAAAATAGCAATAAATGCCCTTGACTTCAAAAGCGACCTACCTTTTATATTCGATGAACTTTGTTCAAAGAAGAAAATCCCCGTATTACACCCCTATAATTTTGGTTGGGGAGGTTTCTTAACCATAATCAAGCCTGGCGGATATCAACTGACAGAGATTTCACAATCCTATAAAGGCTTTGAAATCAAGATGGCTGAATTCGTAGCCCGTTACTGCGCCTTTTTGGATATGCCAAATCTTTGGCTTGATAATGTTATAGAATCATATCTAAATGAACCAGAAGAACTCCCTCCTCCACAGTTGTCAGTAGCATCATGGATTGTTGCCGGATATTGCGTCAATGCTATGTTTGATTTGACAACAGAAAAGGAAATTAAATATTTCCCAAAGTTCTATTTCTCTTCATTACGCTACCAACCGACATGATTATGTCTATATAAGCTGATGATTCTGTGCGTAGGTCAGAGCCTCAACTATATTCTTTACATCCATCTTCTGAAAAATACTGCGTTTACAGGCTTTGATGGTATTGATAGACTTACATAAATTGTCAGCGATATCGTTCATCGTATACCCCTGCGCTGATAGGGACAAAACCTCGCGCTCGTTATCTGTAAGTATTATTTCTTTGCATTTCTCCCACTTGTGATCATACAGCGAGTATTGGTAGAACATACCGGAGTTGGGTTTCTTCATTATGACATTCCCCCGCTCGTTCCCAGCCGCTAGGGAGATTGTACATATCGCTAACCATATCCTACCATCCTTTGTCAGAATGAGTGGTGTCAGTTTGTGGTTGACAAGACGTTTTCGCCTCCCCCTCATTATGTGGAAATCGTAAGATATTGTATAGTCTTTCCTCTCGCCTATGGGAAGTGTATTGAAAAGTTTGAATCCCATATTGTTAATCTCAACAAGCATCTTCAAATCTTCCGGAGGTACATAGTCTATATAGAACCTGTATCCGTATTCTCTTATCTTATCCGACTCGCTACCGCATAGACGGGCGATATTATTAGAGACATACAGGAATCCCTTTTTGAAGTAGTCAATGATATTTACACACTGGTATGTGCTACGCTCAAATGCTCGCGCAGCCTCTATTATGAGTCCGGCTTTCTCATAGTCCGACTCATTTATATTCTCTACCGAGTTATGCAATGAAAAAAAGTCTCCTATCTTTATATTGGAGTACATAGTGTTAGAGCAATTTACAGTACAAATTTAATAAAATCCAGCCATATAGGAAAACAGAACATTACACAAAAGGGTAATTTTCAAGGTAGATTTTTTAAAATACACTTTTGTGTTTCGTTCGGGAGATAGTATACACATATTTTTGCGAAAAAAATCAAAACTGCCTCAACTATGGAAAAAGTAATATGGTCATGCAACGATTACTCTATCTTAAGAGTAGATGCGAACCGACTTCATGACGTTGCTCAATTTGTAGTGACTCAAAACTATAACCACCATTCTCCAGAGTCAATCCCTGACACAGCGCAACAGGAAATTGATGAAATATATTTGGAAGAGCTTTCCTACTCCATAAACTCATCTTGTTTTATCGTTCGAAACAATGATGGCATAATAGTAGGCAGCATAAGGGTGTTCAGATGGGATAAGAAGACACCCACTCCCATGGAGAAAATTTTTCACATATCCCCATTGGAGAAGGTACAAGACACACCCCAAACCTCATTCTGGCACATCGGACGATTTGCCATTGATTCTAAATCTGGATTCTCCACCATCACATTATTCAAACAACTCATGATTCTTGCCGTGGCTCCTATCCTGCGTGAGGACGACAGCTATATGATAGCAGAGACAGACAGCCATCTTCTCAAAGTCATGAACGCCCTTGGAATTGAGACTCAAAAGATAGGAAATCCGCTCAATTATCTCGCATCCGAGACAATTCCGATATGCTCAAACAAAAAGGGATTAATCAAGTTCTACCAAAGGTGTTATCCTCTTATTGCCCCATCATAGACTACATCAGTCATACTACACAAAAGTGTATAAATAACCCTCGACTCAGAAAAATACCCTTTTGTGTAAGTCATTAGTGTCCACTAAAAATTTTGGAGGACACTAATCGGTTAAATAATTAAA
>CANPMT010000088.1 GCA_947575235.1 uncultured Porphyromonadaceae bacterium
GGAGACTAACACAATATGGCTTTAAAGAAAGACAACAAGATAAAGAGCAACTTCACCAAGATTACTATTGGTCTTGCATCTCCCGAGGAGATCAAGGCCAAGAGTAGCGGTGAGGTGCTCAAGCCTGAGACCATCAACTACCGCACCTACAAACCGGAGCGCGACGGTCTTTTCTGCGAGAAGATCTTCGGTCCGGTCAAGGATTACGAGTGCCATTGTGGTAAATACAAACGTATCCGCTACAAGGGAATCGTCTGCAACCATTGCGGTGTGGAGGTGACAGAGAAGAAGGTACGCCGCGAGCGTATGGGTCATATCGAGCTTGTGGTGCCTGTGGCCCACATCTGGTATTTCCGTTCGCTTCCCAACAAGATCGGCTATCTTCTGGGTCTCCCCTCCAAGAAGCTCGACGCGGTGATCTACTACGAGCGTTACGTGGTGATACAGCCGGGTGAGAGCGGACGCGAGAAGCTTGAGCTTCTCACCGAGGAGGAATACCTCGAGATCATGGACAACCTCTCAGAGGAGCAGCGCAATCTTCCTGACGACGACCCCAACAAGTTCATCGCCAAGATGGGTGCGGAGGCTATCTACGATCTTCTCCAGGAGATCGACCTCGTGCGTCTGGCAGCCGAACTGCGCCACAAGGCTAACCAGGACGGCTCGCAGCAGCGCAAGACCGAGGCTCTGAAGCGTCTTCAGGTTGTCAACTCGTTCCTTGCGTCGGCCGACCGCAACAAGCCTGAATGGATGGTGCTCAAGGCAGTGCCCGTCATCCCCCCCGAGCTTCGCCCGCTCGTGCCTCTTGACGGCGGCCGCTTCGCGACTTCCGACCTCAACGACCTCTACCGTCGTGTCATCATACGTAACAACCGTCTGAAACGACTCATCGAGATCCAGGCTCCCGAGGTGATTCTCCGCAACGAGAAGCGTCTTCTCCAGGAGGCCGTTGACTCGCTGCTCGACAACAGCCGCAAGGCGTCAGCCGTGAAGAGCGACGTAAACCGTCCGCTCAAGTCACTCTCAGACAGCCTCAAGGGTAAGCAGGGTCGTTTCCGTCAGAACCTTCTCGGTAAGCGTGTCGACTACTCCGCCCGTTCGGTTATCGTCGTTGGTCCGGAGCTCAAGATGCACGAGTGCGGTATCCCCAAACTCATGGCAGCCGAGCTCTACAAGCCCTTCATCATCCGCAAGCTCATTGAGCGCGGCATCGTGAAGACCGTGAAGAGCGCCAAGAAGATTGTCGACCGCAAGGAGCCCGTCGTATGGGATATCCTCGAGCATGTGATGAAGGGTCATCCGGTTCTTCTCAACCGTGCCCCGACACTTCACCGACTCGGTATCCAGGCTTTCCAGCCCAAGATGATCGAGGGTAAGGCAATCCAGCTCCACCCGTTGGCATGTACGGCGTTCAACGCCGACTTCGACGGCGACCAGATGGCGGTTCACCTCCCCCTCGGCAATGAAGCTATACTTGAGGCACAGATGCTCATGCTCGGTGCCCACAACATTCTCAACCCCGCCAACGGCGCGCCTATCACAGTGCCTTCGCAGGATATGGTGCTCGGTCTGTACTACATCACCAAGCTCCGCCCCGGAGCGAAGGGTGAGGGAACCAAGTTCTACGGACCCGAGGAGGCTGAGATCGCATATAACGAGGGCCGCGTGACACTTCACGCCCCCGTGACAGTATTGGTTGACGATGTCGACGAGAACGGCAATCCCGTGAAGGTTCTCAAGGAGAACACCTCGGTTGGCCGCGTGCTCTTCAACCAGTTCGTGCCGAAAGAGATCGGCTATGTCAACGAGATTATCTCAAAGAAATCACTCCGCAACATCATTACCAAGGTAATCAAGACCTGTGGTGTGACACGTTCGGCACAGTTCCTCGACGACATCAAGAACCTCGGTTACAAGATGGCGTTCCGCGGCGGCCTTTCGTTCAACCTCGGTGACGTGATTATTCCGGCCGAGAAGGAGGAATATGTAGCCGAGGGACATGCCCAGGTTGAGGAAGTGATGATGAACTACTCGATGGGTCTTATCGGCGACAAGGACCGTTACAACCAGGTGATTGATATCTGGACACACGTCAACGCCAAACTCGCCAACACCCTTATGAAGCACATGGAGGAGGACCAGCAGGGCTTCAACTCAGTCTACATGATGCTTGACTCAGGTGCCCGTGGTAGTAAGGACCAGATCCGTCAGCTTTCAGGTATGCGTGGTCTTATGGCCAAGCCTCAGAAAGCGGGTGCAGAGGGTGGACAGATCATCGAGAACCCGATTCTTGCGAACTTCAAGGAGGGTCTTTCGGTGTTGGAGTACTTCATCTCAACCCACGGTGCCCGTAAGGGTCTTGCGGATACCGCTCTTAAGACCGCCGACGCCGGTTATCTTACCCGTCGTCTTGTGGACGTGGCACACGATGTGATCATCAACGAGGAGGACTGCGGCACACTCCGTGGCCTCGAATGCCGTGAGATCAAGAACAACGAGGAGGTCGTTGCCTCACTGAGCGAGCGAATCCTCGGACGTGTGTCAGTGCATGATATCGTCGACCCCTACACCAACGAGATTATCGTGAAGGCCGGCGACGAGATCACAGAGGCAGCTGCCGACCGTATCGAGAAATCACCTATCGAGGTAGTCGAGATCCGTTCGGTGCTCACCTGCGAGTCGAAGAAGGGTGTGTGCGCCAAGTGCTATGGCCGTAACCTCTCCAACCACCGCATGGTGCAGAAGGGTGAGGCTGTGGGCGTGATCGCGGCACAGTCAATCGGTGAGCCGGGTACACAGCTTACCCTCCGTACGTTCCACGTCGGTGGTGTGGCAAGCAACGTTGCCGCCGTGAAGGATGTCACCTCACGCTATGACGGTAAACTTGAGATCGACGAGCTCCGTACAGTCAAGAATAAAGATGGCGTGGACGTGGTAGTAGGCCGTATGGCTGAGATGCGTATCGTCGAGCCGAAATCAGGCATAGTTCTCACCACAGCCAACATACCTTACGGTTCGAAGCTATACTACAAGGATGGCGACGAGGTTAAGGTAGGCGACATGATCTGCGAATGGGACCCCTTCAACGCCGTGATCGTTGCAGAGGAGGGTGGTACAGTACGCTTCGAGAATATGGAGGAGGGTATGACCTACCGTATCGAGAGCGACGAGAGCACCAACCTCCGCGACCTGATCATCACCGAGTCGAAAGACCGTACGAAGGTTCCGGCCGCCCAGTTCTACGACAAGAAGGGTGAGCTTATCCGCAGCTACTCACTCCCTGTAGGGGCGCACCTCCTCATCAACGAGGGTGACGAGCTCAATCCGGGTGAGGTGTTCGTGAAGATTCCGCGTGCGGCAGGTAACGCAGGTGACATCACCGGTGGTCTTCCGCGAGTAACCGAGCTCTTCGAGGCACGTAACCCGAGCAACCCCGCTGTAGTGAGCGAGATTGACGGTGAGGTGAAATTCGGCAAGATCAAGCGTGGTAACCGTGAGATATCTGTAACGTCGAAGCTTGGCGAGGAGAAGAAATATCTCGTGCCCCTGTCGAAGCAGATTCTTGTTCAAGAGAATGACTTCGTGCGTGCCGGAACACCCCTTTCCGACGGTCACATCACACCGGCCGACATCCTTAACATCAAGGGCCCCACAGCGGTGCAGGATTACATCGTGAACGAGGTTCAGGACGTTTACCGTATGCAGGGTGTGAAGATCAACGACAAGCACTTCGAGGTAATCGTCCGTCAGATGATGCGCAAGGTCAACATCCTTGATCCGGGCGATACCCGCTTCCTTGAGCAGCAGGTTGTCGACAAGCTCGAGTTCATGGAGGAGAACGACAACATCTGGGGTAAGAAGGTTATCACCGATGCAGGTGACTCACAGCAGTATCTTGCAGGCCAGATCATCACAGTGCGCAAGCTCCGCGACGAGAACTCGGCCCTGAAGCGCAAGGACCTCCGCATCATGCAGGTGCGCGATGCCGTTCCGGCCACTTCAGAGCAGATTCTCCAGGGTATCACCCGTGCGGCCCTTCAGACATCGAGCTTCATGTCGGCGGCTTCATTCCAGGAGACCACCAAGGTGCTCAACGAGGCAGCCATCAACGGCAAGACAGATACACTCGAAGGTATGAAGGAGAATGTGATCTGCGGCCATCTCATTCCGGCCGGTACCGGTCTGAGGGAATACAACCGTCTGGTTGTGGCCAACAAGGATGAGTATGCGGCTCTGCAGCTTACTGACAATCCCGAGGATATCGTATAAAAATTAACGAGCATAAAAAAAGCCCGCTTTGGTTCTTCAAAGCGGGCTTTTTTATGCTCGTAATTTAATCCTTGAGATAATATACTATCGTTGAGACTACGCGTACATTCTTGATGTAGGGGGTGTACTGGTCGCGGTCTTCAATCGAGAACTGTCCCTGTGAGGCCGTCTTTATCTTGCCGAGCTTGCTGTCAGAATCATCGGCGAATTTGTTAGCCGCCTCGCGGGCATTCTTTGTGGCCTCGGCAATCATGCTTGGCTTGATGGTGTTGAGGTCGGTGTATTCGTAGGTGGTCTGGTACTGATAGTCGCCCGCCACAATCGCTATCCCCTGCTTGAGAAGCTCGGTCTGACGCTCTATTAGCTTGTTGACCTTCTCCACCTGTGAGGATGTCACCACAACGACATTCGTGACGTTATAGCGGAACGGGATGGTGTTCGAGTTATAGCGGTCGGCCTGGAGGTCGACAACCTGCGGCGGGTTCACGGCTATCTCAGTGTCGGTTATGCCGTTATCCTTTAGGAATTTCAGAATCTGCGTATTGGTTGATTCGATATTCGCATAGATTGATGGGAGGTCGTTACCCACCTCCTTGCTTACGATAGGCCACGTCACCTTATTGGCGGTGACCTCCTTTTCAGCGAGACCGCGCACAGTCACCACGCGCGCATTGTCAGAGATACTGTTGAGGCCCTTCTTGACCTGAGTGCCGAGCAAGAGGAGGCCGATTCCGATGAGCAGGCCACAGCTTGTGGCCGAGAAATTGATGTTTGCCATTTTCGATAGGTTGGTTATTTCACTATAATAACATATAAAAAGGGGGAGATGATACACGCGAAATGGGATTTTTTTTGTAATTTCGCACAAAATATATTCTGACAGCAAAATATATTCTGATAGAACATATATACAGAAAGCAAACTATAGAAATGATAGAGAAAATCAACCGTCTCAAAGAGGAGGTGGAGTGCGCCACCGCCGCCACCCCGGAGGCTGTGGAGGAACTCCGCATAAAATATCTGAGTAAGAAGGGGGCGTTGAACGCCCTGATGGCCGATTTCCGTAATGTCCCCGCCGAGAGCAAACGCGAGGTAGGGCAGAAACTTAATGAACTCAAGACCTTTGTCACTGAGAAGATCAACGGTCTGAAGGAGCAGCTCTCGGCCGGTTCCGACCTTGAGGCAGCCTCGATCGACCTTACCCGCACGGCCACTCCGTTCCCGACCGGGTCGCGTCATCCGCTCTCGATTGTGAAGAACGATATCATTGATATCTTCTCACGCATGGGCTTCACGATTGCCGAGGGTCCCGAGATTGAGGATGACTGGCACGTGTTCTCGTCGCTCAACTTCCCCCCCGACCATCCGGCACGCGACATGCAGGATACCTTCTTCGTGACCCGCACACCGGTTGACGTGCTTCTGCGCACCCACACATCATCCGTGCAGACACGTGTGATGGAGAAGACCCAGCCCCCGATCCGTATCGTGTGCCCCGGACGTGTATACCGCAACGAGGCTATCTCGGCACGCGCACACTGCTTCTTCCATCAGGTTGAGGGTCTGTATATCGACAGGAATGTGTCGTTTGCCGACCTCAAGCAGGTGCTTCTCACGTTTGCCAAGGAGATGTTCGGTCCGGAGACAAAGATCCGTCTGCGTCCCTCATTCTTCCCTTTCACAGAGCCGTCGGCCGAGATGGATATCAGCTGCGACATCTGCGGCGGCAAGGGCTGCGCCTTCTGCAAGGGAACAGGCTGGGTTGAGATTCTCGGCTGTGGCATGGTCGACCCCAACGTGCTCCGCTCATGTGGCATAGACCCTGAGGTTTACACCGGTTATGCCTTCGGCATGGGTATAGAGCGAATCACCAACCTCAAGTATAAGGTGAAAGACCTCCGCATGTTCAGCGAGAACGACGTCCGCTTCCTTGAGGAGTTTGAGTCGGCCCGATGAGCGGCGTAGCCACAATATAATTGGCGATGACAATAAAAGAGAGATACGCAGGAATAATAGCTTGGTTTTCGGAGAATATGCCCTCTCCGGAGACCGAGCTTCATTATGATACGCCGTTCCATCTTCTGTTGGCGGTGATCTTGTCGGCGCAGTGTACGGATAAGCGTGTCAATATGGTTACTCCGGCATTGTTCGAGGCTTACCCCGATCCGTGGAGCCTTGCGGCGGCCTCAGAGGAGGATGTGTTCCCTTACATCAAGAGTGTGACGTTTCCGAATAACAAGACGCGTCATCTGATCCGCGCGGCTCAGGTTCTCACGGAGGAATTCGGTGGGGAGATGCCGTCGGATATCGACAATCTGATGAAGTTGCCCGGCGTGGGGCGTAAGACGGCGAATGTGATGTTGGCTGTAGTGTGGGATAAGGCCGCGATGGCGGTAGACACTCACGTGTTCAGGGTGAGCAACCGGATAGGGCTTACAAATAATTCGAAGACACCCTTAGCAACAGAGAAGACATTGATGAAATATATCCCCGGGGAGATTATACCGAAGGCCCATCATTGGCTCATATTGCATGGGCGTTATGTGTGCAAGGCGCGACGTCCCGACTGCCTGAATTGTGGCATACAGGCGTATTGCAAGAGCTATGCTAAGGGAGAGCTTTCATGAGGTCGGTTCCGGCCGGAGTCTGGAAGATGCTAAGGCCGAAGAGCGGCACCACAGCATAGACGTGGTCGAAGACGTCGCTCTGGATATGCTCGAAAGGCTTCCATTGCGTCTCGTTGGCGTAGAAATAGATTTCGACCGGGAGGCCGGAGGGGGTAGGAGCTAACTGGCGCACCATATAGGTGAGGTCGGTGCGGACGTAATCCTGTTGGCTGAGCCAATGCTCCAGATAGTCGCGCAGGAGACGGAGATTTACTATTTTTTGCGGAGTTTGTACGGGAGGGAGCAGATTGGCGTTGCGCAGAGATGTCACCTCATCCGGCGTGATGAAACGTACGCTGTTGGCGTCGATATAGAAGGCACGCATCACGCGTCGGGCGTTGAGGTCGCGCATGGTCTGGAAGTTCTGGAAAGATTCCGAGACGAGTGAGTAGGGTGGTACGGTGGTGACGGAATTGTCCCAGTTGCGGATCTTGACGGTTGTCAGTGAGATGTCGGTCACTTCGCCGTTGGCGTCGTGTTTCGGCACCATTATCCAGTCCCCCTTATGCACCATGTCGTTGGCTGTGAGCTGCACCCCAGCCACCAGTCCTAAGATTGTATCCTTGAACACCAACATCAGGATGGCCGCTGAAGCACCCAAGGCTGTGAGAATGGCAATCGGTGAACGACCGATCAAGAGACTGAGCGCTATGATGATACCTATGCCGATGAAAATCAGCTTCACCATCTGGAATATACCCTTTATGGCGAACGGCTGCAGTTTCTCCCGTTTGCCGAAAGCCTCGAGGAGGTTGTCGACGAGGGTGTTGGCCGCGAATATCATGGCCCCGATAATGTAGAACGAGGATAGGATATGTATTGTGCCGGATAGGATGTTGTGGGTGACAAAACACTTAGGCATCAGCCACGCCACGATAAGGGCCGGGCTGAGTTGCGAGAGTGCGCTGCGGAATTTCTCGTTGATGAGGTCATCATCCCAGTCGGTGTCGGTCCATTCCACCGCTTTGGCCACCCCCTTCAGCACCAGGAGTGCGATGTAATAACCGGCCACCGCGCATATCGCGATGGCCAGCAGTAATATGAGAGTAATCAGGGTGTCGGCTCCCGGAAAGTGGAGAATCCCCTGGAGAGACGTTCTGATATCGGCGAAAAATTCAGATGTTTCCATTAATTAGCCATTAGACTATTGCTGATAGAGATAGCGTTTGATGCTGCGCTTCGGCGTTTTCTCAAACTCCACCTCCATCAGACGGAATGTGTTGAGACGGTTGTAGCTTTCAAGACGGTGGTTGACAGCCTTGAGGTTATCCTGCATCACTTTCTCTATTCCGGCTTCGTCGAGGTGCTGTTTGGCGGCGGCGTCGCGGTCGGGATATATGAGGGCCACGAGTTTGCCATGGTCATCAATCACGAGCGACTCAGCCACGAGCGGCATGCTGTTGACGATGTGCTCGATCTCCTCCGGATAGATATTCTGTCCCGACGGACCGAGAATCATCGTCTTTGAGCGTCCGCAGATGGTGATCATACCATCCTTGTCGATGAGTCCCATGTCGCCGGTATTCATCCAGCCGTCGCCCGAGGGGAACGCCTCGTCGGTGGCTTTCTGATTCTTGAAATAGCCTTGCATCACGTTGGCGCCCTTCACGAGGATATTTCCGGCCACATGCTCCGGGTCGGGGGAGTCAATCCTCACCTCCATACGGTCGACGATGCGTCCGACGGTGTGGGGTTTCGATTCCTGGGGCGGGGCATAGGTGAGGAGCGGGCCGCACTCGGTCATGCCGTAGCCCACGGTCACCGGGAAGTGTATCTTATACAGGAATGACTCCACTTCAGGGTTGAGGGGGGCGCCGCCTACGATAATCTCCCTTACCTGGCCACCGAACACCTTGATGAGCTCAGCCTTGACCTTGGCATAAATCTTATCCTTCACCACGGGGAGGTGAAGGAGCACCTTCATCAGCGGTTTGTTAAGTTTGGGAAAGACGTTGTTGCGTATAATCTTGTCGAGCACAAGGGGGACGGTGATTATAAGCTTGGGGCGCACCTCGGCAAAGGCCTTCAGCAGGACATGCGGAGAGGGGGCTTTGGTAAGGAAATGGCAATGACACCCCTTCACGAAGGGGTGGAGCATCTCTATCACCATGCCGTAGAGGTGGCCGAGCGGAAGCATGTTCACCATTCCGTCGCCCGGTTTGAGGAAATCGAGATGGTCGATGCTGTAGCGGATGTTGCTCCAGATGCTTCTGTAAGGTAGCATCACCCCCTTTGAGGCACCGGTGGATCCGGAAGTATAGTTTATCACGCACAGCTCCTCGGGGGTGTCATGGTAATAACTGATATCATCAGGTGAGAAGCTTTCCGGGAATCTCTTACCGAACTCCTCGTTGAGGGTCTGATAGGTGGAGGTGAGCTTCTGGCTGCGCGAGAATGCCAGGCCCGGTTCCGTAAGGAAGAGGGCACCCGTAAGACCTTTGAGCGACTCTTCGTCGAGCTTGTTCCAGATAGCCTCGTCGACAAAGAGAAGTTTTGCCTCGCTGTGATTGACGAGGTTATGTATATTCTCCGGTTTGAATTCATGCAGGATCGGCACAGCGACAGTGCCGGATGTAAGACAAGCGATGAAAGCTATGGCCCATTCAGAGGAATTCTTGCCGCATATCGCCACTTTATCGCCCGGGCGCACACCTGCGGCCTCGAAAAGGATATGCAATTTCTCGACTAACTCAGCCACCTGGGCATACTGGTAGCTTGCGCCCCCCATGTTGGAGAAGGCGGTAAGCTCCCAGTCACGTCTGACGGCATTCTCTATGATGGCGTTAAGAGAATCCGGGTGATGTTTTTCGTTGACTTTCTTCGACATAAGAATAAGATAAGGTTATAATGGTTATATACGAAGGCCATTCTCATGGCCTTGTCAGATGGCCCCGTTGTTTTGGTCGGTAGAGGTCATCTTCTGCAGGCGCGTGTCGATCTGCGACAGAGATTCGTCGCGCGAGACGATTTTGCCGTCGGGGCCGATCAGCATGTGATGTGGGATACCCGAGAAGCCATATATGTCGTAAGGGACACGTCCTGTATTAAATATAACGGGCCAGGAGATAGAATGTTTCTGGATAGCGGCTTTTGTATCGTCGGGCACGTCGCGGACGGCCACTCCGACAATCTTCAGCCCCTTATCCTGCCATTTGTCGCGTAAGGCAGTCATTTCCGGAATCTCCTTGATGCAATAGGGGCACCATGAGGCCCAGAAGTCGACGAGGGTATATCCGTCGGGGTTTATGAAGTCGGAGAAATTCACCGGTTTACCATTCTCATCCTCGCCGGCGAAATCCACGAAATTCTTCCCGGGGGCAGTTTCGGCGCGCAGGCGGGCGAAATTATAGTAATGTTTCCCCTTGGGCGACTGGCGCAGGGCTTCCGGTGCCGAATTGAGCATACTGTCGATTGCGGCGGCGTCGGCATATTTCATCCACTCGATGCCGAAGTAAGAACCGAGCGGGTTATCCTTATTGTCGTTGTAGGTTTTCTCGACGAAATCGAGATAGAGCGACATGTCGTTGAGGTTCTCGATAGAGTCGAGGGAGTTGAGGAGGGTAGAGAACCTGTCGTTGAGGGGAGTGCCGTCGGCCGAGTAGGTAGAGTCGTTGAGAACGGCTGTGCCGGGTTCGGAGACGTAGAAAGCCCTTGTGCGGCCCCCGATCAGGACAGACGCGAATACGGGTTGGTTGTCGGGGAGCTGTATGGAGGCTTTTCCGTTCTCTACCACGGTCGAGGCGATAATGGTAGAGTCGAGGAAGTTCATCAGCTCGACAGTCTGGCCTTCGAATTTATCGGGGAGGGAGACGTCGAGTTTCGGTTGCTGAGAGCATGCAGCGAGCGTCAGGAGAGCAGCTGCCGCTATGATAGATGATTTGGTAATCATGATTAGTTTTGTTTATTTGCAGGATGCGAAGATAGCAAAAAAAATCGGCTTTTGCAAGTTTGAGGGAGTGGGCGATTCGCCCACTCCCTCAAACGCGGCTTCTGGCGAAGCCTTTTACCTGGAAAACTGGCTAACGCCTTGTTTGGTTATGCCCTGGTGCGCCTTGTCTGTGCTTGCCCTGGTGCGCATTGTTTGGTTTGGCCGGGTGCGCATTGTCTGTGCTTGGCCTGGTGCGCCTTGTCTGGTTTTGGCCAGGTGCGCATTGTCTGGTTTTGGCCGGGGGCGCATTGTCGGTTTTGGCCGGGGGCGCATTGTCGGTTTTGGCCAGGTGCGCATTGTCTGGTTTTGGCCGGGGGCGCATTGTCGGTTTT
>CANPMT010000089.1 GCA_947575235.1 uncultured Porphyromonadaceae bacterium
TCCTCACAGGCCAATCGTACATCTTCAAGATATTTCAGAATATTCTCATCCATATATTACTTGTTTTGTACGGTTTACATTATTTATGAAGTATTTGTTTCTCAATCTACTTCCTACCACCAAATCCACTTTTCTCTTCAAAAGAGATTCTAATGAATCCTGCAAATCAAAGAAATTGGTGACGTAATCGAACTTATCAGGGTCAAGCGATTCAAAATCCACAAGTAAATCCACATCGCTTCGGTCATTGAATCTATCGGTCAAGACAGAGCCAAAAACTGCAAGCGACTTTACCTTATGCAACTGGCAAAGATCAATAATGCGCTGTAAGTTGAGTTCAATCAGGTTCATAAAACGTTGTTTACAAGTGCAAATATACTCATAATCTCTGATATTTCAACATCTCAACCCTAAAAATCGTTGACATTATCCCCTAAACACATGGCCTCAACGGCGTAGTCCACCACATCTCCGCCAAACCACCTTCGGAAATACTTATTCCCACCTGATGTAGGGACGCGCCGCGGCGCGTCCACCGCGACAAAAAAACCGACAAAAAACAAAAAACGGGCACGACAAATCCTGTCGCACCCGCTTTTTTATGTTATGTCGTTTTTACTTGTCAGCTTTTCGGGGCAGTCGTCTTGGCGCGGTAGAGAATCTCGATTGCGTCACATACTGATTCGGGCGAGAGTTTTGAGGTGTCGAACACGGCATCGTAGCTGTCGATATCTCCCCAGCGCTTACCGGTATAGTAGGAGTAATGGGCGTTGCGTGCCGAGTTAACCTCGTTGACTTTCCGGTTGGCAAGAGCCGGTGTGACTCCGTAAAATTCTATCGCCCGCTTCTCCTTATACTCTGGCGACGCGTGCAGGAATATATGTATGCAGTCGGTATAATCGCGCAACACATAGTCGGAGCAACGGCCCACTATCACACAGGCTCCTTCCGATGCCAGACGGCGTATAACCCGGCTCTGCGCCACAAACAGGACATCCTTGGTGGACATGCTCCGCTCCACAGGCACTGAGAAATCGCGGGTGACAATCTCGAAAAGCCGACCGTGGGGCAACCGCTGGTCGAGTGCCCTGACAGTCTCCTCGGCTATACCGGTCTCCTGGGCCACCATGCTCATCATCGAGTTGTCGTAAAACGGGATTCCGAGTCTTTGGGCAAGCATCTTCCCTATCTCAAGACCGCCGCTGCCGTATTCTCGCCCGATTGTGATCACAGTATGCCCTGCCGGAGACATCGTATCCGCGTCTGACGATTTTGAATCGCCTCCGCATTCCCAGCGCTCCACCCATTTGAGGTGTGGCATTATCAGACGCACCAGCGGACCTGTCACGACAGCCGCCGCCAAGGTTCCCTCGCGCACACCGTCGATATGGCCGGCCAGTATCCATGAACAAGCCACGGCTATCACTACAAGCGATATGTCAAACATCAGTTTGACGGTGCCGAATTCCTTTTTAAATCTTTGCGAGGCCACCTGAACGAAATATTCTCCCGACACCATGGCCACGTTTGCCGTGACCTCAAGCGACACTCCGAGGCCCATTGAAAGGCAACCCAAGGAGAGCGAGATAAGCGTCATCCAGTAATGTACGGGATTCCAGAATGAGAGCATCGCCATTGTAAGGTCGACAAATGCCCCGAAGGCTACCGACACAGGGAGCTGCAGAATCAGCCCCCATTTATTCTCCTTTATACCCTGGCGGCCCAACATAAGCATCTGCCCGATAATGAGCACGATATTGAGAAGGAATATAAACGACCCCATACTCAGGTCAAAATTGCGGCTGAACACATACGGAATACTTGAAATCGGTGACGTACCTACCAATGACCGGGTGATCAGACTCACACCCAGCGAGATAAAGAAGAGACCCAAGGTAAACACTATATACCGTCTGAAAATCTCTTTTCTGCTTCTTTCAGGCTGTTTCATTTCTATGCTTTTTCTCTATTTCCGCAAATATAATCAAAAGCATCCAGAATATCAAGGGAAACAGAGATTCACTCAATGAAAGACTCAGCGTAACGGCGACCCATTTCGCGATAACCCTCCACCGTGAAGTGAAGGCCATCCTCGACACCGGGGCAACCCTCCGAACTCACAACTTTGCTCCCGGGGATAACATCGGGCAATGTGTTGATGATTTCGTTCATGCTGTGACACACGCCTCCGGCATCTTCCGACAGCACCTCTCCGGCTACCAACGGCACATCCCCTGCATTCAATCCCAGATCGGAGAGCAACCGTTCATAGAGGGCTTTTACCTTTACCGGCCATTCCTTATCGCCGGTGTTCGACTCACCCTGATGCAGCAGTATGCCTTTTATCATTCCGCTGCGCTGTGCCTCGCGTGCCATAGCAACAAGTCGGCGGTAGGGCTTGTCACCGTATGCTTTCACCTTCGCTTTCATCCAATCGGGCTGTTCTGCAATGTAGCGTGAATATTCCGCCGGATCAAAGAGCTCTATCTTGCATCCGCCTACCGCCACATTCAAAACGCCTATTCTCTTTCCCGATGGCAAAGACTTCAGCATCTCCCTGCCGAAATAGTCTGCAGGACAGAGACCGGCATACTCGTTCGACAACGGAGGACACGCGGTGTACCATTTGCCTCTCTCCCTACCCTTTGAAGGCATATCAGCTGTGGGCATCATGAGGAAACGGTCTGACAGATTCTCTGTGTCGATTGTCTCGAAGGGGGTGGCACCCTCCATATTGGATTGCCCCAGACATATATATACCTGGAAATCAGGATCTGCGCCATTGATTATAACAAATGCTCCGTTACGTGGGATATTTACCTTTACCTTACCTTTCTTGTCGGGTTTTACACTCTTCACTCCCCCTTTCAGAACCTTGTCGTCTGAATAGAGCATCAAAGGTGACTTTCGTATCTCTTCGGGAAGCTCCACCTCAGCTGAAACCAGCTTTTCATCTGCGTTGACTCCACAGATATACCATGTGTCATTATGACGACGCGCCATTATCAGATACTTGCCGGGGTATCCCTCTATAAAACGTGTCTCATCCCATGTGGTGGGGACTGTCCTCATGAAATCCATCGCCCATGCCGGGGCATCATCCATATTGTTTGGGGCAAGCGCGAAGTGCTGCACAGCACTCTGGAACATGACTGCCGTGGCAAGCGCGAACACATCTGATGTTATCCGTTTTGACCCGTGCATATTGTCCTTTCCATAATATTTGTTCAATGCGCTCCCGCCGAAGTCCATCGACCCTACGGCATTTCGCACCACAGGATGGAGTGTAGCATTGAAAGCCTCAGCATCACAGCTGCCTTGTGAGAAGTGGAGATTCTCGCTGGCAAGAACTGCCTCACTTGCCACGAAATTCGGATACATTCTCTCCCAGCCGCGGGGGAGTGTACAGCCATGGAATATCACCAACAGCCCATAGTCGTTGGCATCCGCGAGTATGTCGTGATAAAGACGCATGGTCTCCTGCTTGTCTCCACCAAAGAAGTCTACCTTTATGCCGCGGATTCCGGTGTCGCGCATCCATGCCATCTCTTTGCGCCGCTTCACTATGTCGTTCATAATGCCGCGTGGCCCTTGCGGTGCGTCATTCCAACTGCCGTTTGAATTATACCATAGAAAAAGGTCGACATCCTTATCTCTGCCATATTCTGCGAGTCTCTCTATCTCCCCATATCCTATCTGTGTATCCCAAAGGGCATCCACGAGCACACTTGTGTAACCCATCTCATGCGCGAAGTCAATATATTCTCTCTGCACATCAGGAACTGTGTTGCCGTCCATCCACATTATCCAGCTCCACATACCTTTGCCATATTCATAACTGCGCGAAGGGGTGTATAGAGGCTCAACAACATCGAATGGAATTGTTGTCTCCACAATAGGTGCAAGTGTCTCTCCTATGGTGAGTGTGCGCCACGGTGTCTCCCCGGGTAGTGCCACAGAGGCTCCGGTGGTTCCGAAACCATTCTGTTCACCGGAATGAGGATAAGCGATTGTGTAGAGGCTCCCCTCTTTCCAGCCTAAGTGAGAGCCGCAGTAATCTCCGGCTATACCCGTCTCTGAAATCAGGATCCAGCCATCATTGTTGTTTTTGAAAAGGGAGGGGAAGGTGAAGCCCTCACCCCAGCCATTGCCACCCATCGAGGCATCCACCGTGTATGATGTCTCGTAGCTCGGCGCTGTACGTGCGAAGCCTGTCATCGGAGCGCTCTGCGGACACAGGAATGTGGTGGTGCCGTCAGGCATCATGAAACCAGTGGTTTCCTCCTCCACCACACAGCATCTTGTCTCACCCTGCGGAAGCAGCCGATAGCGGAAGGCTACGTTGTTATCATCGACGTGAAATATCACCTCATATACATCTTTGCCATCTTTGGAGAAACGTACCGTCTTGCGGTTGGCATCATAATCCACCTCTCTTTTCTTTATATTTGGAAGCGAATAATGACCCTTGATATGTTCTGTCTCTGATGCTCCTGACATAGCCATCCCGGAGGTGAAATCACCGATATTGGTATTCAATCCGAGGGGAGAAGGGAGCAGAAATTTCTTACCGCCGTGTATCACAGAGTAGGCCGGTCGCCCCCCGTTGTCGGTTATCTCCACCACAGTCTTTCCTGACGGACTCGACACGCTCTGCACCGCGCCGAGTCCCATAAGCGGGATGAGGGTCATCATCACCGCAAGTGATGTTCTGGTTGTTGAGTTCATTTCCAAAAGATATTATGGTTCACTCTGCAAAAGTAGCCATTTTTTCTATACTTGTCAGAAGCATTGATAACAGATACCTCTTCAAATATTACATAATAACCCCGGTTGCCGGTTATGTAACATTTGAAAACGTAATTGAAATAAAACAATTACCCCACTTGTCATTTTTGTGCTTAAATTTGCGGCAACTTATTGAAACCCCGAAATATGAGGCGGCGCATCCCGGTGGAGGCATCCCCTCGATGAAACAAAACCTGATAACTGAAAACGATATGGAACTAACCTTAAATTCAGAAGGCACAGCCGATATCCGGACAAGTGCCGGCTACCACAAGCTGACGTGGCTGCAGCGGATTGGATTCGGAAGCGGCGACCTCGCCCAGAACCTGATCTATCAGACCATCTCCATGTATCTTCTCTTCTTCTATACCAATGTCTATGGACTCGATCCGGCAGTGGCCGCCGTCATGTTTCTGATAGTTCGCATTGTTGATGTGATCTGGGATCCTGTCGTTGGCACGTTTGTCGACAAGCACAATCCCTCGCTCGGAAAATACAGGTCGTATCTTATATTAGGGGGCATCCCCCTTACCGGATTCGCCATCCTATGTTTCTGGAACGGATTCTCGGGCTCGCTCACATACGCATATATAACTTATGTGGGACTATCCATGTGCTACACGCTTGTCAACGTGCCATACGGCGCCCTGAACGCATCGCTCACACGAGACACCAACGAAATCACAATCCTCACCTCGGTGCGTATGTTCATGGCGAATGTCGGCGGACTCGCGGTGGGAATGGGGATTCCGATGATGCTTCAGATTCTTGACCCCACCGAGACCGGCGACCTACCGACCGAAGACGGTTCATGGTTCATGATGATGAGCATATATGGTCTCGTGGGGTTGGCTCTCCTCATATTCTGCTTCTCGCAATGCCGTGAACGCGTGGTGATGGATGAGTCGGCATCTCATGACGTGAAGGTGTCTGACCTCTGGATGGAGTTCGCCCGGAATCGTCCGCTCAGGATTCTCGCATTCTTCTTCATCACGGCTTTCGCCATGATGGCGATCGGCAATGCCGCCGGAGCATACTATATCAATTACAACATGCACGGCTCTGCAGCGGAACTTTCCATATTCATGGGGCTCGGATCTATCCCGGCTTTCATCTTCATGCCGATGGTGCCGGCAATAAAAAACCGTATCGGGAAGAAGGGGATGTTCTATATCTTTCTCACAACTGCCATTTTCGGCATGGCTATGCTCTACATCGTTTCGACATCCGGCAATCCCTCACAGAATATGTGGATGGTCTACATCGCACAGTTCATCAAATCAACCGGCGTCATCGTCGCAACCGGCTACATGTGGGCTCTTGTGCCTG
Organism: uncultured Porphyromonadaceae bacterium; assembly: GCA_947575235.1. Lineage (GTDB taxonomy): Bacteria > Bacteroidota > Bacteroidia > Bacteroidales > Muribaculaceae > Lepagella. Next base: position 6,118 of record CANPMT010000089.1, read on the forward strand.
AGGTTATTTCTTACGGTGAATACACCCATGGCAAACGCATCGCCGGAATCGTGAATGCTCTCACCGGAATCTTCTACAAAGCCGGTATGGCTCTCGGTGGCGTTGTGCCGGGCCTCGTGCTCGCGTTCGTGGGCTTCAATAAAGATGCAATGGAGCAGACTCCTTTTGCAGAACAGGGTATATTGTGGCTTGTCGCCGTGATTCCCGCCATTCTGCTCGTGCTCTCGATCTTCATAATATCACGTTATGAACTCGACGACAAGAGAATGGATCAGATCAACACCGCCATCGAGCAGCGCAACCGACATTGAATCCATGAAATTACCCTCACATACTATAATATCGAATAACTACATGAAACCGAATTTATTGCTTTCACTCCTCACCGCAGGTTGTATCATCTCTGCATGTGCCTCCCAGCCACCTAATGAGACTGCCGTGAAGGATATCTTCGGAGATAGATTTACCATTGGAACTGCCGTAACCGTCAATCAGACAAACGGAGACGACCCAATCGGGCAACAGGCAATCATAAGACATTTCAACTCGATTGTGGCTGAGAATTGCATGAAGTGTGAGAAAATCCATCCGGAGAAAGACTCCTACAACTGGCAGCCCGCCGACGAATTCGTGGAATTTGGAGTCAAAAACAATATGGAGATTATCGGGCATTGCCTGATATGGCACTCGCAATGTGCCCCATGGTTTCTTGTAAATGAGAAGGGAGACTATGTATCTGCCGACACTCTCCGCCAGAGGATGAAAGACCATATCTATGCCGTAGCCGGACGCTACAAGGGTAAAATCAAAGGTTGGGATGTAGTCAATGAGGCAATCATGGAGGACGGTTCTTACCGTAAGAGTCCCTTCTATGAGATTCTCGGTGAGGAATTTATTCCGCTCGCTTTCCAGTATGCCCATGAGGCTGACCCCGATGCTGAGCTCTACCTCAACGACTATAGCATGGCTGAGAAGGGTAAACGTGAGACGTACGTCCGCCTTATAAAGCAACTCAAAGAGCGTGGACTCAGAATCGATGGCATAGGGATGCAATCGCACGTGGGACTTGACTATCCTGACCTTACCGAATATGAGAAATCCCTCAAAGCGTTTGCTGCCGCCGGTGTCAATGTAATGGTTACTGAGCTCGACCTCACAGCTCTCCCCGCCCCTGTAGGTGGAGCAAATATTTCTGACACGGCTGAGTATAATGACAGCCTCAATCCGTATAAAGATGGACTCCCTGTGGATATGGATGCTAAATGGAACAGCCGGATGAAGAGTCTGATGGATATATACCTCAGAAATGCAGATGCCATAACCCGTGTCACGGCATGGGGTGTCTGCGACGGCGACTCCTGGAGAAACGGCTGGCCTGTGCCGGGACGCACCGACTACCCGCTGTTCCTTGACAGGAACCATGAGATGAAGCCCTTTTTAATCGAACTTGATAAAGAACTTAACAACAATGAAGGATAAGGAATTCAGATATCTTGTGCCCGGTGATTACATGGCCGACCCCTCGGTGCATGTATTCGGCGACCGGCTCTACATATACCCCTCACACGATTGGGAATCGGGAGTGCCTGAGAATGATAATGGCGACCACTTCAACATGAAGGATTATCATGTGTTCTCGACTGATGATGTGATGCACGGTGAGGTCAAAGACCATGGGGTGATTCTCTCTGTGGAAAAAATACCATGGGCCGGACGTCAATTATGGGACTGTGATGTAGCCGAAAAGGATGGAAAGTATTACCTTTACTTCCCTTTAAAGGATAAGAATGATATTTTCCGTATGGGTGTGGCTGTGGCTAACTCTCCGGAAGGACCGTTCATCCCTATGCCGGATCCAGTGAGAGGCAGCTATTCAATAGATTACGCCATATTGAAGGATGGAGATGATTATTATCTCTATTTCGGTGGCCTATGGGGCGGCCAGTTGCAACGCTACCGCGACAACAAAGCCATCGAGAATCCTCATCTTGAGGATGACGACGCTCCAGCTCTCCCGCCGCGCGTGGCGCGTCTTTCAGAAGATATGCTGCAGTTTGCCGAAGAGCCCCGTCCGGTCATAATTCTTGACCCTGTGACCGGAGAACCCTTGAAAGCCGGCGACAATCAACGCCGTTTCTTCGAGGCTTCATGGATGCACAAGTATAATGGCAAATACTATTTCTCTTACTCTACGGGCGACACTCACCGTATATGTTATGCCGTAGGTGACAACCCTTACGGACCCTTCACATATAAAGGTTGCATACTTACCCCCGTCGTAGGATGGACCACCCATCATTCAATCGTAGAGTACAAGGGGAAATGGTATCTTTTCCATCATGACTGTGTGCCCTCTCACGGTAAGACCTGGCTGCGCAGCCTCAAGGTTTGCGAGTTGGAATATGACAAGGAGGGAAACATCATCACAATTGAAGGCTCGGCTTCATCAAATCAAGCTTAGAATGTGTTTATCTTTAACGGGATTATAAAATTTTTACCATGTATCTATTAGGTTATGACATAGGCACTTCCTCTGTGAAAGCAGCGCTCGTAAACGCCGCTACAGGAGAGTGTGTGGCTTCCGCTTTCTATCCGGAGACGGAGGCTCCTATCAAGAGTTTGAAATCAGGCTGGGCCGAACAAGACCCCGGCACATGGTGGAACTTCGTCAAAGAGGTCACTAAACTTGTTTTGTCTGAGTCGAAAGTAAACTCAAAGGATATCAAGGCCATCGGATTCTCTTATCAGATGCACGGACTGGTTTGCGTGGATGAGCGGTTCAATCTGCTCCGCGATTCTATCATCTGGTGTGACTCACGCGGTGTGCCTTACGGTGAGAAGGCTTTCAAGGAGTTGGGTGCCGAGAATTGCCTGGGACACCTCCTCAACTCTCCTGGTAATTTCACCGCCGCCAAACTGCAATGGGTCAAGGAGAATGAACCCGATATATTCTCCCGAATCTGCAAGGTAATGCTCCCGGCCGACTATGTGGCATGGAAGATGACCGGACGTCTCGTGACTACCCCGGAAGGTCTGTCGGAATATATGCTATGGGATTTCAAGGAGAATGGCCCGGCTAAATTCCTGATGGATTATTACGGCTACGACCCCGGTATTCTTCCAGAGGTTGTGCCCACTTTCTCAAATCAGGGTGAACTGACAGCCGAAGCGGCCGCCGAACTCGGTCTTGCCGAAGGAACACCTATCACTTACCGTGCCGGCGACCAACCGAACAATGCACTGTCGCTCAACGTTTTCAATCCCGGAGAGGTGGCATCAACCGCAGGCACTTCAGGCGTGGTGTATGGCATAAACGGCACTGTCGACTATGACCCCCGTTCACGTGTCAACAACTTCGCACACGTCAACCACTCAGAGCGTCAGACCCGTATCGGTGTCATGACCTGCATCAACGGCACAGGCATACTCAATTCCTGGTGCAAGCGCAACATCGCACCTCAGGGGTGCTCTTATCCTGAGATGAATGAGCTTGCCGCACAAGCTCCTGTTGGTTCAGCGGGAGTATCGATATTACCCTTCGGCAACGGCGCCGAACGTGTGCTGGAGAACCGTGAGACCGGATGTTCCTTCCATGGCATAAATTTCAATATCCACAACCGTACCCATATGCTCCGCGCCGCCCAGGAGGGTATAGTGTTCTCGTTCATGTACGGCATGGAGATTATGGAGGGTATCGGTATGCAGATCAACAAGATTCATGCCGGCAACGCCAACATGTTCCTCAGTCCGGTGTTCCGCGACACTCTCGCCTCCGTTTCGGGTGCCACTATCGACCTCTTCGATACAGACGGTGCCGTAGGCGCAGCCAAGGGTGCCGGTATGGGTGCCGGTATCTACAAGGATAACAATGAGGCGTTCGCGTCTCTTGTGAAACTCGGTGAGGTTCATCCGGCCGCCGACCGCACCCCTTATCTTGAGGCCTATGCCCGTTGGAAGGAGTGCCTGTCAAAGGTGTTAAACTGAAAAATCAATAATAATCAACAAAATAAAACAATCTGAAAAAAATGGCACAGAAAGAATATTTCCCCGAAATCGGGAAAATCAAATTTGAGGGCGTATCAAGCTATAATCCTCTCGCTTACCGCTACTACGACGCTGACCGTATGGTGCTCGGCAAACCCATGAAGGAATGGCTCAAATTCGCCATGGCATGGTGGCACACACTCTGCGCCGAGGGTGGCGACCAGTTCGGCGGCGGCACAAAGAAATTCCCCTGGAATGTGGGTGAGACTGCCGTTGAGCGCGCAAAGAATAAGGTGGACGCAGGCTTTGAGATCATGGAGAAACTCGGTGTGGAGTATTTCTGCTTCCATGATGTCGACCTCGTGGAGGAGGGTGACTCTGTCGAGGAGTATGAGGCAAACCTCAAGGCTGTTGTGGCTTACATCAAGGAGAAGATGCAGGGCACAAACATCAAGAACCTCTGGGGTACGGCCAATGTATTCAGCAATGGACGCTATATGAACGGCGCCGCTACAAACCCTGACTTCGATGTTGTGGCCCGCGCTGCCGTGCAGATCAAGAACGCCATCGACGCGACAATCGAGCTTGGCGGTCAGAACTACGTGTTCTGGGGTGGCCGCGAGGGTTACATGAGCCTTCTCAACACCGACCAGAAACGTGAGAAGGAGCACCTTGCGATGATGCTCACCATGGCACGCGACTATGCCCGTTCAAAAGGTTTCGCAGGCACATTCCTCATCGAGCCTAAGCCCATGGAGCCGAGCAAGCATCAGTATGATGTCGACACCGAGACTGTCATCGGTTTCCTGAAGGCTCACGGACTGGAGAAGGATTTCAAGGTGAACATCGAGGTTAACCATGCCACTTTAGCTGGCCACACCTTCGAGCATGAGCTCGCTGTGGCTGTCGACAACGGTATGCTCGGCTCAATCGACGCCAACCGTGGTGACTATCAGAACGGCTGGGACACCGACCAGTTCCCCATCGACAACTATGAG